>NZ_JAXGFS010000006.1:0-311863 GCF_041008745.1 Pseudophaeobacter sp. 1A09344
TTTCCGATCCGTCAGCAGCGTCTCCGCCGCGCCCCGTAGCGCCTCAGCGCCGCCGGTGAAGGGGGTTCTAGTCCTAAGGGCCGGAGGGCGCAAGCAGAAATTTTCGATTCCGGGCGGTTTTTTCAAAAAACCTTCATGCGCCCATGTTTTAAGCGATTTGATGGGCCTGAGGCACGATCAGGTGGTGGCTTTTCTGCGGATTACGGGCAGGCGCAGGGCCAGAAGCGTAAGAATCACGGCCAGATAGGCCAGCGGTTCGATCTGAAACCCTTTGACCAACATCACATAGTGCAGCGCCCCAAGGGCAATGGCCGGATAGGTCAGGCGATGCAGAATGCGCCAGCGCGGACCGAGTCGGCGCACAGAGGCATTGTTCGATGTCACCGCGAGCGGCAAGAGCAGCACAAAGGCCGCCATGCCGATGGTGATATAGGGACGTTTCAGGATATCAGCGAGAATCTGGGATGGGATCTGCACATCCAGCAGCAGCCACACCAAAAGGTGGCACAGCACATATATAAAGGAGAGGACCCCCAGCGCCCGGCGGAACCGCATCAGGTTCAGCCCGGCGTAACGGCGCAAGGGGGTCACCGCCAGCACCGCCACCAGCAACTTCAGCGCCAGTTCGCCATATTCGTGCTCCAGCGCCTTGACCGGCTCAACACCAAGGCCGCCGGTGAGCCCCAGAAAGAACAGCCCCGGCGCCGGCAGGAGGCCCAGCAGATAGACACTCCAAACCGGAACACGGCGCAGCAGCTGGTTCAGGCCATCCATCAGAAGTGTTTGGCCAGATCCATCCCCTCGTAAAGAGATGCGACCTCTTTTTCATAACCATTGAACATCAGTGTCGGCTCCCGGCCTGCAAAAAGACCGCCGCCGATACGCCGTTCGGTGGCCTGGCTCCAGCGGGGGTGATCCACCTTTGGGTTCACGTTGCTGTAGAACCCGTATTCGCGGGCATTGGCCATGTTCCAGCTGGTGGGCGGTTCCTGATCCGTCACGGTGATGCGCACCACCGATTTGATCGACTTGAAACCGTATTTCCATGGCACCACCAGACGCAGGGGGGCGCCGTTCTGGTTCGGCAGCGGTTTGCCGAAGATGCCGGTGGCCATCAGGGTCAGCGGATGCATCGCCTCATCAAGGCGCAGGCCCTCGCGGTAGGGCCAGTCCAGAACCCGATAGGCGGTGCCCGGCATTTCCGAGGGGCGATAGAGCGTTTCGAAGGCCACGTATTTCGCCCCTTCCTGCACACCCGCCATATTCAGAAGATCCGCCAGTTCGAATCCGTTCCAGGGCACCACCATCGACCAGGCCTCGACACAGCGGAAGCGGTAGATGCGTTCCTCGATCGTCATCTCACTGAGGATCTGCTGAAAGTCATAGGCGCCGGGCCGGTCAACCATGCCATCGATCCGGACGCTCCAGGGTTCGGTCGTCATCTGTCCGGCATAGGCTGCGGGATCGCCCTTGCCGGTGCCGAATTCGTAGAAGTTGCAATAGCTGGTCACGTCGTCCCAGCTGTTGGGCTCCAGCGTCTCGGCCTTGGCGCCGCCCGCCAGCGTGCTCAGCCCAAGCCCGGCCATGCCCGCCATGATCTGGCGGCGGTTCCAGAAGGCCGCTTCGGGGGTGATATCAGCCTCGGTCAGGGTATTGGTCCAGCGACGTGCCATTGCGGGCTCCTTTTTCCATGTTCGTTACCAGAGCTAGCGCGGGAGAGGCCACGGACCAAAACATATCCTGTCACGACTCCGCGATAGCACTGTAACCTGGCATGATCTCGTTCATCGGACGGGAGGTGCCATCCCCCTGTACGATGCGCACGTGGCGCCGCCGCAGCTGACGCGGCTCGGCCACCCCCACGGAATGGGCGATGGTTTCGACCTCGTGGATCACCTCGCGGGCAAACCGGGCCACGCGCTTGTCCTTATCCTCGACCACCAGACCCTTTTGCAGGCGCGGATCATGGGTGGTGATACCGGTGGGGCAGGTGTTCTTGTTGCATTTGAGCGCCTGAATGCAGCCAAGGGAGAACATGAAGCCGCGCGCCGAGGTCACGAAATCGGCCCCTGCGGCCAACGCCCAGGCCACATCGCCCGGATTGACCAGCTTACCACTGGCGATCAGGCGGATGCGCTCCTTCATCCCGTATTCATCGCGCAGGTTACAGACCATCGGCAGCGCCTCGCGCACCGACATGCCGACCAGATCGATCAGCGGCATGGGGGCTGCGCCGGTGCCACCTTCGCCACCATCGATGGTGATGAAGTCCGGCGCATCATCCGGGCGCGAGGCAATGTTCATGAACATTTCCCGCATCACCGCTTCGGAGCCCACCACCGTTTTGATCCCGACCGGTTTGCCCGTGACCTCGCGCACATGAGAAATCATGTCGAGAAGATCATCGAACGTTCCGATCTCGGGGTGGCGGTTGGGAGATATACTCGCCTTGCCTTCGGGGATGCCGCGGATCTCGGCAATCTCGGCGTTGACCTTGGCCGCAGGCAGGATGCCGCCCTTACCCGGTTTGGCCCCTTGCGACAGCTTCAGTTCGAACATCCGCACGTTCGGATGTTCGGCCACCTTGCACAGCTTTTCGTCACTCAGGTTGCCGTGTTCATCGCGCACGCCGTATTTCGCGGTGCCGATCTGGAAAACAATGTCGCAGCCGCCCTCAAGGTGAAACGGGCTGAGCCCGCCTTCACCGGTGTTCATCCAGACGCCCGCCTCACGCGCGCCGCGGCTGAGCGCCCGGACAGCGGGGCGTGACAGGGCGCCGTAGCTCATCCCGGAAATGTTGTAAAAGGAGGGCGCCAGATAGGGCACCCGTGCCCCTGCCCCGATCACCATGGGTTCGGAACTGGCGTATTGGTCATCAAGGGGCGGGAAAGGTGCGTTGACGAAGATCGCCGTGCCCGGCACCGAAGTATTGCGGGTTGAACCGAAGGCGACCGTGTTTCCCTTGCCCTCACTGGCGCGGCTCACCCAGTCGCGCTGCGCCCGGTTGAACGGCAGTTCTTCGCGATCCATGGCAAAGAAATACTGACGGAAGAATTCGCCTAGCGTGCTGAACAGATGCCGGAAGCGTCCGATGACAGGGTAGTTGCGCCGGATCGCATCCTCGGTCTGAAGCCTGTCCACAAGAAACAGGACCAGCAACAGCAGCCCGACCGCCCCCAGCGCAAAAACAAATGCAAGCGCCAGGAATTCTATGGCATTCGCCGCAATACCCATGCAAAAACTCCTATGTACCTATATATTCAGTGAGGCGCGCGGCCCAGACACCGCCTGCCCTGCCCCAGACTGAGGGGGAACGCCGGGGCGGGCAAGCGAGCTTTGCTCACAAAAGGGAGATATATCATGAATTTTTTCGCAGCCACCGTTGCCGCCACGGCCACCGCCCTGTCCCTCGGCGCCAGCGCCCAGGCCGAAGGCATGGTCAGCTACAAAACCACGCTGTCCTTTGACGACGTGACCTTTGGCCTGGAAAGCGCCATCACCGACCGCGGTCTGGTGGTCGATCACATCAGCCACGTGGGCGATATGCTGGAACGCACCCGCGCCGATGTCGGCTCTGACGTCGTTCTGTTCGAAAAGGCTGACGTCTATTCCTTCTGCTCGGCGCAACTGTCGCGGCAGGTGATGGAAGTCGACCCGATGAACATCATGTTCTGCCCCTATGACATCTTCGTCGCCCAGATCCCCGGCGAGGAAGAGATCACCATCGGCTTCCGTGCCTTCCCCGAGGGCGAGATGCAGGTGATTCAGGAACTGCTGGACGGCATCGCCCGCGAAGCGATCGAGGAATAAGGCGCCGCCCCTGAACACACACATATATATGTGTGTGCGGTCAGCACAGAGATTGCCCGGGACCGGGATCAACGGTTCCGGGCGGGGTGCTACTGTCGGCGGCCCTCGATAAGTCACTAAATTTCATGCTAAATTAATACCGCGAAAATATCTCTTCTTCATCCCGCCTGCCGGGAAATGCATTGCTGAAGAAGAGGTCCAATGTTTTTCAAATTCAAGTCTGCAGAACGCACACAAGAACAAGACGATTTGCTGGGTACATTGGCAGCCATAGAGAAGACACAAGCAGTCATCGAATTCACACCCGACGGAACGATCCTGCGCGCAAACGAGAATTTTCTTTCTTCCCTCGGCTATTCCGAACAGGAAATCACCGGCAAGGCCCACAGAATGCTTGTCTCTGCAGACTATGCCAGTGGCCCTCAGTTCCGGGAGTTGTGGCAGGCGCTTGGACAGGGGCAGCATTTCACCGACCAGTTCCCCATGCGGTCCAAATCAGGCACCGAAGTCTGGATCCAGGCGACCTTTGCGCCGGTTCTGGACGCGGCCGGACAGGTGCGCAAGATCATCAAGCTGGGCACCGACATCACCTACCGCCGCAAGGCGATCCAGGATATTTCGCACGGGCTGGTCGCACTGCGCGACGGCGCGCTGGATCACCGCATTCCAGTCTCTGACATTCCTGACCTTGGCGCCGTGGCCGGAAATTTCAACGCGGCGGTCACGCAGCTGGAAACGGTCATCTCGGCGGTCAAATCCGTGTCGGAAACTGTAGAACACGCAGCGACTGGCATCAGCCAGTCTTCGGCAGAACTGTCACAGCGCACTGAAACCCAGGCGGCAACCCTGGAACAGACCGCAGCCGCCATTGAAGAGCTGACCACAACCGTCAAATCCGCTGCGCAGGGCGCGCAGGATGTGGAGCGAATCGTGACAGAGGCGCAGAACACCGCCGAGGGCAGCAGCACCGTCGTGCAGGAAGCCATTGATGCGATGGATCAGATCCGCGCCTCCTCGGAAAAGATCTCAACCATTCTGACCGTCATCGACGACATTTCCTTCCAGACCAGCCTGCTGGCGCTCAACGCCGGGGTCGAAGCCGCCCGGGCAGGCGAAGCAGGCCGTGGCTTTGCCGTGGTTGCCTCCGAGGTGCGGGCGCTGGCGAAACGGTCGACCGATGCCGCCGGAGAGATCAAGCTGCTGATCACCGAAAGCTCGGGCCATGTGGTCACGGGCGTCGATCTGGTCGGCCGCGCCGGCGGGGAGCTGAAATCGATCATCCAAAGCGTCAGCACGATTTCCGGCCACGTCAGCGACATCGCACGGGGAACGCAGGAGCAATCCGCGACCCTGTCCGAAATCAACATGGGCATGGGACAGCTGGACGAAGTCACCCAAAGCAATGCCGCAATGGTCGAAGACGCCTCCGGCGCCAGCCAGATCATGGCCAACAACGCTAAAAACCTGTCACAACAAGTGGCTCAGTTCCGAACCGGCAACGGCGCCGGGACTGAGGGCCGCGCGAACGTGGTGCGCTTCAATGCCGCCCAGCGCGCACAGGCCCCGGTCGCAACACCTT
Source organism: Pseudophaeobacter sp. 1A09344 (assembly GCF_041008745.1). Lineage (NCBI taxonomy): Bacteria > Pseudomonadati > Pseudomonadota > Alphaproteobacteria > Rhodobacterales > Roseobacteraceae > Pseudophaeobacter > Pseudophaeobacter sp. 1A09344. Next base: position 5,390 of record NZ_JAXGFS010000006.1, read on the forward strand.
CGGCGGCTACAGTCAACGCGACAGCGCGGTCAGCCACACCGGGGAATGTGGAGACCTGGGAAGACTTCTGAACATCCCCTGCCCCAATTATAGAAAAGGCCCGCCATCTCTGGCGGGCCTTCTGCGTTTCATCCGCAAGGATCGAGCGGGTGCTTAGTGCACCACGGCATCGTCCGGCTTGGGCCGGTCGGTGGTTCCGATCCGGTCGCCGATGATCAGACCATCCGCCCCGGCAGAAACCGGTACGGTGTCCCCGTCACGAATATCGCCAGCCAGCAGCAATTCGGCCAGCGGGTTCTGCAAGGCACGCTGGATCACGCGCTTCAGCGGGCGGGCACCGAACACCGGATCATAGCCTTCGTCGGCCAGCCAGGTCTGCGCACCTTCATCCAGTTGCAGGGTGATCTTGCGATCGGCCAGACGCTTCTCAAGCCGCTTGAGCTGGATCTTGACGATGCCGTCCATATCGGCGCGGGCCAGACGGTCAAAGATGATCGTCTCGTCCAGACGGTTCAGGAATTCGGGGCGGAAATGCGCCCGCACCGCATCCATAACGTCGCGCTTGGCATCCGATGCATCGGCGCCTTCGGGCAACTGGCTCAGCGCCTGCGCGCCAAGGTTCGACGTCAGGATGATCAGCGTCTGCTTGAAGTCCACGGTGCGGCCCTGACCATCGGTCAGCATACCGTCATCCAGAACCTGCAAGAGCACGTTGAACACATCCGGATGCGCCTTTTCGACCTCGTCGAACAGAACCACCTGATAAGGACGCCGCCGCACGGCCTCGGTCAGCACGCCGCCTTCCTCATATCCGACATAACCCGGAGGAGCACCGATCAGACGCGCCACCGCGTGTTTCTCCATGAACTCGGACATGTCGATGCGCACCATCGCGTTGTCGTCATCAAAAAGGAACTCAGCCACGGCCTTGGTTAGTTCGGTCTTACCGACACCGGTCGGCCCGAGGAACAGGAAGCTGCCAAGCGGACGGTTCTCATCGTTGAGCCCCGCACGTGCCCGGCGCACCGCATTGGCCACCGCCGTCACGGCAGAGTTCTGACCAATCACGCGAGCATGCAGGTCGTCTTCCATCCGCAGCAGTTTCTCGCGCTCACCTTCCAGCATCTTGGAGGTCGGGATCCCGGTCCAGCGCTCGACAACACCGGCGATCTGCTCGGGGCGGACGGCCTCTTCGACCATCAGACCCTGCTGTTCCTTCTCCTCAGCCTCAGCCAGCTGTTTTTCCAGCCCCGGGATGACGCCATAGGACAGCTCACCCGCGCGGGCGAGGTTGCCTTCGCGTTTGGCGATGTCTAGTTCGGCGCGCGCCTTGTCGAGCTGCTCTTTCAGATCACGGGCCCCGGCCAGCTTGTCACGTTCGGCCTGCCACTGGGCGGTCATCTCTGCAGATTGCTCCTGCAGGTCCGACAGCTCTTTCTGCAGCGTCTCCAAACGATCACGCGAGGCGGCATCGTCTTCCAGCTTCAGCGCCTCTTCCTCGATCTGCATCTGCAGGATCTGGCGGTCGAGCGCGTCCAGCTCTTCGGGCTTGCTGTCCACCTGCATGCGCAGACGGCTGGCAGCTTCGTCCATCAGGTCGATGGCCTTGTCCGGCAGGAAGCGGTCGGTGATATAGCGGTTCGACAGGGTCGCCGCCGCCACCAGGGCCGCATCGGCGATGCGCACACCGTGGTGCAACTCGTACTTTTCCTTGATACCGCGCAGGATCGAAATGGTGTCCTCAACCGTCGGCTCGGACACCATCACAGGTTGGAACCGGCGGGCAAGGGCAGCGTCCTTTTCGACATACTTGCGGTATTCATCCAGCGTGGTGGCGCCGATGCAGTGCAGCTCACCCCGTGCAAGCGCAGGCTTGATCAGGTTGGCCGCATCCATGGCACCATCGGATTTGCCCGCCCCCACAAGAGTGTGCATCTCGTCGATGAACAGGATGATCTCACCGGCGGCTTCGGTCACTTCGGTCAGGACCGCCTTTAGGCGTTCTTCGAACTCACCGCGGTACTTCGCACCGGCGATCAGCGCCCCCATGTCCAGCGCCAGAAGCTGCTTGTCGCGCAGGCTCTCAGGCACATCGCCATTGACGATGCGCAGCGCCATGCCCTCGGCGATGGCGGTCTTACCAACGCCCGGCTCACCGATCAGCACTGGGTTGTTCTTGGTGCGGCGGCTCAGCACCTGCATGGCGCGGCGGATTTCCTCGTCCCGGCCAATGATCGGGTCGATCTTGCCCTCGCGGGCGGCTTCGGTCAGGTCGCGGGCGTATTTCTTCAGCGCGTCATAGCCTTCTTCGGCCGTGGCGCTGTCGGCGGTGCGGCCCTTGCGAATGTCATTGATCGCCTCGTTCAGCTTCTGGGCAGAAACATTGCCTGCCTCCAGCGCGTCCTTGGCCTTGGATTTCACCATGCAAAGCGCCATCAGTACACGCTCGACCGGGACAAAACTGTCGCCTGCCTTGTCGGCAATCTTGGCGGCTTCATCCAGCACCTTGGCGGTCTGCTGATCCAGATACATCTGGCTGCCGTCGCCGCTGACCTTGGGCAACTTGGCAACAGCCGCATCCGCAGATCCGGCAACCTGGGTGGCATCGCCGCCCGCGCGGGTGATCAGGTTGGCAGCAAGCCCCTGATCGTCATCCATCAAAGCTTTCAAAAGGTGCTCGGGCACCATGCGCTGGTGCTCTTCACGCAGTGCAATTGTCTGCGCCGCCTGCACGAAACCGCGTGCACGCTCAGTGAACTTGGTCAAGTCCATCTCTCTCTCCTTTTACAAGCGCCCGATCAATATGGCAGCGCCCGCTTTGCGGCACGCCCCGGTTCGGGCCTCACACTCCAATTTGGGAGGTCTCGCCCCCTCTTCAAGAGCATATTGACCGCAAAGAGATGCAAAATCTCTGACCTCAATCAAATTCTCATGGGCAGGCGCTGCGCCAAATGCCTTGTTTTTTAGGCTTTCCCAACCGCCCCGTGCGGATTAGGAAAGCGCAATTCCGCATCCCCTGTCACGTTTTCACAAAACCGGAGACCCGCCATGTCTGCCACTGCCCCGATTGCCGACGACCGCCTGATCGTTGCCATGGACGTTCCCAACGCAATCGAAGGATTGAAACTGGCCGAGCGGCTGGGCGATGCGGTGTCCTTTTACAAGATCGGTCTTGGCATGCTGACCGGCGGCGGGCTGGCGCTGGCGAATGAGATGAAGCAGGAGCTGGGCAAGCGGATCTTCCTCGATATGAAACTGTTCGACATCGGCGCCACGGTGGAAAACGCCGTGCGCGGGCTGGCGCAGTTCGATCTGGATTTCCTGACAGTGCATGGCGATCCCTATGTGGTGCGCGCGGCCAAGGAAGGCGCGGCAGGCAAGGACATGAAGATCCTCGCCGTCACCATCCTGACCTCGTTGGATCGCGATGACCTTGATGGGGCGCTGATCAAACCCGGAGAGATCCGCGATCTGGTGCAGGAGCGTGCAGGAAATGCCTTTGCCGCCGGAGCCGACGGGGTGATCGCCAGCCCGCAGGAAGCCGCCCTGATCCGCGCCCTGCCCGAGGCAGCGGGCAAACTGATCGTCACCCCCGGCGTGCGCCCGGCCGGTGCGGATCTGGGAGACCAGAAACGCGTTGCCACCCCGGCCAGCGCCATTGCCGATGGCGCCGATCACATCGTTGTCGGTCGCCCGATCTGGAAGGCAGCAGACCCGCGCAAGGCCGCCGAAGACATTCTGTCCGAGCTGCGCAGTCTGTAATTCAGCGAGCCGCATTGCGGCTGAACGCAGTCCCAATAACCGTATCAGGGGTGGCGGTCAGTGCGTCCGTCTTGGCCGCCGCGCCCATCCGGCAAACCTTACCACTGCGGTTTGCCCAATTTTCAGGCAGAATTTGCACGACATGGTCGGCAAAACATTTCCCGCCGAAATTTCCTGAAAACTGCCCTGACCCAACGTCAACCTCATAATATTTAACTAGAATACCAAAACTGGACTCCCCAGAGCCGCCACACAGCTGTGCCCGGAAAAGCACAGGCTGTGGCAGAGCGTCCATTTCGGGGAAGCGCAAAATTTGCGTCAGGGAGTCGGATCGGCGATTCTGGTCCCAACACTCCCCAGACGAACTCTTCTTCCTGAGGTTCGTCACCTGCCCCCGCCGTTTCGCGCGGGGGATTTTTCTTGAACAACCTCCACAGCGCCCGCCGCTAGGCTCTGGCCTCGCTCAGATAGCCCGAGAGTTGTTCGGCGAAATGCGGCACGGCAAGGGGATGTTCGCAATACTCCCGCGGATCCATCAGAGCCCACCGCTGCCCTTCCGAACCCAATCGGATGTCCGACACCAATCCCGCAGGCTGATGGGAGACAAAGAACCAGACATATCCGCGCGGCCGACTGTAGCGGCGCGACCAGACCAGATCAGACGGGGCCAGTTGCAGCCCGATCTCTTCCTCGGTTTCTCTCAGCGCGCAAACCTCGGGGCTTTCCTCTTGCTCCCGTCCGCCGCCGGGCAGATCCCAATGACCGGGATAGGGAATGTCGGGCTTGTCATCGCGCAGGATGACCACGATTTTCTGGCCCAGAAACAAGGCCAGTTTTGCACCTGAAAATGTCATGACATGAACATGGCCCCGCGATGGCCTAAAGACAATATTGCCGGGCCGGAGTAAACTCATCCTGCACCGTTTCAACGAAGCCCCCTACCCGCCTGCCATGCCCGCCTCATCCACATCTTCGCAGTCTTCCGCCCTGTGCCGAGACTGCCTGCGCCAGATCGCACCGCCGCAGCGGCGCCCACTGCGTTGCCCGGCCTGCGGCAGTCCGCGCGTCAAGGTGCATGACGAACTGTTTTCGCTGACCATCGCCCATATGGATTGCGATGCCTTCTATGCCAGCGTGGAGAAACGCGATGATCCGGCGCTGGCCGACAAGCCGGTGATCATCGGCGGCGGGCGGCGCGGCGTGGTCTCCACCGCCTGTTATGTGGCGCGTATCCGCGGCGTCAAATCCGCGATGCCGATGTTTCAGGCGCTGAAGCTTTGCCCCGACGCGGTGGTGATCAAACCCCGGATGCAGGTCTACGCCGAGGTGAGCCGCGTCGTACGCGAAATGATGAACGAGTTGACGCCGGATGTGGAACCGCTGTCACTGGACGAAGCCTTCATGGATCTGTCCGGCACCGAAAAACTGCACGGGGCACCGCCCGCCGTGATGCTGGCGCGGTTGGTCAAACGCATGAAGGATGAGTTGGGAATCACCGGCTCGATCGGCCTCAGCCACAACAAATTCCTGGCCAAGGTTGCCTCAGATCTGGACAAGCCGCGTGGATTTTCGGTGATCGGTAAATCCGAGACCGCCGATTTCCTGCACAACAAACCAGTGCGGATGATCTGGGGCATTGGTCCTGCGGCACAGGCGTCGCTGGACAAGGCGGGGATTCGCACTTTTGCTGATCTTCTGCGCTGGGACCGGCAAGATCTGCACGCCCGCTTCGGCTCGATGGGGGACCGGCTGTGGCATCTGGCCCGGGGCGAGGACCGGCGCCGCGTTTCTGGCAATGCGCCAGTGAAATCGATATCCAAGGAAACAACGTTTTTTGAGGATACAGCCAATACCGAAGTTCTGGACGGCCATCTGTGGCGGCTGGCGACTCAGGTCTCGGACCGAGCCAAGGCCAAGGAAAAGGCCGGGCGCGTGGTGACGCTGAAACTGAAACGGGCCAATCATTCGGCCCTGACCCGCCGCATCGCCCTGCGCAGCCCCACCCAGATGGCCGATACGATCTATCGCACAGCACGCGCCCTGTTGGACCAGGTGGGCGATCAGGGGCCTTATCGCCTGCTTGGCTGCGGCATTTCCGATCTGGTGCCCGCCGATCAGGCCGATGTGACCGGCGACCTTCTGGACCCGCAGGCCAGCCAGCGTGCCGGAGCCGAACGGGCCAGCGATGCCATCCGCAAACGGTTTGGAGATGGCGCCATCCTGAAAGGGCGCGCCTTGCGTTAGGATCGCTCCTGCCCAGACCCGCAGCGGGCTCTTACTCGGCGGCAAGCGGAGGCTGTTCCTGCACCGAATCTGTCATCGCCGCGATGACACCACGCAAAGCGTCTTGAAGGATGGCGAAATTGCCATTGGGCCGGATCGTGGCCTCATCCATATAAAGAGAGCGGTCGATTTCCACCTGGATCGCGTGCTGATTGCGCGACGGGCGACCGTAGGCCTGCGTAATATAGGCGCCGGCAAAGGGCGCGTTGCGGGCCACCCGCAAACCGACACTGGTAAAGGCGGCTTCGACACGATCAACGATCTCACCCGCCGCCGCAGCCCCAAACCGATCCCCCAGCACCACGTCCGGCATCTGCCCCGACCGGGTGGGCATGGTTTCCAGCGCTTCGTGCGGCATCGAGTGACAATCGATCAGAATCGCATGGCCAAACCCGATATGGGCCTGATCCAGCAATCCCTGCAGCGCCCGGTGATAGGGGCGCCAGTAGCTGTCGATGCGCCTGCGGGCCTCGGTCAGGGGCAGTTTACCCCGGTAGATCGCCTGCCCGCCCGCAACGACCCGGGGAATCACCCCCAGTCCCGAGGCCACGCGGGGATTCTGGCCGCGCCGCATCACCCCTTCGATCAGCGCCGGGTCCAACTCCTCCGGAGAGCGGTTCAAATCCAGATAGGCGCGCGGCTTTACCGCTCTTAGCAGCGGCGCGCCATATTCCGGCGCTGCAGCAAAAAGCCTGTCGACAAAGGCATCTTCGGAACTGCGGATCCGATGCGGGTCGAGAATCGATTGCTCAAGGAACTGCGGCGGGTAATCGGCGCCACTATGAGGCGATGCAAAAACGATTGCAGACCGCAAATTTTGCGGCGACATGACAGAAAATGCTGCGTCGGACATCCCGGCTCCGGCCCCTTAGATCTAAAAACAGCATAGACTGGAAATTTCTGGGGTCAAAAGCTCTTGCACCCCTCCGCGACTCTTATTATAGACCCCTTCACCGGCGCGGCATCCCGCGCCCCGTTTGTTTCTGGGGCAGGATGTTGCAAGGGTTTCATGGGCGATTAGCTCAGCGGTAGAGCACTTCGTTGACATCGAAGGGGTCACAAGTTCGAACCTTGTATCGCCCACCATGAATTCATTGTTTTGGCCCACGGGTCGGAACACCCGCTAACCCAGGCGCTGGTTCGCGCCGCAGAACAGGAGAAGGACCATGAAGGTCAAGAACTCGCTCCGCTCGCTCAAGAACCGGCACCGTGACTGCCGCGTTGTGCGTCGCAAGGGCCGCGTCTACGTGATCAACAAGACCCAGCGCCGCTTCAAAGCGCGTCAGGGCTAAGATCCACCAGACCGGATCTGGGACTGCACGACAGTCACAGCGTATTTTGAAAACCGCATCTTCGGATGCGGTTTTTTGCGTTTTAGGGGCACCCATACCGAAACGAGCCGATACGACCTTGCCCACTGACCCGCAGCCAGCCCGTGAATTTTCTCCAAGTAAAATTGTCAGTTTTTGTTTTCATCCGCTTCGGAATCCTATAATCGACTAAATCAGTCGGAAAGACATACCGAAGCTTGATGGGAGTAACCATGTTGAAAGCGACCACGATACTGGCAGGCGCTCTGGCCGCCACCATTGCAACCTCTGCCGCCGCCGAGGGAGAGGTAAACCTCTATTCCTCGCGCCATTACGACACCGATGAACGCCTTTATTCGGACTTCGAAGAGGCAACCGGCATCCGCATCAACCGGATCGAAGGCAAGGCGGATGAGCTGATTGCCCGCATGCAGGCCGAGGGCGAGAATTCCCCTGCCGATATCCTGCTGACCGTCGACACCTCGCGTCTGGCCCGCGCCAAGGATGCAGGCGTGCTGCAATCCATCGACAGCGACGTGCTGGAGGCGCGCGTGCCCGGTTACCTGCAGGACGCAGACAACCAGTGGTTCGGCTTTTCCCAGCGCGCCCGGATCATCTTCTACGACAAGGCTGACGTGGCCAACCCGCCGCAAACCTACCTTGATCTGGCCGATCCGGCGTACAAGGGGTTGGTCTGCATCCGCTCCTCGACCAACACCTACAACCAGACCCTGCTGGCCTCGATCATCACCCACCAGGGCAGCGATGTTGCCAAATCCTGGGCCGAAGGCGTGGTTGCCAACATGGCGCGTGATCCGCAGGGCGGTGACACCGACCAGCTGCGCGGCATCGTCTCGGGTGAATGCGAGATCTCCGTGGCGAACAGCTATTACTTTGCCCGCTCGATCCGCAAAGACGTCAAAGGCCTCTCCGATTCGCGTGACATGATCGGCTGGATCTTCCCGGCGCAAAACGAACAGGGCGCGCATATGAACCTGTCCGGTGGCGGCGTTGCTGCACATGCCCCGAACCGCGATAACGCGATCAAGTTCCTCGAGTATCTCGCCTCGGATCAGGCGCAGCAGTATTTCTCGGCAGGCAATGACGAATACCCGGCCGTGCCGGGCGTGGGCCTCGCCCCCAGCATCGCTGCCCTTGGCCATTTCAAACCCGACGACATCAACCTGTCCGACGTGGCCAAGAACATCCCCGAAGCACAGAAGATCTTTGATGCGGTAGGCTGGAAATAATCCACCTCAGGATGATTCGAATTTTAAAAAAGGCGCGAGGCCCCCTCGCGCCTTTTTGTCCTTTTTGAGAGTCGCAGATGGTCAGAATGTCTCAACTCAAGACCCGGATTTTCAGAATCGGCCATTGCCCGCTCCCAAAATGATCCTTTAGCGCCTTTACGCCTGCAATCCGGCAACTTTGTTGCTGAATTTCTGGACCTGCACCCTACTGCCGCCTATAGATTTGCGGAATTTTCAAGTGAGGGGTTAAAGGCACATGCAGGGTTTCCGGGATATCGCACGACAAGGAACCATGCTGTGAAAAGGGTGCCTGTCACGATTATCAGCGGTTACCTCGGCGCAGGTAAAACCAGCCTCATCAATCGCATCCTCGCCGAGTCGCACGGGCTGGACCTGGCCGTCATCGTTAACGATTTCGGCGCCATCAACATCGACGCCGATCTGATCCGCGATACGGAAAACGGCACCATCGCCCTGACCAATGGTTGCATCTGCTGCACCATGGGAACGGATCTGGCGCTGACGCTGCGGCAAATCCTGGATCGGCCGGAACAGCCCGGCCATCTGGTGATCGAGGCCAGCGGCATCTCCGATCCAGTCGCCATCGCAAATACCGTCATGGGCGAAAGCGGCTTTAGCTATGCCGGCATTGTCACCGTGGTGGATGGGTTCAATGCCGATACCCTTCTGCAGGATGAAGAGATTGCCCCCCAGGTGCTGCAGCAAATCCGCGCCGCTGACCTGGTTCTGGTCTCCAAATGCGAAGATATTGATGCGGATCTGGCTGACCAATTGAAGGCCGAGGGGGCGCGCACCCCGACGGTTCTGGATGGTGCGCCAGTTTCTGATCTGCTGTTTGACGTCGTGCCCCTGCCCAAAGGCCGCTCCGTGGCCGCGCATCCCGCCTATGCCACCTGGCAACATCAAAGCCGCGACGTTCTGGATCGCCGCGCATTGGGCGACAAACTGGCCAGCCGCCCCGACGGTCTTTACCGCATGAAAGGCTACGTGCTGACCACCGGCGGTGCCTATGAGCTGCATATCGTCGGCCGCCATGTCGAAGCCCGTCACTGCGATGCCGACGAAACCCTTCTGGTCGGGCTTGGGCCTGCCGGGCGGATTTCCCCTGAACAAATCGAGGCCTGGTGGACGGGCCAGCCTGACGCTCAGAGCCAGACAGGTGGGCACGCCTAACTGCGGCGCCCAACCTGTCGGCAGATCAGGATCACAGGCAGTAACCCCACCGCCATGATGACCAGAGACGGCACCGCAGCGCCCTCCAGCCGCTCGTCCGAGGCCAGCCGGTAGGCCTGCACCGCCAGCGTATCGTAATTGAATGGCCGCATGATCAGCGTTGCGGGCAGTTCCTTCATCACATCCACGAAAACAATCAGCAGCGCGGTCAGCAGGCTCGGCGTCAGGATCGGCAGATGCACCCGGCGCAGCATGCCCAGCGGACTTTGACCCAGCGACCGGGCGGCCGCATCCATATTGGCGTGAACAGTGGACTGGCCGCTCTCATAGGCACCAAGAGCCGCCGCGAGGAACCGCACCATATAGGCGGCCACCAGGAGCCAGATGGATCCGGTGATCAGCAAGCCGGTGCGGATATCAAAGGTCGCCCGCATCCAGGCATCGAGAGCGTTGTCAAAGGCCGCGAAAGGTACCATCAGCCCCACCGCGATCACCCCGCCCGGCACCGCATAGCCCAGCCGTGACATATAGGCCGCGAGGGCAGAACTGCGCCCCGGGCGCAGTCGCTGGTAGAAGCCAAGGATGACCGCCGCCAGCACGGTGATCACCGCAGCAGTCGAGGCCAGAATCAGAGAGTTCTGGATGAAACCGATATAGCGGCGGCTGAACAGGTCCTGTTCGGATTGCAGCCCCATATTGCACAGGATCACCACCGGCAGCACAAAGCCCAAAACCACAGGAATCGCGCAGAGCACCCAAGCCGCAGCGGCGCGTAAACCGGTGAGGTCAGCAGGCGGCATTTCAGCGTGGTGCTTGCCCGCCTGATGATAGCGCGCCTTGCCGCGGGTGGAGCGTTCCACTACCGCCAGCATCAACGCAAAGCTAAGAAGACACAGCGCCAGCTGCGCCGCCCCGGCCCGATCCGCCAGCGAAAACCAGCTGGTGTAGATCCCGGTGGCAAAGGTCTGCACCCCGAAATAGGACACGGTACCGAAATCGGCGATGGTCTCCATCACCGCCAGCAACACACCCGAGGCAATCGCCGGCCGCGCCATCGGCAGGCTGACACGCCAGAAGGCCTCCCAGGCGCTTTTTCCCAGCGCCCGCGCCGCCAGGAAGGCGCCCGCGCTTTGCTGCAGGAAGGCCGCCCGCGCCAAGAGGTAGACATAGGGATAAAGGACGAAGATCAGCATCACCGCCGCCCCACCCGGAGAGCGGATCTCCGGGAACCAGTAATCGCGCGGCCCCCAGCCCGTCACCTGTCGCAGGGTGGTCTGCACGATGCCGGGGTGATCCAGAACAAAGGTATAGGCATAGGCCAGCACATAAGCCGGGAAGGCCAGCGGCAGGACCAACGCGACCTCGAACAGGCGCACGCCAGGAAAACGGGTCATGGTGACAAGCCAGGCCGCCCCGACACCCAGCAACAGGGTTCCAAGTGAGACCAGAACCACCAGCACCACCGTCGTGATCAGGTAGCGTGGCAGCACCGTCCCGGCCAGATGCGCGATGGTATCCGTGCCGCCGACCATCCCCGCCAGCGCCACGGCCAGCATCGGCAGGACGCAAGCCAGCGCCACGACCCAGCCCAGCACGGCAAAGACGCGTGTCCCGGCCTTGCGCCCAAGGCGGCTTCCCTTTGGGGCGTAGTCTGGAGTGTGGCTGGCTTCAGTCATCGGTCGCTCATCGCTTTGGTGAATCCCACTGCGGGTCGGAACACCCCTCTATTTCGATCATTTTTGTCGGAAACTCCAGCAGGAAACTGGCAAGCACCCTGCCCTGCGGCGAATACGCCCGGCCCCGGTTTCGGATAGAAAAAAGCCGGGCGTCCTTACGGGGCCCGGCTCTTCATCTCTGTGTAAGGCTGCGGATCAGTCGTAGCTGCGCTGATCCTCGATCACCAGCCCGTCCTTGGGCAGGGCACCGGGGGCAACCACTTCGATCTTGCCTTTCAGCTTCAGCACTTCGATCACCGATTTGCCAAACCCGACCTCATCGCCGCCGGTGGCTTCGATCTGAACAGTCATCGCGTCCATTTCGCCGTCACGGGTGGCAATGACGCGCGCCTTGACGATCTCGTCATGCTTGTCGACCAGCGCTGCCACCTGTTCAGGGCGCACGAACATGCCCTTGATCTTGGTGGTCTGATCCGCGCGGCCCATCCAGCCCTTGATCCGCATGTTGGTGCGGCCGCAAGGCGACATCCCGGGCAGAACCGCAGACAGATCGCCGGTGGCAAAACGGATCAGCGGATAATCGGGGTTGAGCGTCGTCACCACGACCTCGCCCACCTCGCCCGGCGCAACAGGGGTGCCCGTGCCGGGTGTCACAATCTCAACGATGACACGCTCATCGACGATCATGCCTTCCATCGCGGCGCTCTCGTAGGCGATGTTGCCGAGATCAGCCGTTGCGTAGCTTTGCAGGCAGGTGATGCCCCGGTCGGCGTATTCCTGACGCAGCGACGGGAACAGCGCGCCGCCCCCGACCGCCGCCTTGGTATAGCCCAGCTTCACGCCCATGGCATCGGCCTTGTCCAGGATCACCTTGAGGAAATCCGGAGTGCCCGCATAGGCGGTCGCGCCCACGTCGCGGGCGGCGGTCACCTGCAATTCGGTCTGGCCGGTGCCTGCGGGCAGAACCGCGGCGCCAACGGCGCGGGCGCCGCTTTCAAAGATCATGCCAGCCGGAGTCAGGTGGTAGCCGAAACAGTTTTGCACCACATCGCCAGCGCCGATGCCTGCCGCGTGCAGGAAGCGGCCCATGCGCCACCAGTCATGTTCGCTGCCGCCCGGTTCATAAATCGGACCCGGCGACTGGAAGATATGCGCGAACCCATGCGCCGGTTTCACCGTGAAGCCACCAAAGGGGGCATTCTCGGCCTGGGCGCGGCTCAGTTCGGATTTGCGTAGCACCGGAAGCGCGGCCAGATCCGCAGCCGAGGTGATCGCCGCAGGATCCACATCGGCCAGCGCCGATCCATATCCCGGCGCGGTTTTGGCGCGGGCGATCTGCTCCGGCAGCGCCTTGGCGATATCCGCGGCACGTTCATCCGCCGAGCGGGTTTCAAGAATGTCAAAAAAACTCATGTCCTCATCACCCCGCATCAGCTCAGCCACCGTTTGCGGCGGCGGTAGGACCGCACATCGCGGAAGCTCTTGCGCCCTTCGTCCGACATGCCGAGATAGAATTCCTTCACGTCCGGGTTTTCGCGCAGTTCGGCGGCAGGTCCATCCATCACCACGCGGCCGGATTCCAGGATGTAGCCATAATGCGCAAAGCGCAGCGCCACGTTGGTATTCTGTTCCGCGAGCAGGAAGGTCACGCCTTCGTTTTCGTTGATCGATTTCACGATGCCGAAAATCTGCTCCACCAGCTGCGGCGCCAGACCCATCGAAGGTTCGTCCAGCAGGATGGTTTCCGGGCGGCTCATCAGGGCGCGGCCCATGGCCACCATCTGCTGCTCACCCCCGGAGGTATAGCCAGCCTGGGATTTGCGGCGTTCCTTCAGGCGCGGGAAATAGCTGTAGACCATCTCCAGATCGCGCTGGATATCGCCCTTGCCATCGGCGCGGGTATAGGCGCCGGTCATCAGGTTTTCCTCAACGGTGAGGTGTTCGAAACAATGGCGGCCTTCCATCACCTGGATGACGCCCTTGCGGACCACTTCGGCGGGATCCTGATCGTGCATCACCTCGCCGCGGTATTTGATCGACCCTTTGGTCACTTCACCGCGCTCGGAATGCAGCAGGTTCGAAACCGCCTTCAGTGTCGTTGTCTTGCCGGCGCCATTGCCGCCCAGCAGCGCGGTGATACCGCCTTTTGGAACCTTCAGGCTGACGCCTTTCAGCACGAGGATCACGTGGTTGTAGATCACCTCGATATTGTTGACCTCAAGCAGGGTTTCGGCCTGCACATCGGTGGTGTTTGCTGCGTCGAGCATCAAAGTTTGTCCTCATGCGGTCACGGCCTGTTGCGGCCTGGTCCGGGGCGAGCCGTATTCATTCGCAGGCGCCCGGATCGGTGTCTCTTCGGAGGTGGTGTGGCGGCTGGCCGCCACACCGGTTTTGAGTCCGGTCCCGCCCCAAAAGGCGGGATCACGAGCACTATCAGTTGCAGCGCGGTTCGATGTTGTTTTCCGCCGCATAGGAAGCGGAATCAGCTTCGATCAGCGGCTGGATTACAGCGGTATCGGTCTTCTGGAAGTCCGAGATCAGGCTCCAGGTCTTGGTCTCTGCGTTCCACTGGGTCATGCCGACGAGGCCGGGGCCACCGTGGTTTTCACAGGAAACGTTGAAAGACGGACCGAAGTAGGGCATTCCAAGCGCCGACATACGGGCTTCGGGCATTTCCAGGGCTTCCATGCCATCGCGCATCATCGCCGGGGTGATGTCCTTGGTGCCGTGCATTTCCTGGGCGGTCTTGGCCGCTTCGACAGCCAGCATCGCCGCGTACATGCCACGGTTATAAAGCACGTTACCGATCTGATCGCCTGCACCGGCAGCCAGGCCCTTGTCGACAACATATTTCTGCATGTCATCAAACACCGGGAAGTCGCGGCCAACGTTGTGGAAGGTCACAGCCTTGTAGCCATTGGCCTTTGCACCGGCGGACAGGACGTCATGCTCGGCACCGGACCACCAAACGCCGATGAAGTTTTCCATCGGATAGCGGACGTTTGCGGCTTCCTGAATGGCAACCTGGTTCATCACGCCCCAGCCCCACATCACGACATAGTCGGGACGGTCACGGCGGATCTGCAGCCACTGGGACTTCTGCTCCTGACCGGGGTGGTCAACAGGCAGGGTCGACAGTTCGAAACCATGCTTCTTGGACAGCTCTTCCAGGGTGCGGATCGGTTCCTTGCCGTAGGCGGAGTTGTGGTACAGCAGGGCGATCTTCTTGCCTTTGATGTCGCCACCGTTTTCGTCCAGCAGGTAGGTGATGATACCCGAGGCGCCATCCCAATAGTTTGCCGGGTAGTTGAACACGTTGCCAAAGACCTTGCCGTTGGCAGCCGAGGTCCGGCCATAGCCCATGGTGTGGAGCGGGATGCCGTCAGCAGCGGTTTTGGGGATCAGCTGGTAGGTGATACCGGTGGACAGCGGCTGATACACCAGCGCGCCTTCGCCCTTGGTGGATTCGTAGCATTCCACACCTTTTTCGGTGTTATAGCCGGTCTCGCATTCGATCACCTTCGCCTTGACGCCGCCGATGCCGCCGTCACGCTCGTTCACCAGGGTGAAATAGTCGGCATAGCCATCCGCGAAGGGGATGCCACCTGCGGCGTAGGGGCCGGTGCGGTAGCTCAGCGACGGGAATACGAGATCCGCCATGGCTGGCCCTGCGGCCATCAGCGCGCCCAGCGCCAGAGTGGTCAGTTTAAGTTTCATCGGGTTCATTCCTCCCATTGGTCTCATCCGATTTTTTGATGCGGGGCCCGTGAGTTGGCTCTTGCTGTTGTCCCCGCGATGGTCTGCCGTCCCCGCGTCAGTGCGGGAAGGGCCAGAGTCTCAGTTTTTCTTTGGCAACGCGCCACAGCTGCGCCAGCCCGTGCGGTTCTGCGATCAGGAAGAACACGATCAGCCCTCCCACGATCACCAGCTGGAAGTGCGCCACGATATCAGTCGGCCAGCCCATCACGTCGACGCCCAGAACCTTCAGTACCACCGGCAGCAGCACCAGGAAGGCCGCGCCCGCGAAGGAGCCGAAGATCGAGCCCAGACCGCCGATGATCACCATGAACAGCACCAGGAAAGACTTGTTGATGCCAAAGGCCTCGCCGACCTCAACCGCGCCAAGGTAGACCGAGAAGAACAGCGCCCCGGAGATACCGATCAGGAAGCCGGAGACGGCAAAGGCTGTCAGTTTCGCCTTCAGCGGGTTCACCCCGATGATCTCGGCAGCAATGTCCATGTCGCGGATCGCCATCCAGGTCCGGCCCGTTGTGCCGCGCGTCAGGTTGCGGGCGACGATGGCGCAGAACGTCAGGAAGATCAGGCAGAAGAAATAGGTCGCCCAGGCCGGTGCGTTGGGACCGGTGATCACGATGCCAAAGACATCCCGCTCTGGCGCGTTGATCTGGCCCGAGGCGGAGTAGTTGTAGAACCACGGCACACGGTTAAACAGCCAGACCAGGAAGAACTGCGCCGCCAGCGTGGCCACCGCCAGGTAAAAGCCCTTGATGCGCAAGGACGGCAGGCCAAAGGCCACACAGACCAGCGCGGTCACCCCCCCCGCCAAAAGAACATGCACGAACATGCTGACTTCGGGGAAGGCGGTCATGAACTTGTAGACCGCATAGGCACCCACAGCCATGAAACCGCCGGTCCCGAGGCTGACCTGACCGCAATATCCGACCAGAATGTTAAGGCCGATGGCCGCGATCGAATAGATCAGGAACGGCAGCAGGATGGCATTCGCCCAGTAGTCGTTGATGACAAAGGGGATGACCAGAAAGGCCACGGCCAGCACCGCGTAGTAACGATAGCGATCGAACTTGATCGGAAACGTCTGGCTGTCATCCTGGTAAGAGACCTTAAAGTCCCCGGCTTCACGGTAGAACATGCTTCAGATGCTCCCTTTTTCCTGCGCGCGGTTGCGGGCCGCTGCGTCCAGTTGATTTGTCTTCTTCGCGTATCCGCTGGCCTCGGCCAGGCGGGCCAGTCGCAGATAGGCGAGGATCCCTGTGAAAAGACCGACAGCAGCCAGAAGAGCGGAGATGACGACCTGGGTGTCGGAAAAATCTCCGGAGGTCAGCGCCAGATAGCCAAAGGCCCAAAATCCAGACCAGGCGATCACATTGACGATGGCAATGAGCTTTCTCATGCGTCTTTCCTCCCTCTTATGTTGCGTTCAGTCTCTTGCGGCGCGGCCCCATCCCTCCCCGAATGGAACCGGCCTTGATGTCATTGGGCTGCGTCAGACCCTTTCGATGATCTTCTCCCCAAAGAGGCCTTGCGGACGGAACACCAGGAACAGCAGCGCCAGTACGTATGCGAACCAGTTTTCAGTCGCGCCGCCGACCATCGGGCCGATAGCAAATTCAAACAGTTTCTCACCCACACCGATGATCAGGCCGCCAACAATGGCGCCCGGGATCGAGGTGAAACCGCCCAGCATCAGAACCGGCAGCGCCTTCAGCGCGATCAGCGACAGCGAGAACTGCACGCCCGACTTGGTGCCCCACATGATACCTGCGACCAGCGCCACGAACCCGGCAACCGACCAGACCAGAACCCAGATGAAGTTAAGCGAGATACCCACAGACAGCGCCGCCTGGTGATCATCCGCCACGGCGCGCATGGCGCGGCCCTGCTTGGTGTATTGGGCAAAGATCACAAGACCGGTCACCAGCAGCGCCGCCACCACGGTCGCCACGATATCAAGGTTGTCGATGAAGAAGCCGTAGCCAAAGATGTTGTAGGTGGTCTCATCAATCCACAGGTTGATGCCCTGCGGGATGCCCACATCCAGCGTCTTGATCTCGGAGCCCCACATCAGGTCAGCCACGCCTTCCAGGAAGTAAGCCAGACCAATGGTGGCCATGAACAGGATGATCGGCTCCTGCCCGACCAGATGCTTCATCACCAGAACCTGCACCAGCCAGGCCAGCAGAACCATGACCGCCACGGTCAGGATCACCGCCAGGAAGGACGGAATCGTCCACCCGAAATGGGTGATATGGCCGCCGAAGACCGCGTTGATCAGATGCGCAAAGGGCACCTGACCATTCATGATACCCACCAGGGTCATCGCCGCGAACAGCGCCATGACGCCCTGGGCGTAGTTAAAGATGCCGGATGCCTTGTAGATCAGGACAAATCCGAGCGCGACAAGCGCATAGAGCACGCCGGCCATCAGGCCGTTGAGCGTGACTTCCATCGCAAAAATCAGTTGTTCAGGCATGTTTCGCCTCCCTCAAGCCGGTCTGATGGTCAGTCATGCGCAACGCCAAGATAGGCGTCGATCACATCCTGGTTGTTGCGGACTTCGTCCGGCGTGCCATCGCCGATCTTCTTGCCGTAATCCATCACGACCACCCGGTCGGACAGATCCATCACCACGCCCATGTCGTGTTCGATCAGAGCGATCGTGGTGCCGAATTCATCATTCACATCAAGGATAAAGCGGGACATGTCCTCTTTTTCCTCGACGTTCATGCCAGCCATCGGTTCATCCAGCAGCAGCAGGCTCGGCTCGGCCGCAAGGGCGCGGGCCAGTTCCACCCGTTTCTTCAGACCATAGGGCAGACGCGCCACCGGGGTCTTGCGGATGTGCTGGATTTCCAAAAAGTCGATGACCTTCTCCACCGCTTCGCGGTTCTCGGTCTCTTCCTTCTCGGCCTTGCCCTTCCACAGCGCCTGGCTCAGCAGGCCGGTCTTCATGTAGTTGAGCCGTCCGGTCATCACGTTGTCCAGAACACTCATCCCTTCGAAAAGCGCGATGTTCTGGAATGTCCGGGCGATACCCTGACGCGCCACCTCGTAGGGGCGCATCTGCGGACGCGGCTTGCCCTGATAGAGAACCTGACCTTCCTGCGGGACGTAGAACCCCGAGATCACGTTCAGCATCGAGGACTTGCCCGCTCCGTTGGGGCCGATGATCGCGCGGATCTCACCCTGACGGATGTCGAACGAGATGTCCTTGATCGCCACCACACCGCCGAACCGCAGGGTGATGTTCTTCATTTCCATCACCACGCCGCCAATCTTGCGGCCGTCTTCGGTGACGTATCCTTCTTCCATGTCTTTCACGTGCCCAGCCCCTTTTTCTGGCTGCCTGTCTTTGTCGTGCGGATCATTCTGCGGCCACCTGCTGCGGTGTCACCGGAACCACCTTGGCATCGACGATGCTCAGCGTGGCGCTGATGGCGCCCTTGCGGCCGTCCTCATAGGTGACTTCGGTGGTGGTCGAGACCTGATCCGAGCCGTCATAAAGCGCAGTGATGATGTCGGCGAACTTGTCCTCGACGATGCGGCGGCGCACCTTGCGGGTGCGGGTCATCTCACCGTCATCCGCGTCCAGCTCCTTGTGCAGCACGACAAAGCGATGCACCTGACAGCCCGACAGCATTTCGTCGGCGGCAACGGATTTGTTCACCTCTTCCACATGCTCCCGGATGCTCTCCAGAACCTTCGGGTGGCCCGCCAGTTCCTGATAAGAGGCATAGGCGATGTTGTTGCGCTCGGCCCAGTTGCCTACGGCAGTCAGGTCGATGTTGATGAAAGCCACGCAACGATCCTTGCCATTGCCAAAGAGCACGGCCTCAAGGATGTCGGGATAGAACTTCAGTTTGTTTTCGACATATTTCGGGGCAAACATTGCACCGCTGGCCATTTTGCCAACGTCCTTGGCGCGGTCGATGATGCGCAGATGGCCCGTATCGTTTTCGATAAAGCCCGCATCGCCAGTCGCGACCCAGCCTTCAGGATCCTTGGTCGAGGCTGTGGATTCCGCGTTCTTGTAATACTCCACGAAAACGCCGGGCGAGCGGTAGAAGATCTCGCCATTGTCGTCGATGCGGATCTCCACATCCGGCGCCGGAACGCCAACCGTATCGGCCCGCACTTCGCCATCGGGCTGCACGGTGATGAAAACGGTGGCCTCGGTCTGACCGTAAAGTTGTTTGAGGTTGATCCCCAGCGAGCGATAGAAATCGAAGATTTCCGGACCGATGGCTTCACCCGCGGTGTATCCCACCCGAATGCGGCCATAGCCAAGGGTATCTTTCAGCGGACCGTAGACTAGAATGTCACCCAGCTTGTACTTCAGCCGATCCATCAGCCCCACGGGCCTGCCGTCCAGGATGTCGCCGCCGACCTTCTTGGCGTGGGCCAGGAAGTGGTGGAACATCTTGCGCTTCAGCGGACCTGCATCTTCCATCCGGATCATGACGCTGGTCAGCTGACCTTCGAAGACGCGCGGCGGAGCAAAGAAATAAGTCG
This sequence comes from Pseudophaeobacter sp. 1A09344, assembly GCF_041008745.1. Classification (NCBI taxonomy): domain Bacteria; kingdom Pseudomonadati; phylum Pseudomonadota; class Alphaproteobacteria; order Rhodobacterales; family Roseobacteraceae; genus Pseudophaeobacter; species Pseudophaeobacter sp. 1A09344. The sequence goes on from NZ_JAXGFS010000006.1 coordinate 25,136, forward strand.
GACCGATTTCCCGCAGGTCGGTCATCATGGTGTCCTGGCTTTCCGGGCAGTTCACGCAGAAGCCGCACCAGTAGGCCTGACCGATCGAGAAAATGAAGTCCCCCACCCAGGCCATCGGCAGGTAGGAGAGGATGTTCTCGTTGCGGGTCAGCTTATCGAAATCAGCCGAGTTCTTGGCGCTTTCGATCACGTTGCGGTTGGACAGGACAACGCCTTTTGGCTTGCCCGTCGTCCCGGAAGTATAAAGCATCACGCAGGTGCTGTCGTAGGTCAGCTTGGCCTTGCGCGCCTTCAGATCCGGGATCCATTCGTCATAGGCGGCGCGGCCCTGCTCCTGCACGTGGCTGTACTGGTGCAAGGCATGGTGGTCGTATTTCCGCATGCCGCGCGGATCCAGATAGATAACGTGCTCCAGCTGGTGCAGCTGCTCCTGAATCTCGATCACCTTGTCGACCTGTTCCTGGTCTTCGGCGATCACATAGCGGGCGCCGCAATGATCCAGCACATAGGCCAGTTCCTCGGCGGCAGAGTCGTTGTAGACCGGCACCGGAATGGCGCCGACGGACTGCGCCGCAACCATCGACCAGTAAAGGTAGGGGCGGTTGCGCCCAATTATGGCGATGAAATCGCCTTCCTTGATGCCTAGGTTGATCAGGCCAAGCGCCAGTGCTTCGATCTCCTTGGCGATTTCCGCCCAGGTCCAGCACTGCCAGATTCCGAATTCCTTTTCCCGGTAAGCCGGCTGATTAGCGAATTCCGTGGCGTTACGTTCAAGCAGCGCCGGCAGAGACAATAGTCCTGCGGCGCCCGACTGCGTCTGAGCCAATTTTATCTCCTCCCTTTCCGGCCTCCCCTGGCCGGATGATCGCTGTTCCGCGATTCTGATCCCGATTAGGACCTGTCTGATGGTAGTGCGTCAACTTTTTCCTGATGTTTTCCCAATTCTTACGAATTGTAACAGGATCACAGGAATGTGTTCCGGCCTGTTTCACATCCCCTCAACCACCGCAGATTTACCGCGACACCGAGACCCGCAAAATGCGCCACGCGCCCTCACGCCGCAGCAGACCACCTCTTTGCCGCGCCGCCGCACAGTGGTAGCCATAGCGCGGGAGAACATATGAAACAGTCAGACAAACAACGCGCCGCTATGACGACCGCCGGGCTCAACCTGATCGCTCAGGCGCTGTCGATCTACGATAGCGATCTGCGGCTGGCAGTTTGCAATCGCCGGTTCAAGGAGATGTTCGCCCTGCCGGACAGGCTGGTAACCCCCGGCGCGCGCTTTGACGAAACCATCCGGTATATCGCCGAAAGCGGCGAATACGGCCCGATCGAGGATATCGACGAATTTGTCGACTCCCGCGTCGAACAAGCGCTTGCCTTTGTTCCACATTATCTGGAACGCACCCGCGCCAACGGGCAGGTGATCTCGATCGAAGGGGCGCCACTTTCGCAGGGGGGCTGGGTGTCGGTCTATACCGATATCACCCGGACAAAACGGGTCGAACTGTTGCTGCGGGCCCGGTCCGAGGAAATGTCGGACCGTCTGATCGCCCATACCGAAGAACTGTCGGCAGCAAACCGCGAACTGGCCGCCACCAACAGCGCCTTGGAAGAAGCCAAACGCCAGCTCACCGAGATCGAGGCCCGCACCCGTCTGACGACGGAAATGATGCCGGCCCATATCGCCCACGTGGATGGCGAAGGCTATTACACCTTCACCAACCGGCGGCTCAGCTCGGTCTTTCCGGGCCGTCCCTCGGACATTCTGGGGATGCATATCTCGGATGCGCTGGGGCCGTCCGCCTTTGCCCGGATCGAACCGCATCTGATGGCCGCCTACAAAGGTGGCAGCCCAGTCTTTGAGTTTACCGAGGAACACGGCAGCCGCCGCATCCGCGTCGCCTTTACCCCGGACAACAGCGGCGGCGTCTTTATCCTGTCGATGGATGTGACCGAAGAAACCCAGGCCCGCGTCGCCCTGCAACAGGCCCGCCGCCGCGAAATGGCGGCGCAGATGACCTCCGGCCTTGCGCATGACTTCTCGAACCTTCTGACCATCATCCTCGGCATGCAGGGCAAACTGGCCAAGATGGATCTGCCCCCCGAAGCGGATGAGCTAATCCAGGGCACCCTTTCGGCGGCACGGCGGGGTGGGCGGCTTCTGAACCGCATCGGGGAAATGACAGGCCAGCGTACCCTGCGCCCGCAGGCCACCGACATGCATGTGCTGCTCAATGAGCTGAAGATCCTCGCCTCGCCCTCGCTGCCGCAGGGCATCGGCCTCAGCATTCTCGACAATACGCCCGACGTGATGCTGCTGCTGGATGCGGGCAAATTGCAGGACGCGCTGCTGAACCTTATTTTCAACGCCCGCGACGCCTGCGGCACCACCGGGCAGATCACCGTCAGCGTCCATGCGGTCGGAGAAACCTGGCTGGAAATCAGCGTCAGCGACACTGGTCCCGGCTTTTCCCCCGAGGCGCTGAAACAGGCGCTGAACCCGTTTTTCACCACCAAGGGCAGCGAAGGCTCGGGCCTGGGTCTGCCGACCGTTTATGACATGGCGAAATCCACAGGCGGCGACATGCGTATCGCCAATACGGTCTCGGGCGCCAGCGTCACCCTGCGCCTGCCCTACCGGCTGGCGCCGGATGCCTCGGGCGGGATCGCGCTGCTCGTCGAAGACAGCGAAAGCCTACGCGCCACCTTTCGCGACATGCTGATCGACCTTGGCTATTCCGTGATTGAGGCCACCAGCGTAGACGAAGCCTCGGCCCTGACCGCTGACATTCCGGACATGGCGCTGGTGCTGTCCGACATCCGGCTGGAAGGTGAGGCCACCGGGATCGATCTGGTCGACCGGCTGGCCGGATCCTCCCTGCCCTGCATCCTGATGACGTCGCTGCCCCCGGGCGATGCCATGCATCGGGAGGCTTTGAAACGCGGGCCTGTTCTGCAAAAACCCTTTACCACGCAGCAGCTGTCGGCGCTGATCACACCGGAGACCCCTTCATGACCGCGCCTCTTGTCACCATTCTGGACGATGAACCCGAAATCCGCCGGATCCTGACCGAGACCCTGGAAGAGGCCGGTTTCCGCACCCAGAGTTTTTCCCGGGCGCGCGAATTCGAAGCTTCCTTGAAACGCGTGACGCCAGATGTCTGCCTCGTTGACCTGTCGCTGCCCGACACCGATGGGCTGACACTTGTGCACAGGCTGGCGCTGGAGCAGGGCGCGGCGGTGATCATCATTTCCGGTCGCGCGCAGGTGCAGGACCGGGTGACCGGGTTGGAGCTGGGCGCTGATGATTACATCACCAAACCCTTTGATCCCACCGAAGTCGTCGCCCGTATCCGCGCCCGTCTGCGCGGCGGCCCCCGCGCCCAGGTGCAAAGCGGGAATTCGGCGCAGTTCTCTGGCTGGACGGCCCATTTCGACCGCTACGTTCTGGAGGATGAAACCGGCGGCGAAACGCCCTTTTCCCATGCCGAGGGCGAAGTGCTGCGGCTGTTTCTGGACAGTCCCAAAAGGCTGATCTCCCGCGCCCAGATGCAAGAGGCGCTTGGCGGCGCAGCCGGGGACAGTTTCGACCGGGCCATGGATGTGCGTGTGTCACGTCTGCGGACCAAATTGCGCGAAGATCCCAAGAACCCCCGTCTGATCAAGACCATCTACGGCGCGGGCTATATTTTCCTCGGCGATGTGAACTGGCTCTGAGGCTGATCATCGGCTGTCGGCATCGGGCGCCAGGATGCCCGGAACAAACCAGCGGTGCAAAAGTGATCCCGGCCCGTGCGGGTTCACCATCCTTTCTCTTGCCGACCCGAATCACCGCGATTAGAATCGCCTCATGGCTACCTGTCTTCTCTATCGTGAAACATCATCCCGGCCCTCCCGGTTTTACCGGATCGAACTGGCGATGAACCTGTTTTCCGAGGTCTCTGTCCTTCGGGAATGGGGCGTCGCAGGCCGCGATGGGCAAAGCGTGATCAACATCTATGGCAACCTGCGCGAGGCGTCGGTCGCCGCTGACAGCCACCGCAACCGCATGATCAAACGCGGCTATAACCGCGACGGACTGGCATCGCAGGCCACCGCCGACTGATCACGCAGCACGCTCCGGCGACCCGCAGGCCGCCGGTTTCTGCATTTAATTTCTGTTCACAGGGTCGCGGCGGCCTGGGCCAAAACTTCCAGCCCCAGCGTCAGATCGGCTTCGTCCGTGTCCTCGTCAAAGGCGTGGCTGATGCCGCCGATTGACGGCACAAAGAGCATGCCGGTTGGCATGACCCGCGCCACATTAGCGGCATCGTGCAGCGCCCCCGACGGCATGTCACGCCATTGCTGCGGCGCCAGATCTTCGGCCGCCGCGCGCAGGGCCGCCTGAATGCGGTCATCCATGGCAACGGGTTCGATGCCCGCCACCGGTCCCATCTCCACCTCCACGTCGCGTTCCGCTGCGATCTCGTCACAGGTCTGACGGATGATCTGTTCCATCTCCAACAGACGCGCGGCCTCCGCATCACGCCACTGCATGGAGAAGGTCACCCTGCCCGGCACCACCGAAGACGCATTGGGATGCAGTGCAACATGGCCAAGGGTCCAGACGGTTGCCGGGGTGACGATCTCGGCAAACCGTTCATTCAGGCGGGTGTTAAAGGCCGAAAGCGCCTGAAAAGCATCCTGCCGCAGATGCATCGGCGTCGTGCCCGCATGGTTCTGACGACCGGTAAAGGTGATCCGCATATCCCGGATGCCAACGATATTGGTGACAACACCGATCTTTTCGCCGGTGGTGTCCAGGGTAGGCCCCTGTTCGATATGCATTTCCAGAAAGCCAGTGAACAGATCCGTCGGCACGGGCTTTTCCGTCCCTTCTTTCATCCGCTGCCGCGCGGCCCGCAGCGTCTGCCCCTCGTTATCGGTCTGCTGATCCGCATCCGCCATCGACAGCCGCCCGGTCCAGACGTCCGATCCAGTCAGAACACCGAAACGCCCCTCTTCATCCTGAAAGCTGACAACGGAAATCGGCGGCCCTCCGGCCTCTTTGCTGGCGCGGGCGATTTCCAAGCCGGCAATGACGCCCAGCGCCCCGTCGAGCCACCCGCCTTCGGGCTGGCTGTCGCTGTGCGAACCGATCAGCAAGGATTTCTCCCCGGCAATGCCAAAAAGATTGCCAAGCCGGTCAAACCGAACCTCAAGCCCCGCTTCCTGCATGCGGCTCGCCAGCCAGCGGCGCGCGGCGATGTCCACCGCGGTATAGGCCGGACGAACCACACCTTTCCCGACCCCGGAGGCCCCGAACGAGCGCAGCGTATGCAGATCCGCCAAGAATCTCTGGGGGTTGATCTTCATTCCGGGTTCTCCCTTGGTCACGGTCTTGTGTACGGCCCGTCAGTTCCAACGGGTGTTAACCTACATCTTCCATCATTTGCGTTATGTCCACATTTTGTTAACCTTTTTCCGGAACGTCGTTCCTGCATTTTTTTCACGCGTGCCAAATCGGCACCCGGTAAATTTCACGCCATCCCTGAAACCTTCCTTCCATGTCGCGGACTGCTCACCTAAGAGTCAGGCCAAAGATCAGAGGAACGGAAGCGATGTCTCATATCACGCTGATCCGCCACGGGCAGGCGAACACCGAGGCCCGCGACGAGCACAGCTATGACCGGCTCAGCGATCTGGGCCATCAGCAGGCGACCTGGCTGGGTGAGCATCTGCGCGCCAGCGGCGCCAGCCATCCCCGTATCTATTGCGGCACCCTGACCCGGCACATCGAAACCGCTGCGGGCATGGGATATACCGAAGAGGTGGTGCAGGATCCCCGTCTCAACGAGATGGAGTATTTCACCCTCGCCCAGGCGATGGAGAAACAGCACGGGCTGGCCATCCCGCAGGAACGCGAAGGCTTCATTGCCCACCTGCCGCAGGTGCTGGCCGCCTGGGCAGAAGGTGAAATCGATGATGCCCCCGAAAGCTGGAGCGATTTTGAAACCCGCACACAAGCGGCCCTGTCCGAAATCGCGGCGGGAGAAGGTCCGGCGCTGGTGGTGACCTCGGGCGGGCTGATCTCCATGGCGATGCGTCAGGCGATGATGCTCGAAATCACCGGCATGGCCCGGATGGCGCTCGCGATCATGAATACCTCGATGCACCGTCTTTTCCCCATTGGCGGGCACTGGTCGCCGGTACTGTTCAACGCGGTACCCCATCTGGAAACACCCGACCGCCATTTTGCACAGACCCATCTTTGACCGCGGGTTTGACCACGATTTGACCATGGGGCAGACCGCCCGCGACAGAATTGAAGGACGAAACAGATGCAGCTTTATTATGCTCCCGGCACGATCTCGATTGCAGTGGCCATCGCGCTTGAGGAAGCCGGTATCACCTATGAGGCGGTCAAGGTGGATTTTGCCAGCGCCGAGCAGACAAAACCCGCCTATGGGCAGATCAATCCCAAGGGCCGCGTGCCCGCGCTGGCGGTCGAGGGCGGCATCCTGACCGAAACCGGTGCGCTGCTGGACTATATCGCCGATCTTGCACCCGCCGCAGACCTGCGCCCCGAAGACCCGGTTCTGAAGGCCCGCATGCGCGAGGTGATGTACTACCTTGCCTCGACCATGCACGTGAACCACGCCCACAAGATGCGCGGCAGCCGTTGGGCCAGTCAGCAAGCCTCGTTTGAGGACATGACAGCGAAAGTGCCAGAAACCATGGCCGCCTCTGCCGCCTACATCAGCGAAAACGGCCTTAAAGGGCCCTTTGTGCTGGGTGATGAGATCAGTATCGCCGATTGCTATCTGTTTGTGGTGTGCAGCTGGCTCGAAGGGGACGGGGTTTCGGTTGCGGATTATCCCAAGATCCGGGATTTCATGGCCACCATGGATCAGCGCCCCTCGGTCCGCGCGGTACGCGCCAAGGGCATGCTTTGATATTTGAGTGAAGGACGACAAGAGAATGACTCATCTCTGGGTACGGGCCGAGCAGCGCCCGAATGAAGAACGGGTCGGGCTGACCCCCGAAGGCGCCAAGGCGCTGATCGATGCAGGCATCAAGGTCACGGTCGAGAAAAGCTCGGTCCGGGCGATCCCCTTGCAGGGCTATGTGGATGCAGGCTGCGATATCGCCGCCGAAAACAGCTGGCCCACGGCTCCGGCAGAGGCGATCATCTTTGGCCTGAAAGAACTTCCCGAGGACGGCACGCCTCTGCCGCACCGCCACATCATGTTCGGCCATGCCTTCAAGGGTCAGCACTCGGGCAAGGCGCTGCTGGAGCGGTTCCGCCAGGGTGGCGGCACGCTGTATGACCTGGAATATCTGGTGGACGAAAGCGGCCGACGGGTTGCGGCCTTTGGCTATTGGGCCGGCTATGCAGGTGCGGCGGTGACGCTGAAATGCTGGGCCGCCCAGCAGCGCGGCGATATCTGCGGCCCGGTTGGTGTCTTCAAAGACAAGGATTCGCTGATTGCCGATCTGTCCTCCGAGCTGTTCGCGCTGAAAGCCCCCCGCCCCACCGCCATCGTGATTGGAGCCCTCGGGCGTGTTGGCACTGGCGCGGCGGATCTGCTGGAGACCATGGGCGTCATCGTTACCAAATGGGACATGGCGGAAACCGCCAATGGCGGCCCCTTCCCGGAAATCCTGGAGCACGATCTGTTCCTCAACTGCATCTTTGCGCGCCCCGGCACGCCTGTGTTTGTGCCGCAATCGGCCCTGACAGAGCCGCGCAAGCTGACCGCCATCGGCGATGTCGCCTGCGATCCGGACAGCGATTACAACCCGGTGCCGGTCTATGACCGCGCCACCACCTGGGATGCCCCTGCCCTGCGCGTGGCCAAGGATCCGGTTCTGGACGTGATGGCCATCGACAACCTGCCCTCAATGCTGCCCGCCGAAAGCTCGGTCGATTACGCCGAGCAGCTTTTGCCCTCGCTTCTGACGCTGGGCGATCTCGGCAGCGGTGTCTGGGGCCGGGCCAAAGCAACCTTTGATGAAAACATGGGCAACTGATGGAACTTTACATCGGATATCTGGCCGGCACGATGGGCACGATCTGCTGGATCCCCCAGGCTTGGCGCGCCTGGAGCACGCGGGACACCTCGGGCTTGTCGCTGGCGGCCAACCTGATGTTTCTTCTCACCGTCTCGCTCTGGCTCATCTACGGGCTTATGGTGGGCGACATGCCTTTGATCCTGGCCAACTTCTGTGCCTTGCTGATCGTGATCAGCATCGTTCTGGCCAAACTGAAATACAAATAAGGGAGTACCACTCATGACCATCCACTGGTGCGGAACCGGCCTGTCGGCCATCCCCGGCCTGCGCCGCCTTCTGGAGGCGGGCCATGACGTTGCGGTGTGGAACCGCACCCCCGAAAAGGCGCGCGAAGCGGTGGGCGATCTGACCACCAACATTCACGCCTTTTCCATCGCCAACCTGGCCCAGATGCTGAGCCCGGAGGACGTTGTTGTCTCCATGCTGCCCGGCGACTGGCACGTGGAGCTGGCCGAACTGGCGATCTCCAAAGGCGCCCATTTCGTGTCCTCCTCCTACATTGCGCCGGAAATGCGCGCGCTGGATGACAAGGCGCGCGAAGCAGGCGTGGCCCTGGTGAACGAGGTCGGCCTTGATCCCGGCATCGACCACCTGATGGCCCACGCGCTTGTGCAGGATTACAAGGCATCGGACGCCTATGATGCCGAGAACCACATCAGCTTTATCTCTTACTGCGGTGGCATTCCGAAGACCCCGAACCCGTTCCGCTATAAATTCAGCTGGTCACCGCTCGGCGTGCTGAAGGCGCTGCGTTCACCCTCGCGGTCGGTGCGGGATTATTCCGAGCTGCGCGTGGACCGGCCCTGGGATGCGATCAGCAGCTATGACGCGCCGCTGCCCACCCCCGAAAGCTTTGAGGTCTACCCGAACCGCGACTCGCTGCCCTTCATGGCGCAATACGAGTTCGAAGAGGCCTGGCCGGTGAAGGAATTCGTGCGCGGCACCCTGCGCCTCAACGGCTGGGCCGAGGCCTGGGCCGATGTCTTCAAGGAAGTAGAGACCCTGGAAGGCGAAGCAGGCGATGCCCGCCTGAAAGAGATGTCCGACCAGTTCTGGGACGAAAACGCCTATGACGAAGGCGAAGCGGACCGGGTCGTGCTCTGCGTCAGCCTGAAGGCGGAAAAGGACGGCAAGGTCGTTTGGCACAAGACCTATGTGATGGATGCCTGGGGCGACGAGCGCAGCACCGCCATGGCGCGCCTTGTGTCCTATCCGGTCAGCTTTGCCATCGAGGCGGTGATGAACCGCCAGATCCCGGCCGGCGTTCACGCCGCCCCCAGCGATCCCAAGCTGATCGAAAAATGGATGGGCGAGATCGGCAAGCTGGCCCAGCATCTGGAAATCATCGACCACGCAGGCTGAACCAAACAGCTCTGCCAACACAAAAGACCCGCTCAGGCGGGTCTTTTTTTTTGTGAGGCGCCCTTCAGCGACCGATCACATCGTCTTCGATATCACCGACATCCACACCGATGGCCTCCAGCCCGGCCTCAATATTGTCGGCCAGATGCGGCGTTCCGATAAGGTAATCGGCGGTCGGGGTGGTGGCTTCGCTGCGAGCCGTCGCAAGCGCCTCTGACAGCTCTTCCGCCTCGAAACTGCCGCGACCGATCCACATGATCGCGGTCAGTTCGGCCTGCTCATCGACGCTCATCCGGTCGATAAAGGCGCGCAGCTCCCCTTCGGCCCGGTCCAGTTCCCGGGCCATCATCGCCACCTGGGCGACCTTGCGGGCGGAAATCTCCAACATTGTTCGTCTCCTGCTGTTCGCGGTTCTCCCGGTATCAGACAGCAGTGTCCCCTCCGGGTCTTTGATCTGGGGCAAAGCCGCCTTGTCCCCATCCGAAGATATCGAGCCCGCTGCTGCGCCCGCGCAGATGCACCGGTGGCAGGGCAATCCAGCCGTCGCGCGCGGGCTTTGCTCCGGCGGCGTCAAACAGGGCGGCAGAGGCTATGATCCGGGCATCTGCCTGCCGTGTGAGCTGCTCCAGCCGCGCCGCGATATTCACTGTATCGCCAAAGACGCTGTATTCCAAACGCTCGGCATTGCCGACCACCCCGGAAAAGACCTCGCCCCAGTGCAGGCCGATCCCCGCCTCGACAGGCCCTTCCCCCGCCTCCAGACGCAAGGCCGTCCAGCGCTGCAGTTCTTCATCCAGCGCCCCGGCGCAATCGAGCGCTCGCTGCGCCCCTTCCTCACCTTCGAACAGGATCATCGCGGCATCGCCGATGTATTTGTCGATCAATCCGTTGCTGCACGCCGCAGCCCGCTGCACCCGGCGGCGGAATTCGGTGATATAGGCGCTGACCTCCTGCGGATCGCGCCCCTCGGACCAGCCGGTGAACCTGCGGATGTCGATGAACAGGACCGCCATCTGCTGACGCTGCCCCTGTCGTAACTCCTCCAGCCCGCCGCCCGCCAGGCGCCCGGCCAGTTGGGCGGGCAGGTAGCGGGTCAGATTGGTGCGCGCCTGCGCCTCGGTGATCGAGCGGTGCAAAAGCCCACGCATCCGGTAGGCGGCCACGACAAGAACAATGCCGGCCAAGGCAATCATGGAAATGCGGATGATATTAGGAGGCAAGGACAATAGGAACAGTGCCCGCTCCGCTGCCTGCACCGGCACCTGTTCGGGCTGCCAGAAGACCATCAGGGACAGACCCGTGACGATCAGAAGCACCGTATAGGCCTGCAGATACGGGTTGAACCGCAGAACCGCAAAGGCCAGCACCCCCGGTACCAGCCAGATCGGTGGCAGCAGGAAGGTCACGCCTCCCGGCAGGGATGTATTCTCAAGCCCCACCCAGGCATTCACCAGAAGGAAGGCGCAGTCCAAGGTCACGCCAGTCCAGATCATCCAGCCGCGAAACATCCCCCGGCGCGCGCGCCATAGGGTGAACAGTCCCAGCAGCAGGTAGGAAAACATGGTCGCCAGTGCAAAGAGCCATTGCCGACGCAGGTAGCTTTCCACGGTTTCAACATTGTCCCAGACGGTGAGAAAGAAGATCAGCAACAGCCCCAGCGACACCCCGATCCGCAGAACTGAGACGACGCGCTCGGCCTCCACCTCAGCCTGTCGCCACAACTCCCGGTCCGCTGCGCTGCCCCTCATCTCTCTGGATGCTCCAGCGGGACCACGGTCCCGGTTGGATCCGCCCCCTGGTCGATCTCTTCAAAGTCGAAGTTGTCGAGACGTTGCGCCCGGCGACCGGCCTTATCGGCGCTGATCTTGATCTCGGCGACGTCCTTGGCCGCTTGCGCAAAATGCCGATCCAGATTGACGACGCGCTCTCCCAGCCGTTCCACATCGCGGTGCAAGAGGCCCAGCTCACTGCGTATGGCCCCCGCCTGTTCGCGCATGCGAGCGTCCTTCAGGATCGCGCGCATGGTGTTCAGCGTCGCCATGCAGGTGGTGGGCGAGACGATCCAGACCTTCGCCGCAAACCCTTCGCGCACCACGCCGGTGAAATTGGCGTGCAGCTCGGCATAGACCGCTTCGGAAGGCAGGAACAGGATCGCACCATCGGCGGTTTCGCCCTCAATGATGTACTTCTCGGATATCGCCCGGATATGCGCCCGCAAGGCCGTTTTCATCTGCCGAGCCGCATAGGCCAGCTCATCCTGGGTTTCGGCCCGGCGCAGCGCCTCGTAGGGTTCGAGCGGGAATTTGCTGTCGATCACGATCGGCCCCGGCGGGTTCGGCAGATGCACCAGACAATCGGCACGCTTGCCGTTGCTGAGCGTCGCCTGCAGCGTATAGGCATCCGCAGGCAGTGCCTTTGAGACGATGTCGTTCAGCTGGATCTCACCAAAGGCGCCCCGGGTCTGCTTGTTCGACAGGATATCCTGCAGGCTCAGCACATCGCCCGACAGTTTGGTGATATTGTCCTGCGCCTTGTCGATGGTCGCCAGCCGCTCCTGCAGCTGCGTCAGAGAGGTCACCGTGCGTTTGGCGCTGCCGTGCAGGCTTTCCTGCATGCGTTCCTGCATCTCGGCCATGGCGCGGGCCTGGCGCAGGGCATTGTCGGCCAGCCTATCGTTCATATGCTGCTGCACATCCGTCAGCCGTGCCTCGACCGTCTGCACCATCTGCACCTGCGCATTAGCCTGCATGTCCGACACATGCTGCAAACCGCCGCGCAGCTGCTGCACAGACTGTCCCAGATATTCCATCTGCTGCGCCAAGGGCGCCACCGCCGAGGCCGCGCGGGCCGAGGCACGCATGGAGAGGAACAGCAACAGGATCAGCAGCGCCGCAAAGCCGCCCGCCATCAGGGTCAGCGTCCCGACCTGATCCATGGCTGCTATGGCCTCCTCCATCCTGTCCATCACGTGCGTCCGAAAAGACGTTCGATATCGGCCAGTTTCAGCTCCACATAGGTGGGACGGCCATGGTTGCACTGGCCGGAATGGGGCGTTGCCTCCATTTCCCTAAGCAGGGCATTCATCTCTTCGCCGCGCATGCGCCGCCCGGAACGGATCGAACCATGGCAGGCCACCCGGCTCAGAATCGCCTCCAGCCGCGCCTGCACCAGCTGGCTTTCGCCCTGATCGTCCAGCTCGTCCAGGATGTCCTTCACCATGGCCTCGGCGTTGACCTCGCCGAGGATTGCAGGGGTTTCCCGCACCGCCACGGCATTGCCGCCAAAGGCCTCGATGCCAAGGCCGAATTTACCCAGTTCATCCGCCACCGCCAGCAGGCGGGCGCAGTCATTGTCGGAGAGTTCGACGATTTCCGGGATCAGCAGCGCCTGCGCCGCGACACCGTTTTCACCCATCTGACGCTTCAGCTTTTCATAGACCAGCCGCTCGTGGGCGGCGTGCTGATCGACGATCACCATGCCATCGGCAGTCTGGGCGATGATGTAGTTTTCATGCACTTGGCCGCGCGCTGCGCCCAATGGCAGGGCCTCGGCCTGCGCCTCCTGAATGCCCGGTTCCGCGGGCTGCACGGGCTCTTCGATGGTCTGACCGCTGAAGGCGCTGCGCATCTCGGCAAAGCCTTGGCTCTGCGGCGGCGGAGAGGGCTGATAGGGCGGCACCGGCACGTAATCCGGTCGCTGCGCGCTATAGGCGGCCGCGCGGGCCCCCATCGAGGGGCGGTCCATCTGGTAGACATGCGGCGCGGACTGCCGGGTGGCCTGTTCCGGGCGCATGGCGCCCAGCGTCGCCCCGGCCACGGTAGTCGATGCACGGTGCCCGGCCTCGGCCAGCGCATGCCGCAGGGCCGAGACGATCAGCCCGCGCGCAAGCCCCGGATCGCGGAAGCGGACCTCGGATTTGGCGGGGTGCACGTTCACATCGACCAGGGTCGGATCGCAATCGATAAACAGCGCCGCCACCGGATGGCGGTCCCGGCTGAGGAAATCGAAATAGGCCGCACGCAGGGCGCCGGTCAGCATCTTGTCCTTCACCGGGCGCGTGTTCACAAAGAGGAACTGCGCCACCGCCGCGCCGCGGGAATAGGTTGGCAGCGCCGCGTAGCCATAAAGCCGCAAACCTTCGCGGGTGGCGTCGATCTTCAGCGCGTTTTCGGCAAACTCACGCCCCAGAACCGAGCCAAGCCGCCCGTGCAACGCATCAAACAGATCACCGGACAGGGGGTCGGCGCGGAAGGTGACGCGCCCCTCGCCGCCGCCGGATACATCTCTCAGGGTGAAGCCAACAGAGGGTTCGGCCATGGCGAGGCGCTTGATCACATCGCCAATGGCCTGCGCCTCGGCCCGGTCTGTGCGCATGAATTTCAGCCGCGCCGGGGTTGCGTAGAACAGATCGCGCAGCTCGACCACGGTGCCCGCGCGCAGGGCGGCGGGTTTCACCGGCTCCATGCCGCCGCCCGCAACGCGGATCTGCGCCGCATCATTGCCTGCGGCGCGGCTGGTGATCGTGAGGCGTCCTACAGCGCCAAGGCTGGGCAGTGCCTCGCCCCGGAAGCCGAAGGTATGAATGTTGAGCAGGTCCGATCCGTCGATCTTCGAGGTGGCGTGGCGCGACAGGGCCAGCGGCAGATCCTCCGGCGTCATGCCGCAGCCGTCATCGGTGACCCGGATCAGGGTCTTGCCGCCATCGGCAATCTCCACCGTGATCCGCGTGGCGCCTGCGTCGATGGCATTCTCGACCAATTCCTTCACGGCCGAAGCGGGGCGTTCAATCACCTCACCCGCCGCGATCCGGTTGATGGCGCTGTCCTCCAGCTGCCGGATGACGGGGCGGGAATTGTCGCGGATTTGGGGGTCTGGGCTGCTCATACCGCAAAATTTAGCATGGAGCCCTTCGATTCTGCCACCCGCAAAGCGCGCGAGGTAGCGGCGGATTACCCTCCGGCAGGCGCCCCCGCGCGGCGGCTGCAAGGGCCGAACCGGGCCGTCACCGCCAGGACCATGCCCGAGACGGCAGCGATCATGCCCGCCGCGCTGACCGCATCCGTACCGCCCAGCCACATCGGCCCATAGCCCGCCAGAACATAGCCAAGCACCGCCGACAGCACCGCAAAGACGACGCTCCAGCCGACCTGCGCCTCCAGCCGGTTGGTCATCATCCGCGCGGCCGCGGGCGGGCAGATGAACATGGCGATGACGATGATCGAGCCCACCGCATCAAAGGCGGCGACCGCCGCCACCGCAGCGGTGACCACCAGCGCCAGTCCCAGCAGATTGGTGCGGATCCCCAGCGTGCGGGCGAAGCCTTCGTCGAAGGTCGAGATTTTCAGCGCCCGCCAGAACAGCGCGATGAAGGCCACCACGCCCAGCAGCGTCAGCCCCATGCGCGGCAACTCCGGTGGCAGATAGCGCAGCGCCTCGGCATCCCAGAGAGAGGACCAGCCGGTAGCATCCAGCCAGATCAGACTTTCGAGGTTACCATAAAGCGCATGTTCCACGTCCAGATGCACGGTGGAGGTATCGGTCTGTTCCAGCAGCAGCACACCGGCGGCAAACATGGTGGTAAAGATCACCCCCATGGCCGCGCCCGGCTCAATCCGGCCCAGACGGCGCACCGCCTCGATCAGGATGACAGCGGTGACGGCTGCGCCCGCCGCGCCCAGCAGCATCGGCCCGGCTGCAATCGCTCCGGTCAGTAGGAAGGCCACCACGATGCCCGGCAACACCACATGGCTGATGGCGTCTCCGATCAGGGCCTGTCGGCGCAGCAGCAGGAAATTGCCCGGCAGCGCGCAGGCCACGGCGGCAAACGTACCGATCAGCAGCGGCGTCAGCGACAGGGGAACGAATTCAGAGCCCATCATCCTGCGGGAACCTCCTGCGGGCCGCCGATACGGCGGTCGATTTCGCTGATCTGATCGCGGGTCAGCACGGTTTCAATCTCACGCAGCCCGTCATAGAGCGCGGCGGCAGCCTCATGCGCCAGATCGCTGCGCACCAGTTCCCAGCGTTTTTCGTCGCGCAGGGCCTTGGCGGCGCGGGCGCGCCCCTTGTCGGTGGCCACTCCGTCAGCGCGCACCAACCCGGCACGGCGCAACAGCCGCAGGGTCAGCGGTTCGTAGATCGGTTGCCCCTGTGCCAGCGCCAGCAATCCCTGCCGCAGATGCACCCGGCGTTGGAATCGCTGGTGGCGCAGCACCGCCGCCAGAACCCCTCGCCCGGGGGCGAAAAGCAGAGACAGGGCAAAGAGCACAAAACTGACCAGCACGATGATCGGCCCGGTCGGCAGGTTGGGCGCCGAGGCGGAAATCGCCGCGCCGACATAGGCAGAGGCACCGCCTGCCAGCCCCGCGTAGACCACGACGCGGTCCGACCGCTCGGTCCAGAAACGGGCGGTGACGGCGGGGATGATCAGCAGGGCGACGATCAGGATCAGACCAACGATTTTCAGCCCCACTACGGTCACCGCCATGACCAGTCCCATCATCAACAGATCGATGCGGTGCACCGGAAGGCCGCGGGCGGCGGCATATTCGGGATCAAAAGCCACCATCATCATCGGTCGCCGCGTCAGGAGGATCACCAAGAGGGCCGCCGCACTGCCTGCGGCGATGATCATCGCATCGCTGAACAGCATGCCGGCGGTCGATCCCAGAAGGAAACCTTCAAGCCCCGCCTGCCGTCCCACGCCCAGCGTCTGGATCACCGTCAGCAGCACGATCCCCAGCCCGAAGAACACCGACAGAACCGCGCCGATGGCTGCATCCTCGGCCAGTCGGGTGTTGCGGGTCAGCCAGTTCATGCACCAAAGGCCCAGCGCCGCCGACAGGGCAGACCCCAGCAGCAGCCCGGCCAGGTTGCGCCCGTCACCGCCCAGGAACACCATCACCAGAAAGGCAATGGCGACACCGGGCAGGGTCGCATGGCTGACCGCATCGCTGACCAGCGCCCGTTTGCGCAGGAACAGGAAGGTGCCGGTAATCCCCGCCGCGCCGCCCAAAAGGGCCGCCCCAAGGGAGACCAGCGTGGCGTTGTAGCCCAATTGCAGGAAAAGCGCGTCCATCAACATGGGATCAGACCTTTGCCGCCGCCAGCTGATCGATCTGCGCCGTCGCGAGGCGCCCGCCATAGGCGGCCTGCAGGGTTTCCGCGGTAAAGGCCTCGGCGACCGGACCTTCGGCGACCTTGCGGGTGTTGATCAGGAAGACATTGTCGAAATATTCCGCGACGGTGGCCAGATCGTGGTGCACGACCACAACCGTCTTACCTGCCGCGCGCAGGGATTTCAGGACGGTGATGATGGCCTTTTCCGTCGCCGCATCCACCCCGGCAAAGGGTTCGTCCAGCAAGTACAGGTCCGCATCCTGCGCCAGTGCGCGGGCCAGGAACACCCGCTGCTGCTGGCCACCCGAAAGCTGGCCGATCTGGCGGTCGGCGAAATCGCCCATGCCGACCCGATCCAGACAATCGCGCGCCACGGTCCGGTGATGACCCCGGATCCGGCCCAGCAACCCCAGTTCTCGATAGAGCCCCATCATCACAACGTCGATGACACGGGTCGGGAAGTCCCAGTCGATGCTGGCGCGCTGCGGCACATAGGCGATGCGGGCGCGCATTGCCTCCAATGGGCGGCCAAAGACCTGCACCCGGCCGGACACCGGCGGCACGATCCCAAGTGCGGATTTCAAAAGGGTCGATTTACCCGCCCCGTTGGGTCCGATGATGGCGGTCATCTTGCCCGGCTCGACCGTCATGTCGACACTGAAGACAGCGGGTTTCTCTCCGTAGGTAACGGTGAGGCCGCGAATGGCCAGCGGGCTGTTTTCCGGGGAAGTCGATGCGATGTCTGCCCCGGCATCGCGCACAAGTTCAACTGTCTGTGTCATGATCAAAGCCCCGCCGACAGTTTGCCATCCATGCCGCGCTCTGGCACATCTGCGCCCAGCGCCCCGGCGATGGTGGTCACGTTGTGGTCCAGCATGCCAAGATAGGTGCCCTCATAGCTGCCATCGGCGCCCATCGCGTCCGAGAACAGCTCGCCCCCGATCTGCACCTCGTGGCCCTGCGCGGCCGCACCTTCGATCAGGGCGCGCATGGAACGGTCCGAGACCGAGCTTTCGACAAAGACCGCCGAGATCTGACGATCAACCAGCAGATCGACCAGTTCACCGATCCGGTTCAGACCCGCTTCGGATTGGGTCGAGATGCCTTGAATGCCCAGCACCTCGAAGCCGAAATCGCGGCCAAAATAGCCAAAGGCATCATGTGCGGTGACCAGCACCCGGTTGTTTTCCGGCACGGTTTCCAGCGTTTTGCTCGCGTAGGCGATCAACCGGTCCAGATCCGCCAGATGTGCCTGAGCATTGGCCGCAAAGGTTTGCGCCTCGGCCGGGCGGGCTTCGCTCAGCACCGCAGCGATATCCATCACCACCCGTTTCCACAGGTTCGGCGTCATCCAGACATGCGGATCAAACTTGTTCTCGTAATCGTCATGGGCCCGCAAGAGATCCTTTGGCAGACCTTCGGCCACCGCGACCACATTCCGCTTGCGGGACAGATCGTGCAGGAAGCTTTCCATCTGCGCCTCAAGGTAGAGACCGTGATACAGTACCAGATCCGCCCGGGTCATCGCCACGATATCCGACCGCGTCTGCCGGTAGGCGTGGGGATCGACCCCCGGCCCCATCAGGGCGCGCACCTCAACCGCATCACCGCCGACCTGGCGCGCGGCATCCGCGATCATGCCCGTGGTAGCTACGATCTTCAGCGGTGCCTCGGCCACGGCGCGACCCGCCGCAAAGGCCAGTGTCAGCGGCAGTACCAGCAATAGCGCAAGCCGCATCAGGCCATTGAGCGAAACTCTCATCCTCGTTCTCCTTCATGCCGGTTTTCAGGCCGGTGTTGAAGGCAATATGAGAACGATTCTCAAAACTGTCAATGTAAATGCGAATTATTCTCAACAAAGGGAGCCGGTTTTTCCAAACGGTCAATTTACTGCACGGAAAGCAGGCGGCTTGCTTGCCAAGATGCCGCACCCGTGCGACTTTCGCGCAGAACTTTGGTGAGGATCCCCGCAATGGAAAGCCACATCTCCGCGCAAAGCAATCAGGCCAATGCCGCGGGCGACGCGCAGCTGCCGCAGGTCGGTGAGCCGCGCAATCCCGGCATGGAGCTGGATCTGGACTGGGCGCTTGGCCTGCAGGCCAATACTTCGGCGATTGAGCGGCGTTGTGCGACGCTGCCCGGACGCCGTAGCGTCAAGAAAGAGTATCAGGCTGCGTGGCTGCTGAAGGCGATCACCTGCATCGACCTGACCACGCTTTCCGGCGATGATACCGCGGGGCGGGTGCGCCGCCTGTGCGCCAAGGCGCGCCAGCCAGTGCGCGCGGACATTCTACAGGCGCTTGGCACCCCGGATATCACCACCGGCGCCGTTTGCGTCTACCACGACATGATCACCCCGGCGGTTGCCGCGCTCAAGGGCACCAGCATTCCGGTCGCAGCGGTCTCTACCGGGTTTCCGGCTGGGCTGTCGCCCTTCCATCTGCGCGTTGCCGAGATCGAGGAAAGCGTCAAGGCAGGCGCCCATGAGATCGATATCGTGATCTCGCGCCGCCACGTTCTGAGTGGCAACTGGCAGGCGCTCTATGATGAGATGAAAGCCTTCCGCGCCGCTTGCGGAGATGCCCATGTGAAGGCGATCCTTGCCACCGGAGAGCTGGGCAGTCTGCGCAACGTCGCGCGCGCCTCGATGATCTGCATGATAGCGGGCGCCGATTTCATCAAGACCTCTACCGGCAAGGAAAGCGTCAATGCCACCCTGCCGGTCAGCCTTGTGATGATCCGCGCCATCCGCGACTATCACGAACGCACCGGCTACCGCGTCGGCTATAAACCCGCCGGCGGTATTTCCAAGGCCAAGGACGCTCTGGTCTACCTGTCGCTGATCAAGGAGGAGCTGGGCGATCGCTGGCTGCAGCCCGACCTGTTCCGCTTTGGCGCATCTTCCCTGCTGGGCGATATCGAACGCCAGCTCGAACACCATGTCACCGGCGCCTATTCTGCGGGCTACCGCCACGCGATGGGCTGAGGAGTGCTGAAATGACCGTGAAAGAGATCTTTGATACCATGAGTTATGGACCCGCTCCCGAAAGTGCCGCAGAGGCACTCGCCTGGCTTGTCGATCAGGGCGACCGGTTCGGCCATTTCATCAATGGCACCTTTACCGCGCCAGGCGATGGCTTCAACAGCCAGAACCCCGCCACCGGAGAGGTGCTTGCGACCCTGACCCAGGCAACGCAGGCCGACGTGGACACCGCCGTCGCCGCCGCGCGCAGCGCCCAGCCCAAGTGGGAAAAACTGGGCGGGCCGGGTCGCGCCAAATATCTTTATGCCATCGCGCGCCTGCTCCAAAAACACAGCCGCCTGTTTGCCGTGCTTGAAACCATGGACAACGGCAAACCGATCCGCGAAAGCCGGGACATCGATATCCCGCTGGCGCAGCGGCATTTCTACTATCACGCGGGCATGGCCCAATTGATGGAAAGCGAACTGCCGGACCGCGCCGCCCTTGGGGTCTGCGGTCAGATCATCCCGTGGAATTTCCCACTGTTGATGCTGGCGTGGAAAGTGGCGCCTGCCATCGCCATGGGCAACACGGTGGTGCTGAAACCGGCGGAGTATACTTCTCTCACCGCGCTGCTGTTTGCAGACATCTGCCGTCAGGCGGGTCTGCCGAAGGGCGTTGTGAACATCGTCTCCGGCGATGGCGCCGTAGGCGAGATGATCGTGGCCGCCGACGTGGACAAGATCGCCTTTACCGGCTCCACCGCCGTGGGCCGCCGCATCCGCGAAGCCACCGCAGGCAGCGGCAAGGCGCTGACGCTCGAACTGGGGGGCAAGTCTCCCTACATCGTTTTCGATGATGCCGACATCGACTCAGCTGTCGAAGGGCTGGTGGATGCGATCTGGTTCAACCAGGGGCAGGTTTGCTGCGCCGGTTCGCGCCTGTTGGTGCAGGAAAGCATCTCGGAACGCTTCCACGCCAAACTGCGCGCCCGCATGGACAAGCTGCGCCTTGGCAACCCGCTGGACAAATGCATCGACGTGGGCGCCGTGGTTGACCCGGTGCAGCTGAAGACGATCACCGATCTGGTCGCCGCCAATGACACAGGCACGACCTATCAGGCCCAAGTGGACATGCCCGAGGAAGGCTGTTTCTTCCGCCCAACTCTGATCGAGGGGCTGACCCCCGCAGACCGGCTGATGCAGGAAGAAATCTTTGGCCCTGTGCTGGTCTCCTGCACCTTCCGCACCCCGGCCGAGGCGGTCGAGCTGGCCAACAACACCCGCTATGGCCTTGCCGCAAGTGTCTGGAGCGAGAACGTCAACCTCGCCCTTGATATCGCGCCGAAACTGGCCTGCGGCGTGGTCTGGGTGAATGGCACCAATATGTTCGATGCCGCCGCCGGGTTTGGCGGTGTGCGCGAAAGCGGCTTTGGCCGCGAAGGGGGCTGGGAAGGGCTGTCGGCCTATACCAAACCCCGCGGCAAACCCAAGGCGCTGGCGCAGGTCACAGGCTTCACCGGTCAGGGCAGCGGCGCCGATCCCATCGACCGCACCGCCAAGATGTATATCGGCGGCAAGCAGGCCCGCCCCGACAGCGGTTATTCCCGCGCGGTGCATGACAGGTCCGGCGCCATCCTTGGCTATGTCGGCCTTGGCAGCCGCAAGGATGTGCGCAACGCGGTCGAGGCCGCCGCCGGGGCCAAGGGCTGGTCCAAGACCACCGGCCATCTGCGGGCGCAGATCCTTTATTACATCGGCGAGAATCTCTCGGCCCGGGCCGAGGAATTCGCCCATCGCATCGACCACATGACCGGGCGGCGCAGCGGCGCCAAGGAGGTCGAAGCCTCAATCCAGCGCCTTTTCACCGCAGCGGCCTGGGCCGACAAATACGACGGTCAGGTGCATGGCGTACCGATCCGCGGCGTGGCGCTGGCGATGAAGGAACCCGTTGGCCTGATCGGCGCGCTCTGTGCGGATGAGGCGCCGCTTCTGGGGCTGGTCTCGGTGATGGCGCCCGCCATCGCCATGGGCAACCGGGTGGTGCTGAACGCCTCCGAGCCCTTCCCGCTGGCGGCAACTGATTTCTATCAGGTGCTGGACACCTCGGATGTGCCCGCAGGTGTGGTCAATATCCTGACCGGTAGTCATGTCGATCTGGCAGGGCCGCTGGCATCGCATATGAACGTCGACGCGGTCTGGAGCTTTTCCTCCGCCGATCTGTCGGCAGAGATCGAAAAGGCATCCGCCAGCAATCTCAAACGCACATGGGTCAACAATGGCAACGCGCTGGATTGGGACACGGACCACAGCCGCCGGTTCCTGGAGGCGGCGACAGAGATCAAGAATATCTGGGTGCCCTACGGCGAATAACGCCGGATGGCATGCCGAAACAAAACGGGCCGGAGAGGAATCTCCGGCCCGTTGTCATTTCAGGGACAGTGCAAACCTCAGCCGCCGGTTTTCAGTCCGTCCGGCCGCCCGACGACCACGAAATGCAGATTGTCCGGTTGCAGCACTTCCGAGGCGACGCGGTTGATCTCTTCCAGAGTGACCGCGTTGATCTTGTCATTGCGGGTGCGCACGTAGTCAATCGGCATGCCGTCCAGCTGCATCCCCACCAGGATCGAGGCAATGCGACCGTTACCATCAAAACGCAACGGATAGGCCCCGGTCAGATAGGTTTTGGCATCCTGCAATTCCTTCTCGGTAACGCCTTCCATTGCCAGACGGCTCCATTCTTCGCGGATCACCGCAACCGCTTCGGCCATCTTGGAATTGGCCGAGGCGAGCGAGCCCATGTACACAGAGCCCAGATCACGCGGCAGGAGATAGGAATAAACCCCGTAGGTCAGGCCGCGCTTTTCGCGCACTTCGGTCATCAGGCGGCTTTCGAAGGAACCGCCGCCCAGGATCTGGTTCATGATATAGGCCGCAAAGAACCGCGGATCTTCCCGGTCGATCCCCACATGGCCAAACAGCGCAACGGATTGCGGCGTGTCATAGTCGATCACGGTGGTGCCGCCCGAAATCGTCACCTCTGCCGGTCCCGGCTGCGGTGCGCCAGTCTCTGGCAGATCACCCAGAAGCGTATCGAGCAAGGCGCCCAGCGCGGCCTCGTCGATATCCCCCACGGCGCTGACAAACAGCCTGTCGCGGGCAAAGACCGCATCATGGGCATCGAACATGTCCTGCCGCGTCAGGGTGGACACGGTGTCGATAGTGCCCGAGCCGTCCGAACCATAGGGGTGATCGCCAAAGGCCATCTTGGAAAAGGCACGCCCGGCGATGTCATTGGGGTTCTCAGCGTCCGACCGCAGACCGGACAGAACCTGCGCCCGCACCCGGTCCAGAGCGTCCTGATCAAACCGTGGCGCCACCAGGGTCTGGTGTAGCAAGTCGATGGCCTTGTCCCGGTTCTCGGTCAGGAAACGGGCAGAGACCGACACCGCCTCCTTATCCGCGTCATAAGAGAAACTGGCCGCAAGGCTTTCGACCGCGCGGGCATAGTCCTGCGCCGGCATCTCGCCGGAGCCTTCTTCCAGAAGGCCCGTCATCAGGTTGATGGCGCCACGCTTGCCCGGGGCATCCAGCGAAGTGCCACCGCGAAACCGTAGCTCAAGCGCGGTGAAAGGAATCGTATGATCCTCGACCAGCCAAGCGGTGATGCCCCCGGGCGAGGTGACTTCCTTGATGCGGATCTCGGCGCTGACCGGCAGCACAGAGATCAGAAGGGCAAAACAGGCGACCAGCCCGGCACGTATCATGGCAAATCCCGTCATTGGGTGACCTCCTCATCTGCGCGCACCATCCAGCCAGTGACCGACGCCTCGGGCTGCAGCACTTCACGGGCGACGGCGATGATTTCATCCGCGGTGACCGATTGCAGGATATGGGGCCACTCCTGCACGTCCTCCACCGTCAACCCGGAGGTCAGCGCCTGACCATAACGATTGGCGATCCCATCCACATTGTCGCGCGCATAGATTTCCGCCGCGCGCAGTTGCAGCTTGATCCGCTCCAGCTGATCGGGGTCGACACCCTCTTCAAGGAAGCGCGCAAAGGTTGCGTCAAGCGCATCCTCAGCCTCCTGCATCCCAACACCCTCGGCCGGGACGACAAGGAAGGAAAAACTGGTCTTGTCCAGCGACACCCCCGAATAGAAGGCACCGGTATAGACCGCCAGCTGCTGATCGAATTGCAGCGCATTGGCCAGATAGGAGGTATTGCCGCCCCCCAGCAGTTCAGCCAGCAGATAAAGTGCCGCCGCCTTTTCCTGCGCGCCGCTGTTGCGTTCCGGCGCCAGATAAGAGCGCTGCACATAGGGCTGTGCCACGCGTGGATCGCGATAGACCATGCGCCGCTCTGCCGTCTGCGGTGGCTCCTGGCTGCGGAACCGTTCCGGCAGGTCGGGGTTCGCCGGGATCACACCGTAGTATTTTTCGGCCAGCTGGCGGACTTCTTCGGGTTCCACATCACCCGAGACCACCAGAATGGCGTTGTTGGGCGCATAGTAAGTTCCGTAAAAGGACAGCGCGTCCTCCCGGTCCAGCGTCTCCATTTCATGGCGCCAGCCGATCACCGGCTGACCATAACGGTGGTTCAGATACTGTGCCGCACTCAGCTGTTCTCGGAACAGGGACCGCGGATCGCTGTCGGTGCGCTGGTTGCGCTCTTCCAGGATCACCTCACGCTCGGTGACGATCTCCTCCTCGCTGAGGCGCAGATTGACCATACGGTCGCTTTCCATCTGCATCATCAGTTCAAGCCGGTCCGCCGCGATGCGCTGAAAATAGGCGGTGTAGTCATAGCTGGTGAAGGCATTATCCCGGCCGCCATTGGCTGCCACCGTCGCCGAGAGCTCTCCCGGCTCCATCTTGTCGGTGCCCTTGAACAGAAGGTGCTCCAGAAAATGCGCGACCCCGGACTGACCCGGCGGCTCATCCGCGGATCCGGCGCGGTACCAGACCATATGCTGAACCACTGGCGCGCGGTGATCCTCGATCACCACCACGTCCATGCCATTTTCAAGGGTAAAGGCCGTCACCATGTCCTCAGCCGGTTCTGCAGCGCGCAGCGGCGCGGCAAGAACGGCTGTTACAGCGATGGCGGCCAGTGCGATCCGTCGGATCATGCGGCGTCCTCCAATAGATTTCTCCAAAGACATGCTGCCTCTGTCCGTCACATCCGGGGCCTATCGGGCTGTGCAAAGACAGCCACCAGCGCACCCGGCATAGTCCTACCCATATTGGGGATGTCTTGACGAACCGCAACCTAAGCCAAGGTCGCAGGGAGACAAGGCGCCCTGTCACGATAGCGAATTGTCAAAATTGTGAACGTGCTAACCCGCCCGGCGGACGGCCATCCGGTCAAGCTGCGCAGCAGAGGCGCCGCTCACTCTCCGCTCGGCGGCGGCGCAGAGGGGGTTGCCACACCGGCGCGGCGGAACTGTTCGGTCGTCTCGAACGGGTCCAGTGTCTGCTTGGCGTAGATCTGCTCATAACGGTCGACAGGGAACAGGCGGATCCGCCCGGTGATACGCTTTTTCTTCAGGAACTTGGCGTCTTCCTCGGCCAGTTCCTGACGCACCGTTGGCGACACGCCATAGCGGCTGGAAGCACTGACCAGCGCCAGATCCGAGGAGGATACACCCTGTCCAGGAACCAGCGCAGAGGGCTTGCCGCCCAGCGCCGCGACCGCATCGGCTTGAGGCGTCGGATCAGCGATATTGCCTGCGCCCGGTGTTGGTTCCGGCAGACTACTGTAATCAGTCGGCTCGTTCAGCGGCTTGTTCGGTAGCACAAGGAATTCATCCGGCCCGGTCCCGGTCTTGCGAATATCACGCAGACCTTTTTGCGAGCAGCCCGCGACGGCCACCGCGCCTACCAGAACAATCATGCCGAAAGGGATCCGCATTCCCAGTTACTCCTGCCAGTTTCCCTGCGCTTTTAACGCATATTGCACCCGAGGTCACGCGGGCTTTTTTGCGTTCCGGTCGAACAGGATCAGCCCGATGGCACCGGCAAAGATGAACACATCGGCGATATTGAACACGAAGGGATTGTTGATGCCGCAGCAGGACATGTTGAGGAAATCAAGCACATAGCCATAAAGCAGCCGATCCGCGACATTGCCCAGCGCGCCGCCGATCACCAGCCCCGCCGCCAACGCCATCCAGCGCGAGCGGCGATGCGAGCGGCGAATCCAGATGGCCAGCACGGCACAGATCAGCAGCGAGAGGCCGATCAACACCCAGCGCGCCGTATCCTCGCCGCCATCGAACAGGCCAAAGTTGATGCCGGTGTTCTCGCCATAGCGGAAATTCAACAGCGGCGGCAGCACGTCGATGCTCTGGCGCTGGGACAGGCCCATCCAGTGAATCACCAGATATTTGCTGGCCTGATCCAGAAGAAAGGCCCAGAACGCGCCCCAGAACATCATACGCACTGCCATTTTCCGCTTGGTTCCCGCTGATCAGTGACGGAAGTGGCGCATGCCGGTAAAGACCATGGCAAGCCCAGCCTCATTGGCCGCCTTGATCACCTCATCGTCCCGCATCGAACCGCCCGGCTGGATCACGCAGGTGGCGCCAGCAGCCGCAGCCTCCAAGAGGCCGTCGGGGAAGGGGAAGAAGGCATCGGACGCCACGGCAGAACCTTTGGCCAGGCTTGCATCCAGACCCAGCTCATCCGCCATGCGCTGCGCCTTGGCGGCGGCCACATTGGCGCTGTCCAGACGGCTCATCTGACCGGCGCCGACACCCACGGTGGCACTGCCTTTGACATAAACGATGGCGTTGGATTTCACGTGTTTGGCCACTTTCCAGGCGAACAGCAGGTCCTGCATCTGCTCATCCGTGGGGGCCTTTTCGGTGACGACCTTCAGATCGTCCATGCCGATGTATCCCACATCCTTGTCCTGCACCAGAACACCGCCGGAGACCTGTTTGTAGGCGGTGATCGCCTTGCGCGGATCGGGCAGCGCGTCTGTCAGCAAGAGGCGCAGGTTCTTCTTGGCGGCAAAGATCTCTTTCGCCTCATCCGAGGCACCCGGCGCGATTACCACCTCGGTGAAGATCTCGCTGATCTTGGCGGCGGTTTCGGCGTCCAGCGGCTGGTTCAGCGCCACGATGCCACCAAAGGCAGAGGTGCGGTCGCAATCGAATGCCTTCTGGTAAGCCTCGGCCAGGGTAGCTCCACGCGCCACACCGCAGGGGTTGGCGTGCTTGATGATGGCGACGGCAGCGGTTTCCGCCGGATCGAACTCGGCCACCAGCTCATAGGCCGCATCGGTGTCGTTGATGTTGTTGTAGGACAGCTCCTTGCCCTGCAGCTGCACGGCGGTGGCAACACCCGGACGGTTCGAGCCATCGGTGTAGAAGGCCGCTTTCTGGTGGCTGTTTTCGCCATAGCGCAGAGTCTGCTTCAACTCACCGGCAAAGGCGCGGCGGCGCGGTGCTTCCAGCTCCAGCGCGCCTGCCATCCAGTTGGAAACAGCCGCGTCATAGGCTGCGGTGCGGGCATAGGCGATCTGCGCCAGGCGTTGGCGGAAAACATAAGAGGTCTGACCGTCGTTCGCGTCCAGCTCGGCCAGCAGGGCGTCATAGTCTTCGACGTCGGTCACCACGTTGACGAACAGGTGGTTCTTGGAGGCCGCGCGGATCATCGCCGGACCACCGATGTCGATATTCTCGATCATCTCATCGTAATCCGCACCACGGGCCAGTGCCGCCTCGAACGGGTAGAGGTTCACCACCAGAAGATCGATGGCGCCAATGCCGTGTTCGTTCATCGCCGCCACATGGGCGTCGTTGTCACGCAGCGCCAGCAGGCCGCCATGCACCATCGGGTGCAGGGTCTTCACACGGCCATCCATCATTTCCGGGAAACCGGTGACGTCAGAGACGTCTTTCACGTCCAGCCCCGCATCGCGCAGCGCCTTGGCGGTGCCGCCGGTGGACAGCAGCTCGACGCCACGCTCGGCCAGCGATTTGCCAAGGTCAATCAGACCGGACTTGTCGGATACGGAAAGCAGCGCACGGCGTACGGGGTGAAGATCGGTCATGGCAGGGCGGTCCTTTGCAGGCTCAGTCAAAAATCTCGGGGTCGTCCCGGTTCAGGTCGCGCACGGCTTCGGCAGTTTCCTGTGCCTTGCTGAGCGTCCACCGGACGCGGGTTGCATAGTCGATGACCCGGCCAGATAGAACGATCTGTTTTGACGCACGCGGCTTCAAGCGGGTCTTTTCCAGGTAAACGCCCGGCTCCAGCTTCAATTCGCAGGTGCCGTCATGGCGGAAAACCCAGATTTCGCCGCTCTTGAGCGCCATGGATACTGCCGCGCCGCCCAAGTCAAGGGTTGCATCCACTTCCGGGTGCAGATGCAGGCGGATATCAAAGCCGATCCCGCGTTCTCCATGGCTGTCCAGCGCCTTTGAACAGCGCCGCTCGGCCGCCTCATCCAGCGCTACCAGCATGTCCTCGCCCGCTAGCGCGCGCCCGTCAAAGCCCAGATCCAGCGTGCGCGCATGGGTCAGACCGAATTCGCGCGCGTATCCGTCATGGCCGCCCTGAAACCGGCTGCCATCGCTGAGCTGCTCCAGCTGGATCTGCACGTCGGTGGGGCCGCCAACCAGTTCCTCCTGACCGGTGCCACGGCTGGGCGGTGCCAGCCGGGCGCTGGAATGGCCCTCCAGGCACAGGGTCGAATGCGATGGTGTGGCCCGCCCGGCGCGGCGCCATTCCAGACCAAAGGTCTCGCCCGAGCCGCAATTGACGATCAAAGGCCGCCGCCCCGAGGTCAGTTCAAAGGCAAGGGTGGAGGCATGACCGTTAGCCGAGGCCCGCCCCTGCGGTGGCAAGGCCGCGTCAATCACCACCGAGGTCCGGCGCGCCGACAAGCGGGCATAGCCCATCGCCAACCCCTCGACCGGGCGCGCCGATACGTGGCTGGCCGCCAGCGCATGATCCAGCCAGCCTTCGAGCCCCCGGCCGCCGCCGTGGAACCGTGCCAGCCCACCATCGCTGTGGCGCAGGGTGCGCAGTGTTGGCGCAATCCGTTCAATAGCCGCGGTCTGCGCCGCTGGCACGCTGCGCCCGGACTCGTTCAGGGCAGCGGCGGTCCAGGTCAGCAGGGTAAAGACCTCAAGCAGTTCTTCGGGGTTGCGGGTCGGCAAGCCGCCCTGCGCGTCGATCTGCCGGTCGCATTCTGCGCTCAGGGCACGGATGGCCGGATCAGCCAGCGCCTCCTGCCCCTGAAGGGCAAGCCCCGCATAGATCAGCCCCGCCAGCGCCTCGAACCGCGGCAGGCCCGGCGTTGCCCCGTGCCAGCGATGGGCCAGGAACCATGTCTGTTGCGACAGCGAACGATAGAAGGCCTCGGATTCCGCACGTTCCTTGCCGTTCAGCAGGAAAATCGCGTGGTTGATCCATCGAATCACGCGCCGTCCCGTCAGATCCGGCGACCAGCCGGGCCCCGAGCCGCGCCCATGCGCCTTGATCCAGCCCCAGACCCAGTTCTGCGCCTTAACGCGGGCCTTGATATCGCCGACCGCCGCCAGATCGTCGAGCCAGGCAAAACCGTGCCGCTCGGCGTCAAAGGCGGCGTCCGGCGCCGTCACTTCCCAAAGCCCGGTGGTTGTCGATTCGACCAGATACCCCGCCAGCAGCAGGTTCCCCGCCACCAGCTGCCGACCGCGGGCAAAGCTGCCAATGGTGCGGGGTTCAGGCTGCGATACGAATCCCGTCGCCGCAGGCTGCTTGCGCGCCCGCCAGGCATATAACCGGTTCAGCAGGCGGGTGCTGCGCCCCGCCATTCTATCGTATCTGGACATGCTCTTCTGCCTCACGCCGTTGGCGTTTTGGGCGCAGCATAACCCGGGGAGGGGTTCAAGTCACCGACGAATGCGACACCCTCCGGCGGCACCGGCGGAATTGCCCCGCTGGGCAAAATCAAAGCACGTTCCGGTGGGAGAAAGGTCAGCCCGCCTTGCGCAAGAGCGCCATGTAAAACCCATCCATACTGCCCCGATCCGCCCAGTAATCCGGACGCAGGCGCAAGCCGCCTTCCTCGGTAATCCAGGCCGGATCGGTGCCCAGACCGTCAAAACACTCACGGTCAGCTGTCATGTCCGGAAACATCTCAAGCGCCTCTTCGACCTGGCATTCGCCCTCATCCGGCAACAGGGAGCAGGTGCAGAACACCATGCGCCCGCCGGGTTTGACCAGATCCCAGGCATGGGCCAGCATCTGCGCCTGCAATTCAATGAGCCCGCCGAATTCGCTGCCATCCTTGGCATGGGGCAGATCCGGGTGGCGCCGGATCGTTCCGGTGGCCGAACAGGGCGCATCCAGCAGTACCGCATCGAATTGCCCGGCCTGCTCCAGCGCATCGCCCACGATAAGATCCGCGCTCAGCCCGGTGCGGGCAAGGTTTTCGCGCAAACGCTCCATCCGTCCGGCAGAGGCATCGACGGCGGTCACCTGCGCCCCGGCTGCCGCCATCTGCATGGTCTTGCCGCCCGGTGCGGCGCAAAGATCCAACACCCGTTCGCCGGGCTGCACATCCAGCATCTGCGCGGGCAGCGCGGCGGCTGCATCCTGCACCCACCAGTCCCCGGCCTCATACCCCGGCAGGGCCGAGACCTGACCGGCATCGGCCAGGCGCCGCGACCCGGTGGGCAGGAGTTCCCCGCCCAGCGCCGACAGGTCCGCACCGGGTTTGGCGGTGATATCCAGCGGCGCGCCTGGAAAATGCGCAGCCTCCATGCCCAGCACCGCCTCAGCGCCCCAGGCCTGCACCAGCGGCTTGCGCAGCCAGTTCGGCAGGCGGGGAATGCGCAACTTGGCCCATTCCGCAGACCCCTGATCGGCAACCTTGCGCAACACCGCGTTGACCATGCCCTTCAGCTGACCATGGCGGCGGTGTTTCGACACGATGGTCACCATGGCATTGACCACCCCGTGGGCGGCCCCGCCCGAGCACAGCTCAACCGTGCCAAGGCGCAGCGCGTTCATCACCGTCAGCGGCGGTTTCTTTTTCAAGTGCTTCTGCAGGATCCGATCGGCACGCTCCAGGCTGCGTAACACTTCCAACGCCAGCCGCTGGGTGCGGGCGCGGTCCTGCGGCTGCAGTTTTTCAAGGGCGCCCGCCGCAAAACATTCAGCCAGAAGCCGCCCCTCACCCAGCACCTGATCCAGAAGATAGATCGTGGTTCTGCGGGCCTGCAGCGCATCGGGGGCTTTGTCGGACATCGGGTCTCGGCTTTCTATGGCGGCGTAGAGCCAGCATGGGATCAGAAGGGCTTTGCGTCTCGGCGGCTTGTTCCCGCCGGACAGGGGCGTATATCATGGCCCAAGCATAAAGGAACCCGCGATGAGCGACGAGACCACGCCGGAAGGCCCCGCAGAAAAAGACCTGCCCCCCGCAGCCAAACGCGCCCTGGCCGAAGCCGAAGAGCGCCGCAAGGCCGAAGCTGCCAAGGCACCACCCCCGACCGAGCTTGGCGGACGCGACGGCCCTGACCCGGCCCGCTATGGCGATTGGGAGAAAAAGGGCATCGCCATCGATTTCTGATCGGCAGCGGACTGCGCCGCCCCTTGTTCAGCTTGGGGGCGGCACCATGACAGCCAAAAGGTGACGGCTTAAAGTCCCAGCACGTCGATCATGTCGTATTCACCGGGGGATTTGTCCTGCCCCCACAGCGCCGCCTTCAGCGCGCCGCGCGCGAATAGCGCGCGGTCGGTGGCCATGTGGCGCAACACGATGCGCTCTCCGGCACCCGCAAACAGCACATCGTGCTCCCCGACGATGTCGCCACCGCGAATCGCGGTGAAGCCGATGTCGCCGCGTTTGCGCGCACCGGTAATACCGTCGCGGCCCCGGTCCGAGACATCCGCCAGATTGACCCCGCGCCCTTCGGCGGCGGCTTCGCCCAGCATCAGCGCAGTGCCGGAAGGCGCGTCGACCTTGTGGTGATGGTGCGCCTCGATCACCTCGATATCGAAATCCTCGTCCAGCGCAGCGGCGACCTTCTTGGTCAGCTGCACTAGAAGGTTCACGCCCAGGGACATATTGCCCGCACGTACGATCACCGCGTGACGCGCGGCGGGCGCCAGCTGGGCGATCTGTTCATCCGTCATGCCGGTGGTGCCGATCACATGCACGGCGCGGGCCTGTGCAGCGAGGGCGGCAAATTCCAACGTGGCCTCAGGCGCGGTGAAATCGATCACCGCCTGCGCCTTGGAAAAAGCCTCAAGCGCGTCATCGGTGACGGTGACACCCACAGGTACGCCGCCCATCGCCTCACCCACGTCGCGGCCGACCCAATCGTGGCCGCCGCGTTCCACCGCGCCCACAAGGGTCGCCTTGTCGCTGTCCAGAACCGTCTTGATCAGCATCTGCCCCATACGCCCGGATGCTCCGGTAATCACGATCCCCGGTTTATGAGTCATTGGCCCGATCCTTTTCGCTGGCTGGCGCTTCGTTCTTTTGCTGGTTTTGTCCTACCGTCTTGCGCACGTCTTGGCAAAGGGCAGCTTTCGGCATAGATCGAAGATATGGCAAAGAACAAATTCCACGATGGCCCCGGCCCCTCTCAACGTCAGCTGCGCGTCGGCGAACTGATCCGCCGCACCCTGTCCGAGGTGCTGGCGCGCGGTGATGTGCATGACCCCGAACTCAACCGCATGTCGATCACGGTGGGCGAGGTGCGCATTTCGCCCGACCTGAAGATCGCCACCGCCTATGTGCTGCCGCTCGGTGGCAAGGGGCAGGACGAGGTGCTGAAGCTGCTGGCCCGCAACAAGGGTGAGCTGCGCCGCATGGCGGGCAAGAAGCTCGGCCTCAAATACGCGCCGGATCTGCGGTTCCAGCTGGATCAGACCTTTGATCAGATGGATGACACCCGCCGGATGCTGAACCAGGACGCGGTGCGCCGCGATATCGACGATTGATCCTGCGGGCGGCAGTTGCGCTTGCCGCCTTTTGCCTGGGGTTGTCGGCCTCTGTCGCCGCAGCCGTCGAATGCCGTGACGCCTCTTATGATGGCAGCCGCTACACAATCTGCGAGGTGGACGCGGGCAAGGAAGAGTTGCGGCTGTTCCTGCGGAACGCAGAGGGGAAACCCTACGGCCATTTTGCCGCCATCGATGCCGACCTCGGCAAAGAGGGAAAGTCCCTCTCCTTTGCCACCAACGCCGGAATGTATCACGCCGACCGCTCTCCGGTCGGGCTTTATGTCGAGGATGGCCAGCAGGAAATGCGGCTTGTCCCCAATGCGGGCCCCGGCAATTTCGGCCTGCTGCCCAATGGTGTCTTCTGCATCAATGAGACCCGCGCCGATGTGATCGAAACGCTGAAATTTCGCGACAGCGGCGCCAGCTGCCGCGATGCCACCCAGTCGGGGCCGATGCTGGTGATCGACGGGGAGCTGCACCCGCGCTTCCTGCCGGATTCGACCTCCTACTACGTGCGCAACGGTGTCGGCACCTCGGCAGACGGGCAGCGCGCGGTCTTTGTCATCTCGCGCAATGCGGTGACGTTTCACCAATTCGGCAGCCTATTCCGCGACTACCTGAAGCTGCCCAATGCGCTGTACTTTGACGGCAATATTTCGCGCCTGCACGCGCCCCAGATGGGCCGGTCGGATGCCGGTTTCTCGATGGGGCCGGTGGTGGGCGTCGTCGAATAGCCGCCGTGCAGCCCGCCTGAGCATAGACGGGGCATAGACGGGGCATAGAAATGGCGCCACAACAGACCCGGCACAATTGACAGGCTGTTCTGGCTGCGCTACCCCGCGCGCCTCTTTCAGCATCATCGAGGAACAGGCATGGCACGCAAACGCAAGGGGCGCGATATTTCCGGCTGGCTGGTGGTGGACAAGCCCGCAGGGCTGACCTCGACCGCGGTCGTGAACAAGGTGCGCTGGGCGCTTGAGGCCAAGAAGGCCGGCCATGCGGGCACGCTCGACCCCGAGGCGACGGGTGTTCTGGCCGTGGCCCTGGGTGAGGCAACCAAGACGGTTCCCTATATCACCGACGCGCTGAAGGCCTATACCTTCACCGTACGGCTGGGGCAGGCGACCAATACCGACGATGCCGAGGGCGAGGTGATCGCGACAAGCGACGCGCGCCCTTCCGACGAGGAAATCAAGGCCGCGCTGGGTCAATTCATCGGTGAGATCATGCAGGTGCCGCCGAAATTCTCGGCCGTGAAGATCGACGGGCAGCGTGCCTATAAACTTGCCCGCGATGGCGACGAGGATTTCGAGATCGCCGCCCGCCCCCTGTGGGTCGAGGAACTGGTGCTGGTGGACCGCCCCGATCCCGATCATGTGGTGCTGGAAATGACCTGTGGCAAGGGCGGTTACGTTCGCTCCATCGCACGGGACCTAGGCGCCGCGCTTGGCTGTCATGGCCACGTCAAGGAGTTGCGCCGCATCTGGTCGGGACCGTTTGACGCCGCCGATGGTCTGTCGCTGGAAGATATCGAACGGATGCAGCGCACGCCGGAACTCGACACCCATCTGCGCCCGCTGGAGGAAGGTCTGGCTGACCTCCCCGAGCTGAAATGCACGCCCGAAGGCGCCACCCGCCTGCGCAACGGCAACCCAGGCATGGTGCTGGCCTCGGATGTGGAGTACGGCGACGAGGCCTGGGCCTCGATTGACGGAAAGGCCGTCGCCGTCGGCATCTACAAGGCGGGTGAGCTGCACCCGAGCCGCGTCTTCAACCAGTAACGCCCGCGCTTGCCCCCTCTGGGGGCAGCGTGGCATCCCTGCCCTATGATCACCCGCAGCCATACCAAGGGCGATGCACCCTCCACCGCCGTCTATTCGGATTGCGAGACCTATCGCTATAGCCTGACTCGGGTCTGGGATCCGGACGGGCAAAAGGTGATGTTCGTGATGCTGAACCCTTCGACTGCGACCGAGGTGCAGAACGACCCGACCATCGAACGCTGCGAAAGACGGGCGCGCACGTTGGGGTTTGGCGGCTTCCGGGCCACCAATATCTTTGCCATCCGCGCCACCGACCCGCGGGTGATGCGCGCCGCCAAGGATCCCGAAGGGCCGGAGAATGAGGCCGCGATCCTGTCCGGCGCAGAGTGGGCCGATCAGATCATCTGCGCCTGGGGCACCCATGGCGCCCACCGCGATCAAGGTCCCCGCATTGAGAATGCGTTAAGGGCGACCGGACAGCCTCTATTTCACCTTGGCCTCAGCAAACACGGCCATCCGAAACACCCGCTTTACATCGCCTACAGCCAGCAGCCGCAACCCTGGGCATGATCCCAAAGGCGCCGACCCCGGTATTATTTCGTTAACCGATGTTCCCGGTTTGTTTTGAGGCAAATCCTTAATTGTGCGAGAGTATACTCAGGGATAGAAATTTGTTGCGTAAGGAGTGGGGCCGATGCTCTGGTTGGCCGGCCTTTTTGGTCTTGTGGCTGTTGGCGGGGCCATGTTTGTGGATTTCAGCGGCGGTGACGACGATCTGAACGACACCGACGACTCGGATGAGGCAGCGGGCGAAGGCTCCGGTGAGGACACCGGAGCCGTCATCGTGCCGCCTTCCGAATTTCTGAACCCCGACGACCCGGACAGCACCGCTACAGATGACGGCTCTGCCAGTGGCAGCGGCGACACCGGGACGACCACCGATGGCGAAACCGGTGACGGCACCGACAGCGCCACGGATGGGCTCAACCTGTCCGGTACCGATGAACCCGAACTGCTGACCGGCAGCGATTGGGCCGATATTCTGTTCGGTGGCGATGGCGATGATCAGCTGGACGGCAACGAAGGCGACGATTCCCTGTCTGGCGACGGCGGCCATGACGTCCTGCACGGTGGCGACGGCGATGACACGCTCGCGGGTGGCTGGGGACGTGATCTGCTGCATGGTGAAGACGGCGACGATCACATTGCTGGCGAGGATGGCGATGACACGCTGTATGGTCACTTCGGCAATGACACCCTGACCGGCGGCGGCGCCGAGGATGTGGCCCACGGTGGCCAGGGTCACGACGTGCTGAGCGGCGGCGAAGGCAGCGACGCGCTGCATGGTAACGATGGCAATGACACGCTGAGCGGTGGCACCCAGAACGACACGCTGTTCGGTGGCCGGGGCAACGATCTGGTCTGGGGCGCCGATGACGATGACACCAGCGATTTCCTGAACGGGGGCGATGGCGACGACACATTGGTTGCCGGAGCCGGGGATATCGTCACTGCGGGCAGCGGCGCCGATCTGATCATGGCCGGAGATATCGGCGGAACCCCGGATGGCGACCACCCCCCTGTCGAACTGGTCGATTATGATCCCGAAGAGGACCAGCTCATGGTTCTCTGGTCCCCCGGCGCCGAATCGGAACCGGAGATCACCGTGGAACAGGATCCCGATGCCCCGGACGAGCAGGTAATCCGCGTGAACGGCACCGAGGCCTTGCGCGTGAGTGGTGCCGCGCCGCTATCAGCCTCGGACATTCAACTGGTCGATGTGAACGATCCGACCTTCGCCGACCTGCTGCCCAACTGACCGATCCGATTGCTGCCTGAACCGGCACGGACAGACGGCTTGCAGGGTTGCGCCTTTGCTTCTCTCGTGATTGTTATGTCATAACATAACATTTGGAGCAAACCATGCAGGATTCTCGCCTTCCCGTCACAGTGCTGTCCGGATTTCTCGGTGCGGGCAAAACCACCTTGCTGAACCGGGTGCTGAACAACCGCGACGGGCGCCGCGTCGCCGTGATTGTCAACGATATGTCAGAGGTGAACATCGACGCCGATCTGGTGCGCGCCAATACGCCCGAGCTGAGCAAGACCGAAGAAACCCTCGTGGAACTGTCCAACGGCTGCATCTGCTGCACCCTGCGCGACGATCTGCTGACCGAGGTACGCCGTCTCGCGGAAACGGGCCGGTTCGATTACCTGCTGATCGAATCCACCGGCATATCCGAACCGCTGCCGGTGGCGACGACCTTTGATTTCCGCGATGAGGCTGGCGTCAGCCTATCCGATGTCGCGCGGCTGGATACCATGGTGACCGTGGTCGATGCGGTGAACCTGCCGGATGACTTCTCCAGCCACGATCAGCTTGGCGACCGGGGCGAGACGATGGGCGAAGCGGACACACGCAGCCTTGTCCACCTGCTGACGGATCAGATGGAATTCGCCGATGTGGTGATCCTCAACAAGGTGTCCGACGCAGGCCCAGCCCGCACCGATGCCGCGCGCAAGATCATCCGCAGCCTCAACGCCGATGCCCGCATTGTCGAAGTCGATCGCAGCGAGGTCGCTCCTGAAGACATTCTCGACACCCACCTGTTCGATTTTGAAACCGCGCATGAGCACCCGATGTGGGCCAAGGAACTCTATGGTTTTGCCGATCACACGCCCGAAAGCGATGAATATGATATCCAGTCCTTCGTCTTTCGCGCCCGCGCGCCCTTTGATCCGGTGGCGATCCACCGCGTTCTGAATGGGGATCTGCCCGGCGTGATCCGCGCCAAGGGGCATTTCTGGATTGCCACCCGCCCCGATTGGGTGGCGGAATTCTCGCTTGCCGGTGCCCTGTCCAGCGTTGCCCCGCTGGGGACATGGTGGGCCACAGTTCCCGAAGAACGCAGGCCCACTCATGCCCAGGCGCAGGAATACCTGCAGGTGCATTGGCAGGAACCCTTCGGTGATCGCAGGCAGGAACTGGTGTTCATCGGCAGCGGGATCGACTGGCCATCCCTGAAGGCACAGCTGGAGGCCTGCCTGATGGCGGTTCCCGATCTCAATGCGCTGGAGAGGCTGACGGATCTGCCCGATCCTTTCCCGCGCTGGCGCCGGGCCTGAACGCCCAAGGGCGAAAAACCGGGAACCGGCGACATCTCCTTTGCTTTTTGCCGCAAAACCGCCTATACGCCCGCATCTGCCGTGGAATCGCGGCGGACTTCTCCATGGGCCTGTGCTGGACGACATCCCGGCCTGCGCCATTTCTCTAACCTTTTCAAAGGAGACCCCGATGTCGATTACTGCTGAAGAAAAAGCACGCCTGATGAAAGAATTCGCAACCAAGGAAGGCGACACCGGTTCGCCCGAAGTCCAGGTTGCCATTCTGACCTCGCGCATCAACACCCTGACCGAGCACTTCAAGACCCACAAGAAAGACAACCACGGTCGTCGTGGTCTGCTGAAGATGGTTGCTCAGCGTCGTAAGCTGCTGGACTACACCAAAGGCAAGGATGAGGCCCGTTACCAGGACCTGATCAAGCGCCTGGGCATCCGCCGCTAAGCGAGACA
The DNA here is from genome assembly GCF_041008745.1 of Pseudophaeobacter sp. 1A09344. Classification (NCBI taxonomy): domain Bacteria; kingdom Pseudomonadati; phylum Pseudomonadota; class Alphaproteobacteria; order Rhodobacterales; family Roseobacteraceae; genus Pseudophaeobacter; species Pseudophaeobacter sp. 1A09344. The sequence continues at coordinate 62,928 of NZ_JAXGFS010000006.1, forward strand.
TTTGCATTTCGATGCATGCGCCCGTTCCGAAAGGAGCGGGCGTTTTTTATTGGCGGGAACCGGACGGGATGTGGTCGGCCCACCGCCAGCCCTCGTTTACGGGCTGCCGACACATGATGTAGGGTTTCACTGCGTGTGAAGCGCGCTTTCCCAGCTCAGACAATGAAAGACCAGAAATATGGAACACCCGACCTCGGGAAGTTGTCTGTGCGGTGCTGTCCGGTTTCACATCCGCGGCGCATTCGAAAGCTTCTTCCTGTGCCACTGCGCGCGCTGCCGCAAGGACAGCGGGTCCGCGCATGCGGCCAATCTGTTTTCCACCCAGGCAGAGATTGAATGGCTAACCGGGCGGGACAGGGTCAAGAGTTTCCAGTTGCCTGAAACACAGCACGTCAAAAGCTTTTGCACCGACTGCGGATCAGCGCTGCCGACGCTTCAGATGGATGGCGCCCTGCTGGTCGTGCCCGCAGGTGCGCTGGACAGTGAGATCCCTATCCGGCCCACGGCCCGCATCTGCTACGCCAGCCGCGCGGCCTGGACCGATGCGATTGTGACTGTGGAAACCGTCGATGGGCTTCCCGGCTAACTGATCCCCTCCATTCACCTAGCGCAGCAGGTCCAGCCGGGACAGGGTCAGCCGTGATTGTCGGCACAGCGCCTCATTCCTGCCGCCGCGGTAGAAACTGAGGGCAATGACCGCACAGTACAGCGCCCAGCCGCTGGCCCGTTCCCACGTCCTGTCCTCCAGTTCCAGCCGGTCGCGAAACGCGGTGCGGGCGGCAGGGGCCACCCAGGTCCAGGCCGCCGCATAATCGACGGCGGGATCGCCAACTGCCGACAGGCCCCAGTCGATCACCCCCCGCAAGGTACCATCCCGGGCAATCAGATTGTCGGCCTTCAGATCCCCGTGCAGCCAGACGGGTCGGTCCTGAAACCCGGCATCGCAGGCCGCGTCCCACAGGCAACGTGCGCGCGGCGCGTCGATCTCATCTTTGAGGATGTCGATGGCCGGATGCACCACTTGGGTCAGGTCCTGCAGTGCGACGCCACGCCTATTGTTGCCATCCCCCGCAACGGGTGCGCCATCCGTGTCGGTCCGGTGCAGCGCCGTCAGAAAATCCGCAAGGCTTTGCGCCGCCGCAACCGGGTCCGCAATCTTTGCGGGGTTTGCGAGATCCCCTTCGATCCAGTCGAATATGCCAAAGGGCAAATTATTCTGCAGACACCCCCGGTGCCGCAGCACCGGAACCGCAAGCGGCAGACCTTGTAGGCGCGGCAGCCAGTCCAACTCCTTGGCCAGATACTGAGTCGCCGACCACCGGCGCGGAACCCTCAAAACCATCTGCTCCCCGATACGGACCATGCAATTGTCCGTCCCAGACGATTCGATGCGCCTCCGCGGAAGGCCAGCCCATTGCGGCACCTCGGTCGCAAGGATATCGCCGACCATCGCGTCGCTGATTGCAATGTCATCCGTGTCTTTGCTCATCAGGCGAAGCTAACCGCCCGATGGCCCCACCGGCAAGGAAAGGGCGCGATCCGGGACCGGGCGTATCGGCAGCTTGCCGCTTCAATTTGATATGTTATTACATACCAAAGCAGCATTTCGAAGGACACCCATGCCACACCCGCGACGCCGCAATCTGGGCGCCACCGGCCTGCCCATCCGCAAACGTACCGGAAATGCGATGACGGAGTATGACCGCTTACCGCCCAGCCTGCGGGCCTGGATGCAAGAGGCCGCCCTGCCGTGGTCGCCGCGCTCCTGCCACAGCATCTGGATGAAGGTGAAACAGGATGGCGGAAGCGACCGGCAGGCCATTGCACGCCTTGCCGCTGTTGAGGCCGCAATGCTGAAACGCGCCGCAGAGGCGTGAACCTCCTTCCTGTAGGTCTCCACGAGCTGTTTTTCTTTCATTCCGGGCCAAAGTGATGTATGGGCCGGGCATCTGAGACGTTGCGCCATGGCCCCGGCGCTCGAAAGAAAGATGGAGGGGGCCGGCGGCAATGGGGCCGCCATGACAACGGGAGACCCGGGATACGCCTGGGAGTGCTCCCACTTAGGATGCTGACATGTTCAACGTTACGAAGAAATCAATGCAGTGGGGCGAGGAAACGCTCACACTGGAAACCGGCAAGGTTGCCCGCCAGGCAGATGGCTCTGTGATTGCCACCCTCGGCGAAACCTCGGTTATGGCAAACGTCACCTTTGCCCGCCAGCAAAAGCCCGGCCAGGACTTCTTTCCCCTGACCGTGCACTACCAGGAAAAATACTACGCCGCGGGTAAAGTGCCCGGCGGCTTCTTCAAGCGTGAGGCCCGCCCCACCGAGAAGGAAACCCTGACCGCCCGTCTGATCGACCGTCCGATCCGCCCGCTGTTCGTCCCCGGATTCAAGAACGAAGTTCTGGTGATGTGCACCGTGCTGTCCCACGATCTGGTCAATGACCCTGACATCGTCGCAATGATCGCTGCCTCGGCTGCGCTGACCATTTCCGGCGCCCCCTTCATGGGCCCGATCGCCGGCTGCCGCGTTGGTTTCGAGGACGGCGAATACGTTCTGAACCCGACCGTCGACGACATGCAGGACCTGCGCCTGAACCCCGATCAGCGTCTCGACCTGGTTGTTGCCGGCACCAAGAACGCCGTGATGATGGTGGAATCCGAAGCTTACGAGCTGTCCGAAGCAGAAATGCTGGGCGCCGTGAACTTTGCCCACGAGCAGATCCAGCCGGTTCTGGACCTGATCATCTCGCTGGCCGAAGAAGCCGCCAAAGAGCCGTTTGACTTTGCCGCACCGGATTACTCCGAGCTGTATGAAGCAGTCAAAGCCGCTGGCGAAGAGCAGATGCGCGCCGCCTTTGCGATCTCGGACAAGCAGGAGCGCACCGCCGCTGTTGCCGCCGCACGCGAAGCCATCAAGGAAGCGCTGAGCGAAGAGCAGCTGGAAGATTCCAACCTCGGCTCTGCTCTGAAGAAACTGGAAGCCGGCATTCTGCGCGGTGACGTTGTCAAAACCGGCAAGCGTATCGACGGTCGCAAGACCGACGAGATCCGCGAAATCGTTTCGGAAACCGGCCTGCTGCCGAGGACCCACGGTTCTGCCCTGTTCACCCGTGGTGAAACCCAGGGTCTGGTCGTGACCACGCTGGGCACCGGCGATGATGAACAGTTCATCGACGCCCTGCACGGCAACTTCAAATCCAACTTCCTGCTGCACTATAACTTCCCGCCCTACTCGGTTGGTGAAGTTGGCCGCGTGGGTGGCCCCGGCCGCCGCGAAATCGGTCACGGCAAGCTGGCATGGCGTGCGCTGCAGGCGGTTCTGCCCGCGGCAACCGACTTCCCCTACACCATCCGGATCGTCTCCGAGATCACCGAATCGAACGGTTCCTCCTCGATGGCGTCGGTCTGCGGTGGCTCGCTGTCGATGATGGACGCAGGCGTTCCGCTGAAAGCACCGGTTGCCGGTGTGGCCATGGGCCTGATCCTCGAAGACGACGGCTCCTACGCGATCCTGTCCGACATCCTGGGTGACGAAGACCACCTCGGCGACATGGACTTCAAGGTTGCAGGTACCGAGAACGGCATCACCTCGCTGCAGATGGACATCAAGGTCGCAGGCATCACGCCCGAGATCATGGAAAAAGCCCTGGCCCAGGCCAAGGACGGCCGGATGCACATCCTTGGTGAGATGTCCAAGGCCCTGTCGGAAACCAACGCGTTCTCCGTCCACGCGCCGCGCATCGAGACCATGAACATCCCGACCGACAAGATCCGTGAAGTGATCGGTTCGGGCGGCAAGGTCATCCGCGAAATCGTGGAAACCTCCGGTGCCAAGGTCGACATCAACGACGACGGCGTGATCAAGATCGCTTCCTCCAACGGTGACGCGATCCAGAAGGCCTATGACATGATCCACGCGATCGTGGCAGAGCCGGAAGAAGGCGCCATCTACAAAGGCAAGGTCGTGAAGATCGTCGATTTCGGCGCCTTCGTGAACTTCTTCGGCAAGCGCGACGGCCTGGTGCACGTTAGCCAGATCGAGAACCGTCGCCTGAACCATCCTTCGGACGTTCTGAAGGAAGGCCAGGAAGTCTGGGTCAAGCTGCTGGGCTTTGACGACCGCGGCAAGGTGCGCCTGTCGATGAAAGTCGTCGATCAGGAAACCGGCGAGCCCGCCGCGCCTGAGAAGAAAGAAGAAGCCGCGGACTGATCCGCAGCCTCGCTTCGAACAAGAAAGGCCCCGCTGGCAACGGCGGGGCCTTTTCTGTCAGCGCCGTTCAAGGGACTGCGGCCTTCCCCCTCAGCGCGTTCCCCGATATGGATTTTACCATGCACACCCTGATCATCCACATGTCCGGCAACAGCAAACGCGGCGCAAATGTCGAACATCTGCTTTATACACTGCCGAATGCCGAGGTGGCCGAAGCGGTGAATGGCCGGACTGCGGTGAGTCACCATGTGCATCCGACGCGTCACGGCGATGTGCATGATCCGCGCTACCCCTTTCCCCTGTCACCAGGAGAGGTCGGCTGCTTCCTGTCACACCGTAGCTGCTGGCAGAGGATCGTGGATGCGGGCTGGGAGTATGCTTTGATCGTCGAGGATGATCTCTCGGTCGATCCGGAGGCATGGCAGACGGCGCTGTCGCTGGTCGAGGCGCACGCGGATGCGGACAGCTTCATCCGCCTGCCCGCCAAACGGCGCGAAAGCCCCGCCGCGATCATCGATCAGGCGGGCAACAGCAAGCTGTTCCTGCCCCGGGTGATCGGCCTTCAGACCGTGGCGCAGGTGGTGGGGCGCAACGCGGCGGCGAACCTTCTGGCTGCCAGCACCACTATCGACCGGCCCGTCGATACCTTCCTGCAGATGCACTGGATCCACGGGCAACAGATCCAGACCATCCTGCCCAATGGCGTCAGCGAGCTGACCGAGGCACTGGGTGGATCAACCATCCAGAAGAAGAAAAGCGGCAACAAGCTGGCGCGTGAATTCAAGCGCACGCTCTATCGGGCCCAGGTCGCCGCCCGCCCCCAGACGGCCGGATAGACCCGCAGACTGGACCCGCGCCCGGGAGTGTGCCAGGAACCGCATCATGAAAACCCTCGTTCAGACAATCCCCCTGCCGCGCCAAGCGCGAATTACCGTCCCGGCCTGATCGTCGGGCCGGGTGGTCGAACGCTGAACAACACATGCGCGCCACTTGGAATCTGCGCGCTTTCAAGAGTTTCTGAAATGTCTCAAACACTTCCGACGCTGCACATGCTGTGCGGCAAGATCGCCTCTGGCAAATCCACTCTCGCCGATCACCTGACGCGCGAAGACAAGGCCGTACGCATTGCCGAGGACCAATGGCTGAACACTCTCTTCCTCGGCGAGATAGAAACCGGGGCCGATTACCTGCGTTGTACCGGGCGGCTACGCGAGACCGTGGCGCCTCATGTCATCGACCTGCTCAACGCAGGGGTTTCCGTGGTGCTGGATTTCGCCGCAAATACGATCCAGCAACGCGTCTGGATGCGCGGCATTCTCGACAGGACTAGTGCAGACCATCAACTGCATGTGCTGGATGTCCCGGAAGAAGTCTGCCTTGCCCGGCTGCGTGCGCGAAATGCCAGTGGGGAGCATCCGTTCTCGGCAACCGAAGAACAGTTTCACCAGTTCTCGAAGCACTTTGTCCTGCCCACGCCGCAGGAGGGGTTAATTATCGTGTTTCACACCACACCCGAAAAGGCACAGCCAACGAAATGACAAAGGGGCCAAACGGCCCCCTTGCTGAACTTCAAAATGGTCTTCCGACTTATTCCGGCGCTTTGGTCTTGCGCAGGTAGGGGAAGATGGTTTCGAACTCACCGAACTTGGCCTTGGCGTCTTCGTTCGACACGGTCGGCGGGATGATCACATCCTGACCCGGCACCCAGTCGGCAGGGGTGGCAACGCCGTGGCCGGTGGTCATCTGCAGACCGTCCAGCGCGCGCAGGATCTCGGCAAAGTTGCGGCCCACCGACATCGGGTAGGTCATCGACAGTTTCAACTGCTTGTCCGGGCCGATGATGAAGACCGAGCGCACTGTGGCGCTGTCGGCCGGAGTGCGGCCATCGGGCAGGTAGGCTTCGGCGGGCAGCATGTCAAAGGCCTTGGACACGGCGAGCCCTTCGTCCGCGATGATCGGGAAGCCTGCCGGAGTTTTGGCATAGCTTTCAATGTCGCCCTTCCACTTCTTGTGGTCCTCGACGCCGTCAACGGACACGCCGATCACCTTGGTGTTGCGCTTGGCCCATTCCTCGGACAGCTGCGCCACGGCACCAAATTCAGTGGTGCAGACCGGGGTGAAATCCTTGGGGTGGGAAAACAGGATCGCCCAGCTATCCCCGATCCAGTCGTGGAAGGTGATGGTGCCCTGATCGGTCTCGGCGGTGAAATTCGGAACCACATCGTTGATGCGCAAACCCATGACGGTCTCCTCTCTGCGTTCACATTCAGTTTTCAATACGTATCTTGCTACGCAAGGTAATCAATCGCAGCGCAGGTTAAACCCCTGCGGCGTCAAGACCAGCACAAAAGTGCCAATCACCTGCGACAAAACGGAAAACCCTGGGTTTATCCGCGAAAATTCGCCTCACATAATTTGATCAAATTATGTGAATGTGGTCTTGCCCAAGGGTCAAGGCAGTGACACAGTGGCGCGCGAAAGCGCCGGTACAAACTGGCGAAACGTCTGATTTGGGAGATCTGGACATGATCGAGAAACGCGACTTTTACATCAATGGCCAATGGGTTGCTCCTGCGGCAGCCAAGGATCACAATGTCATCGATCCTTCCACCGAAGAACCCTGTGCAGTGATTTCCCTGGGATCCGAAGCCGATACCAATGCCGCCGTTGCCGCTGCCAAGGCCGCCCTGCCCGGCTGGATGGCGACCCCGGTAGAAGAGCGGATCGCGCTGGTGGAAAAGCTGATCGAGGTTTACCAGGCCCGCGGCGAAGATCTGGCGCAGGCGATGTCCACCGAGATGGGCGCCCCGATCGAGATGTCCCGCACCCAGCAGGTTGGCGCCGGCATCTTCCACCTGAAGAATTTTGTCCGCGCGGCCAAGGCGTTTGAATTTGAACGCCCCCTGAGCGACCGCTTCCAGAACGACCGCATCATCTACGAAGCCGTCGGTGTTGCTGCCCTGATCACGCCCTGGAACTGGCCGATGAACCAGATCACCCTCAAGGTGGGCGCCGCGGCCATCGCGGGCTGCACCATGGTTCTGAAGCCTTCCGAGGAAAGCCCGCTGGATGCGATGATCTTTGCCGAGCTGATGGACGAGGCAGGTTTCCCCGCCGGTGTCTTCAACCTGGTGAACGGCGATGGCGTCGGCGTCGGCACGCAGCTGTCCTCGCACCCGGATGTGGACATGGTCTCCTTCACCGGTTCGACCCGCGCAGGCACCGCGATCTCCAAGGCGGCTGCCGACACCCTGAAGAAGGTGCACCTTGAGCTGGGCGGCAAAGGCGCCAACGTGATCTTTGACGATGCCGACGAAAAAGCGGTCAAGCGTGGCGTGCTGCACATGATGAACAACACCGGCCAAAGCTGCAACGCGCCTTCGCGGATGCTGGTTCAGAAAGGCATCTACGATCAGGCCGTGGCCACCGCTGCCGAAGTTGCCGCCAAGGTCACCGTCGGCCCGGCGTCCGAGGAAGGTCGCCACATCGGCCCCGTGGTCAATGAAACCCAGTGGAACAAGATTCAGGACCTGATCCAGAAGGGTATCGACGAGGGCGCGCGTCTTGTCGCCGGTGGCACAGGGCGCCCCGAAGGATTCAACAAAGGCTTTTACGTCAAACCGACCGTCTTTGCCGATGTGAACAACCAGATGACCATCGCCCGTGAAGAGATCTTTGGCCCGGTCCTGTCGATCATCCCCTTCGAGACCGAGGAAGAAGCCGTCGAGATCGCCAACGACACTCCCTATGGTCTGACCAACTACGTGCAGACCCAGGACGGCGCCAAGGCCAACCGCATGGCCCGCGTGCTGCGGTCGGGCATGGTGGAAATGAACGGCCAGTCCCGCTCCCCCGGTGCGCCCTTTGGCGGCATGAAACAGTCCGGCAACGGCCGTGAAGGCGGTATCTTCGGGATCGAGGATTTCCTAGAAATCAAAGCCGTCGGCGGCTGGTCCACCGACTGATTTTCAGCCTCTTTGAAATAGCAAAAGCCGCTCCTATCCGGAGCGGCTTTTCTTTTGCCCGTGTGGTGCACGGGGTCTTGCAGCTCCCCGTTACGCCCAAACTTGATCGGGATCGGGCAGCGGGATCGCAGACAGCAGTTCTTGCGTATAAGGCGCAGTCGGGGCCGCAAACAGGTCCGCCGTGGCGGCGTTTTCGACAATTTCGCCCTGATAGAGCACCAGAATGCGGCTGCACAGGCGGCGGATCACCGACAGATCGTGGCTGATGAAGGCCAGCGTCAGGCCCAGCTCGCGCACCAATTCTTCGAGCAGGTTCAGCACCTGCGCCTGGCTTGAGACATCCAGCCCCGAGACGATCTCATCCGCGAGGATGAAATCGGGGCGCAGGGCGATGGCGCGGGCGATACCGACGCGCTGACGCTGCCCACCGGACAATTCATGCGGATAGCGGCTGGCAAAGCTGCGTGGCAGGCCCACCATATCCAGCGCCTCATTTACGCGGGCGTCGATCCCCTCCAACCCATGCAGGCGCAAGGGACCGGCGATGATCCCCCCCACCCGGCGGCGCGGGTTAAGCGAGGACAGGGGATCCTGAAAGATCATCTGGAACCGCCGCCGCAGGGGGCGCAGGGCCTCCTCTGACATATGGGTGATGTCTGTCCCCTCAAACGAAATTTGACCACTGTCCGGTTCAATCAACCGGATCAGCGCCCGCCCCAATGTGGATTTACCGGACCCAGAGCCGCCAACGATGCCTAAAACCTCACCCTTCGGGATCTGGAAGGTCAGCCCCTTGAGGATCTCGATCCGCGGCGCAGGACCCAGCAGTGGCTTGCGCGACATGTCCGGAAAGCTGAGCCGCAGATCCTTCACATCATAGATCACATCACTCATGCCGAGCCCTCCATTTGTCGGTCAAAGGCCGCAACCTCTTCCTCCACCGCGCGGATCACCGCGTCGGGGACCGGGGTCAGACTGCCGTCCGGATCGGTGTATTTCGGCGTCGCTGCCAACAGGGCCGCCGAATAGGGATGCCCGGGGCTCGCGAAGAAGTCGCGCACCTTGGTGTCCTCGACCACCTTGCCGGAGTAGAGCACGGTCATGGTCTGGCAGACCTTGGAGACCACGCCCAGATCATGGGTCACGAACAACAGCGCGGTACCATGGCGTTGCTGCATGTCCGAGATCAGCCGCAGGATCTGCTTCTGCACGGTGACATCCAGCGCGGTCGTCGGCTCATCCGCGATGATCAGCTTCGGCTCTGCCGCAAAGGCGGAGGCAATGAGGATCCGCTGGCGCATTCCCCCCGACAGCTCGTGCGGGTAGGCGCGCATGACGCGGGCGGGATCGGGGATATGGACCTCTTCCAGCAGCTCCAGCGCCCGGGCCTCGGCGGCCTTGCGCGACCAGCCAAGGATATCCACCAGCCGGTTGGTGATCTGCGGCCCCACCCGGCGCGAAGGGTTGAGCGCGGTCAGCGGATCCTGTGGGATCAGGGCGACCTTGGCGCCAATCCTCTGGCGGCGCGCGCGCGGTGACAGCTGGCCCAGATCCTCGCCTTCCAGGATGATCTGCCCGCCGGTGATTCCCAGCGCCTGCGGCAGGGTGCCCAGCACCGATTTGCCGATCATGGATTTGCCTGCGCCGCTTTCGCCGACAAGGGCGCGGGATTCACCCGCCGCCACATTGAGCGACACACGCCGCAAGATCGGCACATTGCCCCTGAGGCGCACGGTCAGGTCTTGAATGGACAGAAAGCTCATCGCAGCACCGGATCGAAATGGTCCTTCAGACCCTCGCCAAGCTGCGAGAAGCTGAGAACGGTGAAAAACAGGGCGACCAGCGGGAACACCAGCACCCACCAGGCCTGATGGACCGAGGTGCGCCCCTCGGCGATCATCCCGCCCCAGGTCGGCGCATCGGTGGAGATCGACAGGTTCACAAAGCTGAGGATCGCCTCGACGATGATTGCAATGCCCATCTCCAGCGTCAGCAGCGCCACGATGGTGGGCAGCACGTTGGGCAGGATTTCCGTCAGCGCGGTACCGAACCGGGTGCGCCCCACAACCTGTGCCGAGGCGACGTAATCCATCTTGCCCTGGCTCATTGCTTCGGCCCGGATCACCCGGGCAAAACGGGTCCAGTCAATCACCACGATGGCGATGATGATCGAAGTCATGCCAGTGCCCAGAACCGCGATCAGCAGGATCGCAAAAAGGACCGGCGGGAAGGCCATCCAGATATCCACGAGGCGGGAAATCACCAGATCGGCCCAGCCGCCGTAATAGCCAGCGATCAGGCCCAGCGTGGCCCCAATCAGACAGGTCAGCACCCCGGCGATCAGCGCCACGCTCAGCGCCAGCCGGGCGCCATGCAGAATGCGGCTGAGGACATCGCGGCCCAGGGAATCGGTGCCCAGCCAGTAATTGGGATCGGCGCCCGTCTCCCAGAAGGGCGGCATCCGTCCGGCGAACAGGTCCTGCGCCAGCGGATCATGCGGGCTGATCCAGGGCGCCAACAGCGCGGCCAGAACTAGAAGGCTGATCCAGCCCCCGGACAGCCACAGGCGCAGGCCCGGTTTGCGGGTGTGTGCTCGGGTATCACGCATGACGGAGCCTCGGGTTCAGGGCGGCATAGGTCATGTCGACGACCAAATTGACCACGGTGAAAATCAGGGCGAACAGGATCACGATCCCCTGGATCAGTGGCAGATCGCGGTTGATCACCGCATCAATGGCCATGTTGCCCAGCCCCTCATAAGAAAACAGCCGCTCCACAATGACCGTGCCGCCAATCAGGAAGGTGAACTGCACCCCGACCAAGGTCAGCGTCGGCAGGATCGCATTGGGCAGCGCCTCGCGGGTGATGATGCTGGTCTCGGCGTAGCCCTTGGTGCGCGCCAGGGTCACGTAATCCAGATGCATGGTTTCCTTCAGCGACTGTTTCAGCAGCTGCGAGATGATCGCCGCCAGCGGGATCGCCAGCGCCAGCGCGGGCATGAACATATGGGCGACGATATCGGCCCAGACATCGAACCGCAGGCGGATGAAGCTTTCCCAGAGATAGAAATTCGACTGGAACTCGAACCCCAGCGAGGGCGACACCCGGCCCGAGATATGAAACAGCGGCCAAAGCACGCCAAAGAGCAGGATCAGCACCAGCCCCCACAGGAAGTCGGGCACCGACAGGGCCATGCCCCCGGCCACATCGATCGCACCTTCGACGCGCGTGCCCCGGTAAAGCGTCGCGGTCAACGCCATGGTGCCGCCCAGCATCACCGCGATTACCAACGCCATTACTGATAGTTCCAACGTGGCGGGCAGACGGCCCAGCACCAGTTCGGACACCGGCTGGCGCAGGGAAATCGAGGTTCCGAAATCCCCCTGAAGCACGCCAGAGGCCCAGATCAGGAATTGTTCGGGGATCGATTTGTCGAACCCGTAAAGCGCCTGAAGCCGCTGGATATCCGCATCGGTGGCCCCCGGCGGCAGCATCATGGCAATCGGATTGCCCGGCACCACGCGGATAACCACAAAGACGATGATCGCCACCCCGACCAGCGTCACCATAGTGGCCGCCAGCCGCGCGATCATTCTGCGCAGGATCTGCATTGTCTACCTTCGTTCTGTGAGGTCGTGAAAAAGGGCCGCGGGGCACCGGCACAATCAGACCGATGCCCCGCAACCAAGGGAGAGAGGGATCAGGCCCGTGTCATCAGATGCGGCAACAGCGCGCCCGAGGCATGCGGCACCACCTTCACCTGATCGCTGTGCAGGATCGGCTGAACATATTGCAGCAGCGGGATCACCAGCGCGTTCTCGGCGATGAAACGGTCCACGTCCTTCCAGCCCGCGATCCGCTTGTCCTCGTCCGATTCACCCCAGAGCGGCAGGATCTTCTGCATCAGCTCCTCACCGTCCCAGACCGAATGCGGCGAGGGGCCGAACATGGCAAAGCCGGTCGAGGTGGTGGGATCACCAATCGAGTTGCCCCAGTTGTAGAAGGCCGCAGGCGCCAATGTGTCGGCCGCGCGCAGCTCGTAGTGTTTGGCAATCTCGTAGACTTCGATCTCGGCCTCGATACCGACCCGGCGCCACAGACCGACGATGGCCTGGATGATCTCGTAATCCTTCGGCTTAAAGCCACGGGTGGTCTGGATGGTGAATTTCACCGGATTGTCGGGACCATAGCCAGAGGCCGCCAGCAGCTCCTTGGACTTCTCCGGATCATAGGCGACCTTGATCGTCTCGTCATAGCCCACGTAATCGGGCGTCTGCAGCGTGTCGATCGCCACGCCATAGCCGGACAGCAGCCGGTCGATGATCAGCTGTTTGTCGATCGCATGGGCCATGGCCATGCGCACGTTGGGATCGGTCATCACTTCGATATCGTTGATGAAGATCATGCCGATATCCGACACCGGTGCGGCAGTGCCCATGATGCCCGATTTTTCCTTCAGGCGGTCGAATTCCTCATAGGGCATTTCCAGCGTCACATGGGCGTTGCCCGATTCCACCTCGGCCACGCGGCTGGCGGCATCGGTCACGAACTTGATGGTGACGGATTTGAATTCGGGCGCGCCGCCCCAGTAGTTCTCGTTCGCCTTCAGGCGCACGAATGCGTTGCGCTCGAACTTTTCGACCATATAGGGACCGGTGCCCACAGGCGCGGCCTCAAAGCCATCTGCCCCGACTTCCTCGTAGTATTTCTTGGGCAGGATATAGCCGGTCAGGAAGCTCATCCATTTGAAGATCGTCGGCTCATAGGCCAGCACGTCAGCGGTGACGCGGTTCCCCTCGATGGAGAAATTGCCGATCTTGCCCCAGATGAACTGGATCGGGTTGCCGGTCTCGGGGTTGCCCGCACGTTCCAGCGACCAGACCACGTCTTCGGGTGTCAGGGGATCGCCATTGTGCCAGGTGACGCCTTCGCGCACATCCATCCAGACCTTTGTCTTGTCATCGTTCCAGCCATAATCGCTGATGATCCCGGAACCAAAGGACAGATCCGGGTTCTGCGGGATGAACAGATCGAACACCGATTGGTAGATGCCCTGAATGGTGGGGTTCACCGCCGAGGGACCGACGGTCGGATCCCAGCTGGGCAGGTTCACGTTATAGGCAATCACCAGCTCTTCGATCCCGGCGGCAAAGCTGGGCAGGCTGGCCCCGGCAAGCGCCACGCTGGCGGCGGTGCTCTGAAGTAAAGTGCGTCTTGTCAATTTCATTTTGCTTTTCCCTGTTGGTTGGAAGGCCGACATGTTGTTGTGATTAGGTGCCGGCCAGTTTTTGCCCGAGGAGGTATCCCGCCCCGGCTCCGGTTCCCGCTCCGGGCCAGACAGCCGCCCCGGTGTGATAAAGATCACGGATCGGGGTGGAGCCATCCGCAAACCCGCGCAGGGGCCGGAACATGAAATGCTGGTTGAGCTGGTGACTGCCACAGACCTGATCCCCGCCCACAAGGTTGGGGTTATCGGCCTCCAGCATGGTGGGCGTCACGATATGCTGGCCAAGGATCTTTGCCCTTGTACCGGGCGCATAGGTTTCAAGGATATCGAGCGCGCGCTCTGCCATGGGCTGCGCTGCCTCAGTCCAGTCGGTGGCGGTGATCTGTCCGGCGGCATCGCCCTTGATCTGACCGGGCACCATGCGCACCTGCAACCATAGAACATGTTTGCCCTCGGGCGCGCGACTGGGGTCGATGACGGTGGGCTGACCGCATACGATCACCGGCTCATCCGGCAACAGCCCCGCCTTGGCCTGCGCATAGGTGCGCGCCATCTGGTCAAGCTCGGGCGCCATATGCACATAGGCAAAGCGTTTCAGATCGTCCCCGGCCGCCCAGTCCGGCAGATCCTCCATCGCCAGATGGATCATCATGGTCCCCGGCGCGTGAGAAAATTTCTCCATCCCGCGATCATACCGTTTGTCGGGTGTGCCGCCGGTCAGCCGCAGCATCGCGGCAGGGGCGACATTGGCGATCACTGCCCGTTTTGCCTGCACCTGTGTCCCGTCCGACAGCTCGATTCCCGTGGCTCGCCCGCCCGCGTGCAAAATCCGCGACACCTCGGCGCCGCAGGTCACCGATCCGCCGCGCGCCTCGATCATGGCGATCATGGCCTTGATGATGCCATCGGCGCCGCCCTGCCCCAGCACCATGCCAAACGCCTGGTTCACTTGTCCTTCTAAGTAAGGAAACAGCGCACCGCCCGCGATGTCCGGGGCAAAATCCAGATGCATGCCCCAGGCCGCCAGAAGGGCACGCACCTTTGACGATTCGAATGTCTCTTCCAGCCAGCTGCGCGGCGAAGACGCCAGAAACTGCCCCAGATCCATTAGCCCGGCAGCGCCCATCTTGCGCCAGGATTTCCAGCCTAAAGATGCAAATGCACGTTTATTGATCGGACTACCCAGCAAAGCGAACAAAGTTTCAGCACGCTCAGGAAACGCGGCGCTCAACGCCTCCCAGGCTTTTGCATCAGCCGCATTCTCGGCTGCGATTCGCGCCACATTTGCCGCCGCATCATTGCCGATCCCCAACCAGGTCTGATCCCGAAAAACCGAGGCAAAACAATCCGCCGCGGGGGCGAATCCAAGTCCGTGCCCGGCCAATTCCTCGGCATATTTCTGATGAAATGCGGACCCTGCAAAGAGCGACAGATTCATCGCAGCCCAGTCATGGCGAAAGCCCGGAAGCGTATATTCCCCGGTTTTTACTGCCCCGCCGGGCGTTTCGGCGCGCTCGTATACGGCAACGCTCCAGCCCTTTGCCGCCAGATGCGCAGCACAGGCCAAAGAGTTGTGACCGCTTCCGATAATGACTGCGTCCGGCGCCACTGACATGGGCAGATTCCTTTATCCTTTACATATTGATATTTGCAAATGCATGTAATTATGTCTAGCATGGATTTGTCATCGCAAAAAGCGGCACCTTCAGACCGCACACAACACGGGAGGCGATAATGACCGCAACAACCGCATTGGACGGGCTTGGCGCCAAGCTTTTGACCGGGGAAATCGAAGTGGTGGACTGCACCGGGGTTCTGGGGCCAAACACTCCGATCCTGCAGCTGCCGGAAGATTTCGCGAAAAACACCCCCAAGGTCGAAATCCACAAAATCAGCGAATACGACGAAGACGGCCCCTTCTTTGCCTGGAACTGGATGAAGCTGGGCGAACACACCGGCACCCACTTTGATGCGCCGCATCACTGGATCACCGGCAAGGATTTCGAAGAAGGCTACACCGACACGCTGGACGTGCAGCGCCTGATCGCGCCCGTAAACGTGCTCGACTTCTCCAAGGAGTGCGGCGAAGATTCCGACTTCCTGCTGACCATCGACCACGTGAAGGCCTGGGAGGCCGAGCACGGCGAGATCAAAGCCGGGGAATGGGTCGTCCTGCGCAGCGACTGGGATCAATACGCCGACGACGAGGCCAAGTTCCTCAACGCTGACGAAACCGGCCCGCATACTCCCGGACCGACCGCCGAGGTCATCCAGTATCTGGTCGACAAGGACATCGTTGGCTGGGGCAGCCAGTGCATCGGCACCGACGCAGGCATGGCCGGCGGCATGACCCCGCCGTTCCCGGCGCATAACCTGCTGCACGCCAACAACCGCTTTGGTCTGGCCTCGCTGGCCAATCTGGACAAGCTGCCCGCCAAGGGCGCCATCCTGATCGCTGCGCCGCTGAAGATCCAGCGCGGCACCGGCAGCCCGATCCGCGCGCTGGCGCTGGTCCCCAAGGGATAAGAGCAGATGGCCGCCGCCCCTCACATCATCATCGGCACCGGGATCAATTCACTGGTCGCCGCCGCGCTGTTGTCCCGCAAGGGCAAACCGGTTCTGATGCTCGAACGCTCGGACCGCATCGGAGGCTGCCTGCGCACCGATGAGATCACGCTGCCCGGGTATTCCCATGATGTGATGGCGGCGACCTTCGTCCTGTTCCTCACCTCGCCTGCCTATGCAGAACTGGCGGGCGATCTGGCGAAACATGGGCTTGAGTTCTGTCACACGGACCGCCCCACGGCGGTCCTGCGCCCCGATGGCCGCGCCACCGTACTGACCATGGACCGCGCCGCCAATATCGCTGCCTTTGACGCGCTCAGCCCCGGCGACGGGGCGCAACATGGCCGCGATGTGGGCGGGATCGAGGCGGATGCCGAATTCCTTTTCGCCTTGCTGGGCGGACCGCTCTGGTCTGCTGGCACCGCCAAACTGCTGGCAAAACAGGCGTGGAAACGGGGCCTCAACGGTCTCAAATCCTGGGTCGGCGCAGCGCTGCAACCGGCGCGCGGCTGGCTGGAAAGCTCTTATGGCTCCGAAAACCTTCAGGCGCTTTGGGCGCCTTGGGTGCTGCATTGCGGCCTCACCCCCGAAAGCACTTATTCCGGGCAGATGGGCCGCGTCATTGCCTTTGCGCTGGAGGCCGCCGGGGCGCCGGTGGTCAAAGGTGGCGCCGGGGCTGCCGCCGAAGCCTTTGAACGGCTGATCACCGCCAATGGCGGCGAGATCCGTACCGGCACCGATGTGACGCGTATCCTTACCGAAAACGGCCGCGCCACCGGCATCGAAACCGCCGACGGAGAGGTCATCCGCAGCGCCTCTGTCATCGCTTCGGTCACGCCGTCGCAACTCTATGGCCGCCTGCTACCGCAGGAAACCGCGCCGGAGGCCGCGAAGAACTACCGCCATGGGCGTGGCAATTTCCAGCTGCACTATGCGCTGGATGCCGTCCCTGAATGGCTCAGCGAGGGGTTGGAAGACGTCGCCCTGATCCATCTTTCGGACGGGGTCGACAGCGTTTCGAAATCCGCCAACGAGGCCGAACGCGGCATGCTGCCGGAAACGCCGACGATCTGCGTTGGCCAGCCCCACCGCATGGACCCCACCCGCTGCCCGGATGGAAAGGCGATCCTGTGGCTGCAAATCCCCGACGCCCCCCGCGTGATCAAAGGCGACGCCGCAAAAGAAATCGACAGCGGACCCGAGTGGGATGAACCCACCCGCGAAGCCTTTGCCGACCGGATCGAGGCGATCCTGTCCCGCCACATCAAGGATTTCGACAAGATCAAACTGGCCCGCCGCGCCTATTCCCCTGCCGATCTTCAGGATCTGAACATGAACCTGGTGGGCGGCGATCCCTATGGCGGATCCTGCACGCTGGACCAGTTCTTTGTCTGGCGCCCCTTCCCGCAATCGGTCAATAACGCCACCGCAGTGAAGGACCTGCATCTGATTGGGGCCGCGACTCACCCCGGACCCGGTCTGGGCGGAGGGTCCGGCTACAACCTTGCAAAAAGGATGGGCGCATGAGCACGGACGACACCACCACGGCCACGGCAGACCAACAGGAAGCAGACACGCCGATGCCCCGTCTGGGTGAAATCGGGCTGGAAAACTTCCCCCCCTACCTGATGAACCGCATCATGGGCCGCTACAACGCGTCCTTGCGCGAAGAGATGGCGGCGCTCGGCCTCAACACGGCCAAGATGCGTGCCCTCGCCGTACTGTCGGTGCTGGACGGGCTGCTGATCCGTGAGCTCGCCGTCTATGCGGTGGTCGAACAATCCACACTGAGCCGGTCGCTGGACAAGCTGGAACAGGACGAGCTGATCATCCGCCGTCCCGACCCCGACGACAGCCGCGCCACCCGGATCTTCATGGCCCCAAAGGGCCGAGAGACGCAGGAAAAGCTCTGGCCGCATATCGCCGAGGCCTATGCCCAAATGTTCACCGGCATCAGTGCCGAAGAGCAGCGTCAGTTCGTGACCACCCTGCAAACCATCCTGCGCAACGTGCGCGTACACCAGATTTAACCTGACCGTCTTCCACGACGGTCCCCCAGAACGATATCCAAGGAGGCGCCAATGGCCGAAAGGTCGTTCAAGGCAGAAGTAGAGCACCTGCGCAAAGGTGCCGGGACCAGCTTTACCGGCGAAGGCATTCTGGCCATCACAAAGGCCCTGCTGGAAAACGGAGTCGGCTATGTCGGCGGTTATCAGGGCGCGCCGATCTCGCACCTGATGGACGTGCTGGCCGATGCCGAGGACCTGCTCGGCGAACTCGGCGTGCGTTATGAGGCGAACGCCTCCGAAGCGGCAGCGGCGGCGATGCTGGCAGCCTCGGTCCATTATCCCATCCGCGGCGCGGTTACATTCAAGGGGTCAGTCGGGGTCAACGTGGCCTCGGATGCGCTGGCCAACCTCGCCTCTTCGGGCGTCACCGGCGGCGCCCTTGTGGTGGTGGGCGAAGACTACGGCGAAGGCTCCTCGATCATGCAGGAGCGGTCTTATGCCTTTGCGATGAAATCGCAGTTCTGGCTCTTGGACCCACGCCCCAACCTGCCTTCGATCGTGAAATCTGTGGGCGATGGCTTTGGCCTGTCCGAAGCGTCGAACACGCCGGTCATGCTGATGGTGCGGATCCGATCCTGCCACGTGACTGGCACCTTTGAATGCCGCGACAACCAGCGCCCCGATCTGACCGTGCGCGATGCGCTGGCCAACCCGCAGCGGGATTTCTCGCGCGTGGTGCTGCCGCCGATGTCCTATCAGCATGAACACGACAAGATCGACAATCGCTGGCCCGCCGCCGAGAAATACATCCTCGACAATGGTCTGAACGAACGCTTTGGCCCGAAGGAAGGCAAGGTCGGGTTGATCTGCCTGGGCGGCATGTACAACAGCGTCATCCGCGCCCTGCAACGCCTTGGCCTTGCGGATCTGTCGGGCAACACCGACGTACCGCTTTACGTGATGAACGTGACCTACCCGCTGGTGCAAAGCGACCTTCTGGATTTCTGCGAGGACAAGGACGCCGTCCTGATGATCGAGGAAGGCCAGCCCGAGTTCATCGAACAGCAGCTTGGCGCCATGCTTTACAAGGCAGGCAGCAGCACCAAGCTTGAAGGCAAGGGCACCTTCCCCAAGGCAGGCGAATATACCGGCCAGGTGATGAAGGACGGCATCGACGATTTCCTGCGCACCTATGCCGCGCATCTGTTGCCCGGGCAGATTCTGGCCCCAAACGAACCGGCGCCAGAAATTCCCGACCTCAGCCAGACCGTGCCGATCCGCCCGCCGGGGTTCTGCACCGGCTGTCCGGAACGCCCCATCTTTGCCTCGATGAAACTGGTAGAGCAGGAGCTGGGCAAGCATCAGATCTCGGCCGATATCGGCTGCCACCTGTTTGCCGCCCTGCCGCCTTTCGAAATCGGTGGGCAGACCATGGGCTATGGCCTTGGTCCGGCCTCCAACGCGGCCTTTGACGGCGGCGGCGAGAAACGCGCGATCTCGATCCTTGGCGACGGGGGCTTCTGGCACAACGGCCTCAGCTCTTCGATCGGCAACATGGTGTTCAATAAATCGGACAGCGTCGCGATCATCGTCGACAACTACTATTCCGCAGCGACCGGTGGGCAGGACATCCCATCCAGCCGCGCCAAGAACCCCAGCAAGGCGACCAACAACCCGATCACCAAGGCGCTGGAGGGTGCTGGCGTCAAATGGATCCGGCAGATCGACCGGACCTATGATGTCACCCAGATGCGCGCCACCATCCGCGAGGCGCTGACCACCGATTACGATGGGCCAAAGGTGATCGTGGCCTCCTCGGAATGCATGCTGAACCGGCAGCGGCGGGAGAAACCCCAGCGCAATGCCGCGATCAAGGACGGTACCCGCGTCGAGGTGCCACGCTTTGGCGTGGATGAAGATATCTGCACCGGCGATCACGCCTGTATCCGCCTGTCGGGCTGCCCCTCGCTGTCGCTGAAGAAACTGGACGATCCGCTGCGCGACGATCCCGTCGCCCATATCGACCAGACCTGCGTCGGCTGCGGCAACTGCGGCGAGGTCGCTGATGCTGCGATCCTCTGCCCGTCCTTCTACGAGGCCCGCGTGGTGCATAACCCGACCGGTTTTGAACGCTGGACCGCAGGGTTGCGCAACCGGATGATTTCCTGGCTGCAGAACCGCCGCGCAGCACGGCGCCTGACCTTTTCCACCGACCTGAGCGAAGGAGCCGCGTGATGTCCATCGAACTGCCAATCGCATCTGGCGGAGACGCCACCCATCTGGACGGCGTCATCAAGGTCGCGATCCTTGCCGTGGGCGGACAGGGCGGCGGCGTCCTGACCAACTGGATCGAATCCCTGGCCCGCGCCGAAGGCTATTCCGCGCAGGCGACCAGCGTCGCGGGCGTGGCGCAGCGTACCGGCGCCACCATCTATTACATCGAAATGGCGCCTGCATCGGTGCCAACGCCTGTCTTCTCCCTCGCACCGGCGCAGGGCGACATCGACGTGATGATCGCCGCCGAAATGATGGAAGCTGGGCGCGCCATCATGCGCGGCTTCGTCACCCCGGATCGCACCACTCTGATCGCATCGACCCACCGGGCGCTGGCAGTCTCTGAGAAAATGGTGCCGGGCGACGGCATGGCCGATGCCGCCGAAGTGCGCGCCGCCGCCGAAACCGCGGCGCGGCAGCTGGTCATGGCCGATATGGAACAGGCCGCTGTCGGTGTCGGCTCAGTGATCTCCGCGTCGCTGTTCGGTGCACTGGCCGGATCGGGCGCCCTGCCCTTCAAACGTGCTGCCTTTGAAGAGGCGATCCGCGCGGGAGGTAAGGGCGTCGAGGCCAGCCTGCGTGCCTTTGCCGCCGGATATGATCTGGCCCAGGGTGGGAAAGAGGCCCCGGCTGCAGCCCCCTCCGCCCCCGCCGAAGCGCCGAAACCGGCGGGATCCGCCGGAAAGCTACGGGCCTATGGCGCGCTGCTGGACCGGATCAATGCCCTGCCAGCTGCGGTGCAGGAACTGGCGCTGCCGGGCCTGCGCAAGGTTGTGGATTTTCAGGACATCGCCTATGGCGCCGAATATCTGGACCGGCTCGAAGGCATCCTGGGCCGCGACAGCGCGGACCGGGGGTATGTGCTGTCGCGCGAGGCCGCGAAATACATCGCCAATGCCATGGCCTATGACGATGTGATCCGGGTGGCGGATCTGAAAACCCGCGCCAGCCGGTTCGACCGGATCGAGGATCAGGTTGGCAGTGCTGACAAGCTGATGACCCTGACCGATTATCTGCACCCGCGCTCCGAAGAGATCGCCGGTCTGCTGCCTGCGGGGCTTGGCGCCCGGATCGAGGCCAGCCCGGTCTGGATGAAACGTCTCGACCGGCTGTTCAACAAGGGCCGCCGCATCCGCACCGACCGCTTCCGTGGCTTTGCCCTACTTTATGTGATGGGCGGCCTGCGCGGCTGGCGCCGCAAGAGCCGCCGCCACGCGCTGGAACAGGCGCATCTGGACGACTGGCTGAACCGCGCGATCGGCTATCTGCCCAGCAGCTATGACATGGCGGTGGAAGTGCTGCGCTGTCGGCGGCTGATCAAGGGCTATTCCGACACCCACACACGGGGCCTGTCGAAATTCGACCGGGTTCTGGACGGCGCGCGACTGGTCGAAACCCGCGACGACGGTCCCGAATGGGTCGCCCGCCTTCGCGAAGCGGCCCTGCAGGACGAAAAAGGTGAAGCCTTGGACGGCGCGCTAAAAACCATCCGCAGCTTTATCTGACCCCTTAAAGACAGAACCTCCCGCGCCCGAAGGATGCCGTGGCCCTGCCACGACAGCCTTTGCGGCCTTGGGCCCGGCGCCGCGCCTTGCGCGGCGCCGGGCCCAACGGGAGGCAGCCTTTCACCAAAAAGGCGAACGACGGGCGGGAGGACGCCCCATCGCCGGACCCAGATCGGATCATCCTGTCCCTATCGACCTTCCAATGTGGCTGCGGCACCGATATGCAGGGGTATCGGATCCTCCCCTTTGCAAGGACAGACAGCCGCGATGATCACCGCCCGCCTGCACGGCCGCCTTGGCAATCAGATGTTTCAATACGCCGCCGCCCGCGCGCTGGCCGAGCGCCTTGGCGTGGCTGTCGCTCTCGATAGCCGCGAAGCGGTGCGGCGCGGCGAAGGCGTGTTGACCCGGGTCTTTGATCTCGACCTGACCGACACGGCTCCACTGCCGCCGCTGAGAAAGGAAGCACCGCTGCGCTATGCCCTGTGGCGCGCCTTTGGCTCCGCTCCAACTTTCCGGCGCGAACGCGGCCTTGGCTACAACCCCAGTTTCGCGACCTGGGGCGATGGCAGCTATCTGCATGGCTACTGGCAAAGCGAGAAATACTTTGCCGCGATCGCCGACCGCATCCGGGCCGATTTCAGCTTCCCGGAGTTCACCAACGCGCAGAACGCCAACATGGCCGCCCGCATCCAAGGTAGCAATGCCATCTCACTGCACGTGCGGCGCGGTGATTACGTGGCGCTTGCCGCCCATGTGCTTTGCGATCAAGCCTATTACGAAGCCGCCCTCGCCCGCGTTCTGGAGGGGCTGGAGGGTACGCCAACCGTATTTGTCTTCTCCGACGATCCGGACTGGGCCAAGGAAAACCTGCCCTTGCCCTGCGAAAAGGTGGTGGTGGATTTCAACGGCCCAGACACCGATTTCGAGGACATGCGGCTGATGACCCTGTGCCAGCACAATATCATCGCCAACAGTTCATTTTCCTGGTGGGCGGCCTGGCTGAACCAGAACCCGGAGAAACGCGTTACCGGTCCGGCGCAGTGGTTCGGAGATCCGAAGCTGCACAACCCCGACATCCTGCCAGACAGCTGGCACCGGATCGACGCCTGATCAGAAGGGCGCCTTGGCCCGGAACTTCATCGACTGTTCGCTGTCGGGGTGTTTGATCCGCAGCTCTTCGGAATGCAGCATCATGCGAGGGAAATCCCGCGCCGCGCCTTCGGCATACAGCGGATCGCCCAGAATGGCGTGCCCCAGCGACAGCATATGCACCCGCAACTGGTGCGACCGGCCCGTCTTGGGCGTCAGCCGCACTCGGGTCTCCCCGTCGCCGTATTTCATCACCCGCCAGTCGGTCACCGCAGGTTTACCCGTCTCATGGCAGACCATCTGGCGCGGACGGTTCGGCCAGTCGACGATCAGCGGCAGATCCACCGTGCCCGCCTTCGGCTCCAGCCGCCCGGTGACGCGGGCCACGTAGACCTTGCGCGTGCTGCGTTTTTCGAACTGCATCGACAGGTGCCGCTGCGCATGGGGCGTCAGCGCAAAGACCATCACCCCCGAGGTATCGCGGTCCAGCCGGTGCACCAGCAGCGCCTCGGGAAAGGCAAGCTGCACCCGTGACAACAGGCAATCGGCGAGATGTTCACCCCGGCCCGGCACGCTCAGCAATCCCGCAGGTTTGTTCACCGCAAGGATCTGCGCATCATGATGCAGGATCTCCAGCGGGTCCTGCGGCGGGGTGTAATCGCTCGATACCGTCATGGCCGCCTGCCTACTGCCTTGCTGCCGCCGGAGCAAGTTCCCGCCACGTCCGTCTTGCCCGGCCCGCCGCCGCAAGGGCAGGATCGCATCAACAAAGGGAGAGAGACCATGCATCCAACCATCACCCGCATGCAGGAGGTCGTCGCCAAGGGCGATGAGGCGCTGATCGCAGAGCTGCTGTCCGAGGACGTGAAATTCCTGCCCCCCACCTATTGGAAAACCTGGACCGGCCGCGCGCCGGTGGCGGCGGTGCTGGGTCATGTGGGGCAAGTGTTCTCGGACTTCCGCTATCGCAGGATCATGGGAGAGGGCAACGACTGGGCGCTGGAATTCCAGTGCAAGATCGGCGAGTTCGACGCCGTGGGCGTGGATCTGATAACCTTGGGTGATGACGGGCTGATCGAGACCTTCGAGGTGGTCATGCGCCCCTATAAATCCGTCGGCGCCCTGCGCGATGCGATGAATGCACGGGTTCAGACCGATGCGCGCTTCCTGAAATTCCGTGAGTCACTCAGCTGAAATCCCCGATATTAGAGCCACATATTGGCAGATAACCCATGATCGCAGCCGACCAGATCCTGCGCCTGCCGCTGCTCCCGCTGTTGATTGCGCAGGGGCTGCGCGTCCGGCGCAAGGCGTTGCGGCTGCCAGAGCCAGAGGGGGACCGACAGGGAACTGCGGGATCCGGTGCGCCGCTGCGGCTGCTGATTGCCGGGGACAGTTCCGCCGCCGGTGTGGGCGCTGCGCATCAGGAGCAGGCGCTTGTCGGGCAACTGGTGCAGCGGCTGGCGCCCCGGTGGCAGGTTCACTGGCGCCTTGAGGCCACCACCGGGCATCGCACGGCAGATACGTTGCAGCGCCTGAAGGCCCTGCCCGCGCAGCCCTTTGACGTAGTGGTTCTGGCGCTGGGGGTGAACGATGTGACCGGAGCCGTCCCGCAGGGGCGGTTTGAACGGCAGCAGCGCGATCTGGCGCGGCTTTTAACGGATCGCTTTGGCGTGCAAAGAATCCTCGTCTGCGGGGTGCCACAGATGGAGCATTTCCCCGCCCTGCCGCAGCCGCTTGCCTGGGCGCTGGGGTGTCAGGCACGGCGGTTGGATCGCAGGCTTGCAGACCTCTCCGGGCAGATCGACGGGTTTCACCATCTGCCGTTTGAATTGCCCAGTGACCCGGCGCTGGCCGCCGAGGATGGCTATCACCCGAACCCGCACGCCTATGCGCTTTGGGCGGACCGGCTGGCGAAAGAGATCGGAAACCCCTTGATCAGAACCTGATTCAGGTGACCTTCTGCACCTTCGGCTTGCGCCGCATCTGACGGATCAGGGGAATAGAATAGATCACCAGCGCCGCCCAGATCATCGGGAAGGCGATCATGCGGGCGTGGCCGAACTCCTCACCAAAGACAAAGACGGCGACCAGAAAGATCAGCGTCGGCGCGATATATTGCAGGATACCGATGGTCGATAGCCGCAGCAGCTTGGCACCATTGGCGTAGATGATCAGCGGCACCGCCGTCACCACGCCGCACCCCATCAGCAGCAGGCTTTGCCCCCAGCTGATGCCAAAGCTGCCCGTGCCTGTGGCGGTCAGATAGGACAGATAGGCCAGCGCGGGTACCGACAGGATCAGGACCTCCAGAAGGAACCCCTGATTGGGGCCGACCGGCAACCATTTCTTGAAGAAGGCATAAAACCCCCAGCTGAACGTCAGACCGACCGCAGCCCAGGGCAGGCTGCCGGTTTCCACGGTCAGAACCACAACCGCGGCCGCCGCCAAGGCGATCGCCAACATCTGAGTGCGACTCGGCCGCTCCCCCAACAAAAGGGCGCCCAATGCGACACTAAACAAGGGGTTTATGTAATATCCAAGTGCTGCATCCAGCGCGTGATCCGTGGCGATGGACCAGACATAGATGCCCCAGTTCACCGAAATCAGCACCGCTGTGATGCAGGCCATCAGCAGGGTGCGCGGGCTGCGCAGGGCCGCGCGCAGATCGCCGGTGCGGCGCAGAACGATCAGCAGCGCCCCCGCCAAAGGCACCGACCAGATCACCCGATGGGCCACCACCTCGGCCGCGGGGATGTGCGACACCGCCTTCATGTAGAGCGGCAGGAACCCC
Source organism: Pseudophaeobacter sp. 1A09344 (assembly GCF_041008745.1). Classification (NCBI taxonomy): domain Bacteria; kingdom Pseudomonadati; phylum Pseudomonadota; class Alphaproteobacteria; order Rhodobacterales; family Roseobacteraceae; genus Pseudophaeobacter; species Pseudophaeobacter sp. 1A09344. The sequence goes on from NZ_JAXGFS010000006.1 coordinate 88,574, forward strand.
CACAGCAGATAGGCCGTAATGGCAAAGGCCAACCCCTGAGGGGTGTCGACGTTCTCGCGCGTATGGGTGGTCATGGCAGCTCTCCTACGCGGCCTTTATGGCAGCTTTGCAGGCGAAGGGAATGCCCAAAACGCACAGGAATTGATCACGAAACAGATCACGCCGCACCATCACCTGCATGACTCGTCAGACCGAAGTATGACAAATTTTCCTGCATTAGAGCCTGATTCAGACCTTCACCCGCTCCGATTTCGGGTCATACATCGGCTTTAACGAAGCCTCTGCCTGCACCCGTGTCCCCATCACGTCGATCTCGTAAGAAGAGGCCAGAACCTCGGCAGCGCTTTCCCCTTCACACGGCACATAGCCCATGCCGATGGCACCACCCAACGTATGACCATAGGCACCCGAAGAGAGATAGCCGACGATCTCTCCATCGCGCAGCAGGGGTTCGTTGTGATAAAGCAGCGGTTCAGGGTCAGTCAGACGGAATTGCAGCATCCGGGCCTTTGGGCCGTTCTCCTTGCGCGCGGCAACGGCTGCCTTGCCGATGAAATCAGGTTTGTTCAGATCCACTGCGAATCCCAGCCCCGCGTCGATCACGTGATCCTCACAGGTGATGTCATGGCCGAAGTGGCGAAAGCCCTTCTCGATCCGGCAGCTGTCCATCATATGCATGCCGCAGAGCTTCAGATCCATGTCCCGCCCGGCATCCTGCAGCACCTCGAAAACGTGCCCTGCCATATCGGACGAAACATAGATCTCCCAACCGAGTTCACCGACATAGGACACCCGATGCGCACGGGCGAGCCCCATGCCGATCTCGATCTCCTGCGCGGTGCCAAAAGGGTTCACCGCGTTGCTGAAATCATTGGGAGAGACCTTCTGCAGCAACTCGCGCGAGCGTGGCCCCATGACCGCCAGGACGCCCTCCCCCGCGGTTACATCGGTAATGGTCACGCGGTAATCCCCGACCAGCCGCCGCATGCGGGTCTCATCCGCCAGCCGGGTCAGGGCAGGCGTCACAACCAAGTATACAGTTTCTGACAGGCGTGTGATTGTCACATCCGCCTCGATCCCGCCGCGGCTGTTCAGGAACTGGGTATAGACGATCTTGCCCACAGGGGCAGACATGTTCGCGCCGCAGATATGGTTCAGGAAGCTTTCCGCATCCGGTCCTTCCACACGGATTTTCCCGAAGGAGGACATATCGTACATGCCAACGTTTTCGCGCACCGCACGGTGTTCAGCGGCGGAGTTCTGGAACCAGTTCTGCCGCTTCCAGCTATAGCGGTATTCCCGTTCCTGCCCCGCCTCGGCAAACCAGTTGGCGCGCTCCCAGCCCGCCAGTTCGCCAAAGACCGCTCCCGCCTCAGTCAGTTGGTGATGGAAAGGAGAGCGCCGCACCCCGCGCGCGGTTGCCTTTTGCCGATAGGGGAAGTGATCGGCATAAAGCAGCCCCAGCGTTTCCTTGGAGCGCTCGAACAGGTAGTGTTTGTTGCCCTGGAAGGGATGCATGCGGGTGATGTCCACATCGCCCAGGTCAAAGGGCTTCTCTCCATCCTGCATCCATTGCGCCAGCGCCATGCCCGCGCCGCCCGCCGACTGGATCCCGATCGAATTGAACCCCGCTGCGACCCAGACGTTGTCCATCTCGGGCGCCAGTCCCAGGTGATAGGCATCGTCGGGGGTGAAGCTTTCGGGGCCGTTGAAGAAGGTATGGATCCCGGCATCGGCCAGCATCGGCATCCGGTTGCAGGCGGCCTCCAGGATGGGTTCGAAGTGGTCGAAATCCTCGGGCAGCTGGTCGAATTCGAAACTGTCGGGAATGCCCTTCATCCCCCAGGGTTTCGCCTTGGGTTCAAAGGCGCCCAGCATGATCTTGCCCGCGTCTTCCTTGTAATAAGCGCATTCATCCGGCACCCGCAGCACCGGCATCTGGCTGAGCCCCTGGATTGGTTCCGAGACGATGTAGAAATGCTCGCAGGCATGCAGCGGTACGTTGACGCCCGCCATGCGGCCCACTTCATGCCCCCACATGCCAGCGCAGTTCACCACCATGTCACAGGCGATATGCCCCGTATCAGAGCCTGAATCGGACACCCAGTCCACCCCCGTCACACGGCGTCCTTCGCGGGCAATGCCGGTGACCTTGATCCTCTCCTTGACCAGCGCACCGCGCTGGCGGGCACCCTTGGCCAGGGCGAGCGCGATATTCCCCGGATCCGCCTGACCGTCAGTCGGCAGCCAGACACCACCGGTGACGCCATCGAGATTGATATGGTCGTAGCGCGCTTTCACCTCTGCCGGGGAGAGCTCCTCGACCGGCACGCCAAAGGCACGCGCCATGGCGGCATTTCGGTACAGCTCCTCCAGCCGTTCATCGGTCAGCGCGACCGAGACAGACCCCACCTGCCGCATACCGGTGGCAACGCCGGTTTCTTCCTCCAGCCCGAGGTACAGATCGGCGGAATAGCGCGCCAGCTTCGTCATGTTGGAGGATGCCCGCAACTGCCCGATCAGCCCGGCCGCATGCCATGTGGTGCCAGAGGTCAGCTGTTTGCGCTCCAGCAGGACCACATCCTGCCAGCCGAGTTTCGTCAGGTGATAGGCCACCGAACAGCCCACCACGCCGCCGCCGATGATGACCACGCGGGCCGACTTTGGAAGATCGCTCATCTCATGCTCTCCGAACCGATTTACGGATCAGAGTGGCACAGACTTGCGTCAGAAAATGCATCAAAAACGTCAAACGGGGGAATGTCTTATCCCCGACCCGTTTTTTCAAACCGGCCGTGGCTCCCCAGAATGCGCACTGTGGGCGGTTTCAGACACCGGGCGGGTGCGGCGCTGTTTGCGCAGGGCAAAGGGGGTGATCCCGAAAACGGATTTGTAGAGCGAGGAAAACCCGTTGGGAAATCCGCAGGCCAGGCCAATTTCTCGCACGCTGAGCGTGGTGTTCAGCAGCAGATTATTCGCCTTGCTGAGCCGCATTTCCCGATAGAACCCGTTGGGCGTGGTGCCGAAAAACGTCCGGAACTTGCGCTCTAGCGAGCGGTTGGACAGGCCCAGTTCGGTGACGATGGCGCGGATCGGCATCGGTTCTTCGATATTGGCCTGCATCAGGCGGATGCAATCGTCCAGATCCCGGTCGCCTGACGTGGTCGGCGCATGACCCGCAAAAGGTTGCAGCGAGGCAAAGTCGCGGATGTGGTCGTGCAGCAGGATATTGGCCACCGTGACCTGCGCCGCCGCCGAGGTCAGCTGCCCGACCAGGGCCAGAACCACATCGGTGGTGGCGCCCATGCCGGCACAGGTCACCACCAGACCATCCTGCCGGGCCAGCGCATGGGCACCAAGATCCAGCCCAAGCTGTTCGCGCAGCAGGTCCGAGTTCTCCCAATGGGTGGTGTGCGCCCCCGCCCCGCCGGACTGGCTGCGGATATGGCGGGCGGCGGCTTCGGCCAGCAGATAGACCTGCGCGCCGCGGCTGGTGTAGCTCTGGACCACCCGGCCCAGCGACAGGCCCGGATGCGCCGGATCGGAATTGCCAAGGACAAAGGCAAAATCGGCTTCTGGCTTTGCGGCGAAACACTGGGTGTCGACGCTCAGCCCTGACCGGCAGGTGATCTGCCCGCCAGAGGCAGAGCGCACCGTCCAGTCGAACAGAGGGCGCGCCAGCACCCGGTTGGCAATGCGCAGCGTGTCGGTGACCGCGGCCATTTCCGTCAGTACGAACCCATCGCAGACGAGAATGTCGAAATGCCAGCCTTGCGAGGCCTCTTTCAGATCCGAAACCTTCCGATCCATTCCGTTTTCCCTCGTTCAGCCAAGGCGCGCTGCGGCACTAGGCCCGCAGGCGCGTGTTTTCCGGATCCCAGAGCGGTTCATCCTTCTGAACCATGGCCCGGTGCATTTGTCCGTAGATCTCCACCTCCAACTCGGTGCCGGGCGTGGCCAGATCACTGCGCACCATGCCCAGCGCGACAGAAGCGCCGACGCGGTATCCCCAATCGCCCGAGGTGGTCTCGCCCACGATCTCGCCATCCTTCCAGATGCAGGACATATAGGGCGCGTCCGCCTCACCCGCCTCGACAATCAGCGTGACAAACCGTTTGGCCGGGCCATCCTGCGTCTCTGCCGCCAGTACTGCCTTGCCGGGGAAATCATGCGGCTTGTTCAGTCGAATGAACCGGTCGAGGCCCCCTTCGATGGCCGAATAGTCAGTGGATAGGTCGCCCTTCCACGCGCGATACCCCTTCTCGATCCGCAGGGAATTCAGCGCGTACATGCCAAAGGGTTTCGCGCCTGCCGCCAGAACTGCCTCATAAAGCGCGGGAATATCCTCTGGCGCGGCGTGGATTTCCCAGCCCAGCTCCCCGGCAAAGGACACGCGCGCCAACCCGCAGTCGCGTCCGGCAATCCGCGCGCTCTGCACTGAAAGCCACGGCAGCGACAAATCTGCCTCGGTTCCGATGGTGGTGAAGATCTCGCGCGCGGCAGGGCCGGTGACGATCAGAGTCGAGAAATCTTTCGTCCTGTCGCTGAGGGTGATCCATTCCGGCAGCTCATGTGCCAGAACATCGTAATCGTGCCATTGCGCCGTGGCGGCGGTGATCAGCATGTAGTGATCCTCGCCATGCCACATCACGCTCATCTCGGTCAGGATACGGCCGCGGGGATCGGTGAAATAGGCCAGCCCCATACGCCCCGGTCCGGGCAAGCCGCCGGTGATCTTGCCGAGCAGCCAGTCGCGCGCGCCGGGACCCTTGACCTCGAACCGGGAAAACCCAGGCAGGTCCAGGACACCGCAGTGATCGCGCACCGCCTCGCATTCCTCGCGGATGCGCTGCTGCCACGGTCCAGCGCGGCCCCAGGTGCGGGTGGCTTCCTCCGATGTGTCATCGCCGTCTTTCGCGAACCAGTTGGCCCGTTCCCAGCCGTTGTAGGCGCCCATCTGACCGCCCAGCGCCTTGACCCTGTCATGAACCGGCGACAGTTTCCGGTCGCGTCCGGCAGGCCATTCGTGGCGCGGGAAGTGCATGGCATATTCGTGGCCGTAGACCTCCATCCCCTTGGCGACGCAGTATTCGTGATCGGTGTAGTCGGTATAGCGGCGCGGATCGCAGGACCACATGTCCCATTCGGTCTGCCCATCGACAATCCATTCCGCCAACACCTTGCCCGCGCCGCCGCCCTGCGCGATGCCAAAGGTAAAGACGCAGGCCTCAAAGGCGTTCTTCACGCCCGGCATGGGGCCAAGCAGCGGCAGCCCGTCGGGCGCATAGGGGATCGGCCCGTTGATTACGCGGGAAACGCCCGAGGTCGCCAGCGCAGGCACCCGCTCCATAGCGTCGGTGACGATTTCCTCGATCCTGTCCAAATCGTCGTTCCACAGCTGAAAGGAGAAATCCTCGGGCATGGGGTCGGCGTCGGTATCCCAATGGGCGCGGCAGTTCGGCTCATAGGGGCCAAGGTTGAAGCCGTGTTTTTCCTGCCGCAGGTAGTAGGACACATCCACATCGCGCAGGAGCGGCAGCTTCTTACCGGTCTCCTTGGTATGGGCCTCGATCTCGGGGATTTCCTCGGACAGGAGGTACTGGTGGCTCATCACCATCATCGGCACGGTGCGCCCGCCGTAGGGTTTGAACCATTCCCCCACCCGCTGCGCGTAATATCCGGCCGCATTCACCACGTAATCGCAGGCGATATCGCCCTTGTCGGTGTGAACAATCCAGCCATCGTCTGTTTGCGTGACGCCTGTCGCCGGGCAGAAACGCAGGATCTTGGCGCCCAGATCACGCGCGCCCTTGGCCAGAGCCTGCGTCACCTGCGCCGGGTCGATGTCGCCGTCATTGGGATCATACAGAGCGCCTGCCAGATCATGCGTTTCAAGGAAGGGATAGCGCGCCTTGGCCTCTTCCGGGGTCAGGATCTCCATGCCCATGCCTTGATAGCGGCCCATGGCGGCAGCACGCTCGAACTCCTGCATGCGTTCCTTGGTGTGCGCCAGACGGATTGATCCGGTCTGGTGATAGTTCATTGGATAATCGACCTCATCGCCCAGACGTGCGTACAGCTCGGTCGAGTAGCGCTGCATGTTCATGATCGACCAGGAGGTCGAAAAGGTCGGCACATTGCCTGCCGCGTGCCAGGTTGATCCCGCCGTTAGCTCATTCTTTTCCAGCAGCACGCAATCGCTCCAGCCGCGTTTGGCCAGATGATACAGGGACGAGCAGCCGACAACGCCGCCGCCAATGATGACCACGCGGGCCTTTGATGGAAAATCAGACATATCCGCTCCCTGTTGCTGCGGGTGTTATGGTTTCTGCGGCAGCCCGTCGGCGATCTCATAGTAATCGCCCTTGCTGGCGCAAAAGATGTGCTTTTCGATCTTCAGCCCGCTGGGGTCCTCGACCGCACCAAGCGCAAAGCTGATCGTGTCCTCGTCATGGGCCTTCCAGAACAGAAAGGAGCCGCAGCGCGCGCAAAAGCCCCGTTCGGCCCCCGTGCTGGCCGCGTACCAGCTGACCGGGCCGTGAAGGATCAACTCGGTCTCTGGCACATAGGCCGAGGCCCAGACACCGCCCGATTGCTTGCGGCACTGGCTGCAATGACACATCGACGGCCCTTGCGGCGCGGCGGCGGTTTGAAAGCGGATATCACCGCACAGGCAGGATCCCCGGATCATTGCACGCCCTCCAGCTGCGGCGCGCTGCTGGCGCCAAGAAGCACGCCATAGACGATGAAACAGACTGCCAGCAGGCGGCGGATCCAGACGTTGAACACCGCCTTCAGCGCCGCCTTGCCCATCAACACACCCAATAGGGTGAACCCCGTATAGCTGAGCGTCGTCAGCACCAGTGCCGTGGGCATGATCACCGACATCTGCTCCCAGATCGGCACACCGGGCTGCACGAACTGGGAAAAGGCGGCAAGGTATCCGGCAACGCTTTTGGGGTTGATCGTGGCCACCGCCAGCGCGTGCAGGTAAACATGGCGTGCAGGGCGTTCCACTGCGGGCGTAGGGCGCGTTGCGTTGATCCAACCGCGCACACCAAGAAAGATAAGGAAGCCCGCCCCGATCACCTTGGCCACGAAGAACCCGGTGGGCGAGGCCGCGATCAGCGCCGTCACCCCCAGCGCCGACAGGATCAGAAAGGCGCTGGCCTGCGTCAGGATCGCCAGCACCCCCAGCATCGCCTTGGGCAGGCCCAGCGTCATCCCGTTCGAAATGCAATTCACTGCATTGGGACCGGGCGTGGTGACAAAGACCACCCAGAACAGGGCAAACAGGGTCCAGGCTTCAAAACTCATCAGTCATATCTCATGCTTTAATAAACGGGCGGGGCAATGACCCAGACCGCCACGGCGGGCGCGTCATAGGGGTTGGCCCATTGGTAGGGTTCGTGGCGGATGCGGAAACTGTCACCGGGACCGACGGTAAAGGCATGCCCGCCGATCACCAGATCCAGCTGCCCCGAAATCATGTAGCCAACCTCTTGCGTGGGGCGGTTGGCCGGGGTCTGCATGCGGGATTGCGGCGCAAAGGTGGAATGCACCATCTCAAAATCATCGGTCAGGTCCGGCGACAGCAGCTCCTCCATCAGACCTTCTTCGCCCGATCCCATGGGGCGGCGGGCACCTGCACGCACCACATAGCCCTGTTCGTCCGCGGGCACGTTGGAATGGGCAAACAGCATGGACATGGGCACGCCCAGACATTGCGCGATCTGGCGCAGATCGGAAATCGACGGTTCGGACAGGTCCCGCTCAACCTGGCTGAGCCAGCCCACCGACCGGTTCAGCCGCGCCGCGATATCGGACAGTGTTAGCCCGCGCGCCTTGCGCAGGGCGCGGATATCCGCGCCAAGGGTCGCTGTCTGCGGGGATAGATCACTCAATGCCAGTACCGCTTCGTGAAAAAACACATCTCTTTTTCACGCTGACCCACATTGCATGAAATTTCAAAGCATTTTTTCACGAAAGCCGCAGAAAGCCTGTCAAGCGGCAAAGACCTGTTTGAGGATGGCGCCCAGCTGATCCGCATCTTCCTGGGTGAAGGCATCGGGCTGGTCGCTGTCGATGTCAAAGACGCCGATTACCTCGCCCGCCTTGTTCCAGACAGGCAGCACCAGCTCGGACCGGGTGGAGGAGGCACAGGCGATATGGCCGGGGAAGGCCTCAACATCCGGCACCAGCTGCACTTCTCCGCTGCGCGCCGCCGCGCCGCAAACGCCGCGCGAGAACGGGATCTGCAGACAGCCGTGTCCGCCCTGGTAGGGGCCGATTTTCAGCAGCTCGGGCGCCACCACGCGATAAAACCCGGTCCAGTCAAACCGGTCATCGCTGTGATGCACCTCGCAGGCGACGGTGGCCATCAGGGCGACCTCATCGGTTTCGCCCTCGGTCAGGGCGGCGATGGTCTTTGCCAAAGTGGTGTAATCGAGGCTCATCTGGTCGGCTCCCGGGTCAGTCTGTTCTGGTGCTGCTGTATCCCGCGCAGGCGCAGGCGACGCAAGGCCCCCTTCACGCGGCGGTGTCCAGCGCGCCCCGCAACCACTCTGCCGCATCGGATATGGCTTCATCCGCCTGCGGGATCACCTTGGTCAGATTCAGGAAGCCGTGGATCTGCCCCGGATACTGCTTCACCGTGACGGGCACGCCTGCCTGCTCCAGCGCTGCCGCATAGGACAGGCCATCGTCCCACAGGGGATCATGCCCCGCCACCAGCACAAATCCCTGCGGCTGCCCGGCCAGATGGGTCGACATCAGCGGCGATATCTCGGGCGCCAGACGGTCCTGACCTTGGGGAATATATTGATCCATATACCACTGCATCCGCGGCAGCGACAGCAGCGGGTGATCCTGCAAGGCCTGCACCGAGGCCGAGGTAAGCCGCGCATCCACAGCCGGATAGATCAAGAGCTGCGCCCGGGGCAGAGGTTTGCCCGCTTCCGACAGGCTGTGCATCAGGCTGGCCGTCAGATTCGCCCCCGCGCTGTCGCCCCCGACAGCAATGCGCGCCGGATCGATGCCAAGATCCTCCGCCCGCTCTAGCAAGGCCAGATAGGAGGCCAGCACATCATGCGCCGCCGCCGGAAAGGGGTGTTCCGGTGCCAAACGGTAGCTGACTGAAACAACCCGCACTCCGGCCCGCGCCGCCAGTTTCGCACACAGCGCATCATGGGTGTCGATACTGCCCTGTATCCAGCCGCCACCATGCAGATAGATCAGCGTCGGAAGGCTGTGCGCCTCATCGCATTCGGCAGGGACATAGACACGCGCAGGCCGGGGACCATCGCCGCCCGGCAGGGTCATGTCGTTGCGCGTAACCGGCTCCCGGCATGGGGCATCGAATTTTTCCACGAAACCGGCGAGTTGCACTCGGCTTTCCTTGACCGTCGGCTGGACTGCGGGATCGCGCACCAGACCAACCAGATCCGCAACCGCCTGCGCCTTGGGATCGGCCCGCCGTCCATCGACCACGGGCAAGGCCCCACCATAAAGCAGGCGCACCGCGCTCTCGGGCAGCAGCACCCGCAGCAAGGCCCAGATCAACTTTACTTTCTTCATTGGAAATTCCCCGCACTGAAATCACCTGCACCCCGCCAAAATTCACGGCGGAGACAGGGCTACTCTGCGGAGGAGAGGGCAACCGCGCAAGCCACGGCACGCTGCAGGCACATAAAAGGGCAAAGAGGTCGCCCCCTCTGCCCTTCACTCACTGATCCGGGATTAGACCCGTTCGATAGCGATGGCGGTGCCTTCGCCGCCACCGATGCAGATCGCCGCAACACCGCGTTTCAGCCCGCGTTTCTCCAGCGCGTTCAGCAGCGTCACCATGATCCGCGCACCGGAGGCACCGATCGGGTGACCCAGCGCGCAGGCGCCGCCGTTCACATTCACCTTGTCGCGGGAAATGCCCATCTCGTGCATGAAGGCCATGGGCACGACCGCAAAAGCCTCGTTCACTTCCCACAGATCCACATCCTCGACCGACCAGCCGATCTGTTTCAGCAGTTTCTGGGCCGCCGGAACCGGTGCGGTGGTGAACCATCCTGGTGCCTGCGCGTGGCTGGCGTGGCCCATGATCCGCGCCCGCACCGTCAGACCCTTGGCTTCTGCCGCCTCTTCCGAGGCCAGCACAAGCGCCGCCGCCCCGTCCGAAATCGACGAGGCATTCGCTGCGGTCACAGTGCCATCCTTGCGGAAGGCCGGTTTCAGGTTCGGAATCTTTTCCGGGCGGGCCGACTGGGGTTGCTCATCGGTGGTGATGACCTGCTCTCCGCTGCGGGTGTGCAGCGTGACCGAGGTGATCTCATCCGCAAAAGCACCGGTGCGCTCGGCGTCGAGCGCGTTCGACAACGAGGCCAGCGCGTATTGATCCTGCGCTTCGCGGGTGAACTGGAACTTCTCGGCGCAATCCTCGGCGAAGGTGCCCATCAGACGACCCTTGTCATAGGCATCCTCCAGACCATCGAGGAACATGTGGTCAATGACCTGCCCGTGACCGATCCGCGCACCCCCGCGCATCTTGGGCAGCAGATAGGGCGCATTGCTCATGCTCTCCATACCGCCCGCGATCATCGTGTCGGTGTGACCAAGAGCGATCTGATCAAAGGCAATCATCGCCGCCTTCATGCCCGATCCGCACATCTTGTTGAGCGTCGTGGCCGGGACCTCTTCGCCCAGACCACCTGCAAAACCAGCTTGCCGCGCGGGCGCCTGCCCCTGCCCCGCGGGCAGAACGCAGCCCATCAGAACCTCATCGACGGTGTCGGTTCCGGCCCCGGCGAGCGCTGCCTTGATCGCGGCACCACCCAGTTCGGCTGCAGTCACGCCATCGAAAACGCCCTGGAACCCACCCATGGGGGTGCGCGCCGCTCCGGCAATTACAACGTGTTTCATGAAATTTTCCTCCAATCGTCGAAATTATCCATACAGAATGCTAAGGTTTGAGGTCTAGAGTCAGTGTGAAGTACAGAGAGACCCTCGGGGAACAAACATGAGCTTATCCAGTACGGTAACGGACGGTGCGCAGATCGTCACAGTGAATGCGGAGCGGATCGACGCGGCCATCGCGATTCGGTTCAAGGAAGACATGCGCTCTGCCACCGAAAGCGGACCCGACCGCGTGATTCTGGACCTGTCCGAGGTCCAGTTCATCGATTCCAGCGGTCTTGGCGCCATTGTCGCAGCCATGAAACAGCTTGGCAGCGGTCGCCGCCTTGATCTGGCTGGCCCGACCCCGATGGTGGAAAAGGTTTTCCGCCTCACCCGGATGGACACGATTTTCGATCTATATGGCTCGCTGACCGAAGCGATGTCTGAACCCAAAGTCGGCACGTGATTCCGTATATGATCCTCCGCGCAAAGCGAGAAACGAATGGTTGAAACCTTTGCCTGCTCGTTCACGGCAACAGAGCTTGATGCCCGGTCCGGCATTACGCAGGTTGTGAAACGGCTGCGCGGACTGGGCATCCCCGAGTTGCGGGTCGATGAAGTCCAGATCGCGCTGGCCGAAGCCGTGAACAATGTGGTCGAGCACGCTTATGCGGGCAAGACCCCGGGAGACGTGCGGATCCGCTGTTCCCTGGAACCTGAGCGTCTGTGGATCAATATCACCGATGCCGGAGCCCCCTTCCCCGAAGGCGAACTGCCCGAAGGCAAGCCTGCAAATCTGGATGTGGCGCCGGAAGATCTCCCTGAAGGCGGCTTTGGCTGGTTTCTGATCCGGGAGCTGACAAGCGACATCCACTATGAACGCAGCGCCGGCAACAACCAGCTTTCCTTGTGTTTCGAAATTCAGGTGACCCGGGCCTGATCCCATTTTCCGGCCCCCTGTTTTGATCTGGTACCGACCTGTCGATGTACCAGCCGCAGAGCTTTTATTGCTCCAAAGCCGTACTTTCTAGAGCGTCCTGCCAAAAGCACGACGAGTGCGCCGCAAGGGTGGCTCCGGACTTCGCCGCAATTGCGCCACATAATCACCCCTAAATCGCCTGAAAAATGTGCTTTCTGTTACATCAGAAGCTTTTGATAGCTGTCCCCGGCGCTACGTTCCACTGCCCCCATCGTGCATGTTGCGCCGGGGAACATCCTCTCCCCTTCCACTGCAAGCATGGAAATCTCCGCCCCGGTTTTGCACCGCTACCGGAAATGGCCGTCTTTTGATGCGCCGAAGACGCGACAAGCATGGATGCCTTTCGCATTGCCTTCGGCGGCGAAGCCACTAGTGTTTCGCTGCTATTCAAGAGGGAGAGGCATATGCGCGATTTTCAACAACCCGGACGCTCTGCGGTCTTTGCACAGAACGGTATCTGCGCCACATCGCACCCCCTTGCGGCCGGTGCCGCCATCGACATTCTGAAACGCGGCGGCAACGCCATGGATGCGGCCATCGCCGGGGCGGTTCTGCTCGGTATTTGCGAGCCGCAGATGACCGGGATCGGCGGCGATTGCTTTGTGCTTTATACCCGTCCGGGCAGCGATGAAATCCACGCGCTGAACGGGTCCGGCCGGGCACCTGCCGCCGCCAATGCCGCAGATCTGCGCGCCGAAGGGCTGAGCGCCGTGCCGCTGCGCAGCCCGCATGCGGTTACCGTGCCGGGCGCCATCGACGCCTTTTGCCACCTGTCGCAAACCGAAGGCAAACTGGGCCTTGATGCGATCCTGTCCCCCGCAATCCACTATGCCGAAACCGGCGTTCCGGTAGCGCCGCGTGTTGCCTTTGACTGGGCCAATGACGCGGACACCCTGCAAGGCGCGGCCCGCGACAGCTATCTGATCGGGGGCAACGTCCCGACCGTTGGGCAGATCTTCCGCGCCCCGGGCCAGGCCGAAGTTCTGCGCCGGATCGCCAAGGACGGTCGCGATGCCTTTTACACTGGTGAAATCGCCGAAGACATGGTTGCCGCGCTCAACGCGCTTGGCGGCGTGCACACGGTTGATGATTTCGCCGCTACCGCCTGCATGTCGGTGACGCCGGTTTCCGGCGATTACAAAGGCACCGATCTGGTCGAGCATCCGCCGAACGGTCAGGGCGCGACCGCCATCCTGATGCTGAATATCCTGAAACATTTCGACATCGCGGGCATGGACCCCTTTGGCGCCGAACGCGCCCATATCGAGGCCGAAGCCGCCAAGCTGGCCTATGATGCCCGCAACCGCTTCATCGCCGATGCCGATCATACCACCCGGCTGGACCACATGCTGGCGCCCGAAACCGCGGCCAAACTGGCCGCACTGATCGATCCGAAACGCGCCATGGCCGCCGCCGCCCCGCTGAGCGAGGCCGTGCACAAGGATACGATCTATATCACCGTGGTCGATAAGGACCGCATGGCCGTGTCGCTGATCTACTCGATCTTCCATGGCTTTGGCTCGGGCATCGCCTCGGACAAATTCGGCATCCTGCTGCAGAACCGGGGCGCCGGTTTCACCTTGGAAGAAGGCCACGCCAACGAATTGGGCGGTGGCAAACGGCCGATGCATACGATCATCCCCGGCATGCTGCGCCAGAACGGGCGCGTGACGATGCCTTTCGGTGTGATGGGCGGTGCCTATCAGCCCAATGGCCACGCGCGTTTCGTTTCCAACCTTACCGATTTCGGCATGGAGCCGCAGGCCGCCATGGACGCACCGCGCAGCTTCTCGGACGCAGGTGTCATGAAGGTCGAGCGTGGCTATTCCGACAAGGTGCGCCAAGAGCTGACCGAGATGGGCCACAAGGTGGAGGTCCCCGAAACGGCGATTGGCGGCTCGCAGGGCATCCGCATCCACGATGGCGATTTGCTGGAAGGCGCCAGCGACCCGCGCAAGGATGGCTGCGCGCTCGGCTACTGATCAGGCCTCACCGGTGCTTCGCTGCAGCAAAAGCGCAGCGGGGCACCGGACGCGATCCGGCGATTAGTTCAGCTGGTATTGCAGGGAATAGGCCGCGCCGTCGAATTTGCCGAACATTTCCGAAAGATCCGGATGGCTGATCGGTTCGCCGGAATAATCGGCAACCAGATTCTGCTCGGACACATAGGCCACGTAATAGGTCTGATCGTTTTCGGCCAGCAGATGGTAGAAGGGTTGATCCTTCACCGGCCTGCTTTCTTCGGGAATGGATTCGTACCATTCCTCGGTATTTGCAAAGGCTGGATCGACGTCAAACACCACCCCGCGGAAGGGATGCTTCCGGTGGCGGACGACCTGGCCCAGGTTATATTTTGCGCGCGTTCTCAACATGGTCTTGCTGCCCCCGTCTTTTGTTACTAACGCGGATGCGCGGCAGATGTCCAACTCTTGAGGCAAATTTTCGAGGAAACAGACTGTGAACCTTGCTCTGACAGTGCTTGAAATCGTGGCCCCCGTCTTCCTGCTTGCCGGGGTCGGGTTCGCTTGGGTGCGGCTTGGATTTGAGTATCGGATTCAATTTGTTACCCGTCTGGCCATGACGCTGGCGGTGCCCTGCCTGATCTTCACGGCGCTGATGAAAACCGAGCTGGACAAGGCCGCGATCGGCTGGTTCGTGCTGGCTGCCCTTGCCGGGCATGCGCTGCTGGCATTGGCAGGCGCAGCACTGGTGCGCGTGATGCAGCTGGAGCGGCGCAGCTATCTGGCGCCCTTCATTTTCGGCAATACCGGCAACCTTGGCATTCCGCTGTCGCTCTTTGCCTTTGGCGAGGCGGGCCTTGGCTATGCGGTGGCGATGCTCGCGGTTTCTGCGGTGCTGTCCTTCACCTTTGGCATCTATCTGGTCGCCGGTGAAGGCGGCGGCGGCAAGGCGCTGCGTGAACCGATGGTCTGGGCCACGCTTCTGGGCGCGCTCTTTCTGTGGCAGGGCTGGCAGACGCCGCAATTCCTGACCAATGCGCTGGATCTGATCGGGCAAATGGCAATTCCACTGATGCTGATCACCCTTGGCGTTGCGGTGGCGCGGCTGACACCGGGCAAGACCGGCCTTGCCGTGTTACTGTCGCTGATCAAGGTGACGTTCAGTGCGGCCATCGGCTGGGGGCTGGGGCTGGCATTCGGGCTCGATTACACGGCATTCGGCGTTCTGGTGCTGCAGCTGGCAACGCCCGTGGCGGTGACGTCTTACCTGCTGGCCGAGAAATTCGAAGCCGATGCGCAGGCGGTTGCTGGCATGGTGGTGGTTTCCACGCTGATGTCCGTTGCAGCTCTGCCTCTCCTGCTGTCCCTGCTTCTGGAAATGTGATTTCATCCACAGGCGCAATTCGCTAGACTGCCGCCAAAATAAAAAAGGCAGAGGCAATGAGCAGAATCATCGTCGCCCTGATCCTCCTGTTGGCGGTTGCCTCCTGTGGGGGTGGGTACAAGTCCCCGCCGCGCAATCTTGATAATGCCTGCAGCATTATCAAACAGCGGCCTGAATACCTGAAAGCCTTCCGCGCGACCGAACGGCGCTGGGGTGTTCCCGTGCACGTGCAGATGGCCACAATCTATCACGAGAGCCGTTTTGACGGCGATGCCCGCACGCCGCACAACTATCTTCTGGGCGTCATCCCGATGGGCCGCCAGTCCAGCGCCTATGGCTACAGCCAAGCCCTGGACGGCACCTGGGACGATTACCGGCGCGACACAGGACGCCGTCGGGCCAAGCGGGACCGGATCAAGGATGCCGCGGATTTCATGGGCTGGTACATGAACAAGAGCCGCGAAAAGAACGGCATCGCGCTTTATGATGCCCGCAATCAGTATCTCGCCTATCATGAAGGGCACACCGGCTATGCCCGCGGCAGCTACCGTGCGAAATCCTGGCTGATGCGGGTGGCGAGCAAGGTGGAGTCTCGCTCCTTGATGTATCAGGCGCAGCTGGCCACCTGCCGTAAGTTCCGCTGACCCCCCGGGCTCGTGCCACAACGAATTGGTTCCCGTCCGGGCTGTCCTAGAGAAACGCTAAAGGGGCACTCCCGCCAGTCTCGAACCCTTCTGCGAAGGGTCCTCCCCCGTTGGGCCCGGCACCGCCTGACGGCGGTGCGACCCGCGCCACGGGCGCCAGTGTTCCACGGAATGTTCAGATATCACCGAGCGCGCCACGCCCTGGCGTGGCGCCCGGCCCAACACCGCCAAGGGGTTCGGGCAAAGCCCGGGCACCTGCGGGGGCGGGAGCCTTCAGCTGTATGATTGACGGCCTACCGACAGACAAGGTCAGGCTCGACAGTAGTCAGCGGGATCCGCTGCCTGCGCCCGTGGTGAAGAGGAAGGAGGATAGCTTGCCCCCGGTTTCCAGAGCGCCCAGAACCACCGTCGTGCGGCCCCCGGCGCTGTCATGCACAACCCATTTGCGCAATTCGACCGGGTCATCGGTGAACATCAGCTCCAGCCCGCCGTATTCGGGGTTCTCCGGGTCCTGCGCCTGCAGGATCGTTGTCGTTCCGTCGAACTGGTGGCCCACAACCATATCGGCTTGCCCCAGATCGACAGTTTTGGCCAGGATGATCGACAGCGGCGTACGCTTAAGCGGATAAGTCTCCGGCGGCTGGTTCGATTTCGGATCGTGGATCACCACCGACCCGGCCCCAGCCACCACCGTGGCGCCATTTTCGCCATCATATTCGAACCGCATCCGGCCCGGCCGATGGATATACAGCTTGCCAGTGGACAGCGTGCCATCATCGTTGATCTGGGTAAAACTGGCCTCGGCCGTGGTCAGGGCGTTCAGGTAAGCCGACAGTTCCGACAGGCTCAGCTTCTCTGCCGCCCAGGCAGCAGGGGCACACAGGATCAGCGCCGCGACAAGTGCAATCTGTTTCATGACCCTTAGATAAGCCCTGACTGTGGAAAAGGAAGAGCCACCCGCCGCTGCGGGAGACCCTGCGCACCCATCCGCCGATCTACTGTTCGGGGACTAGGATTTCCCGTTTGCCGACATGGTTCGCCGGAGACACCAGCCCTTCGTCCTCCATCTGCTCAACCAGACGCGCGGCCTTGTTATAGCCAATCGCCAGTTTGCGCTGGATGTAAGAGGTAGAGCACTTGCGGTCCTTGATCACGATCTGCACGGCGGAGTCATACAGCGCATCCTCGCCCGTGGTATTGCCGCCGGTGGACAGCCCCAGAACCGCGTCGATGTCGTCGGCCTTCTCGTCATCCGGGCCATCCAGAACCGTGCCCACATAGGCAGGCGGGCCGAATTGCTTCAGATGGGTGACGACTTCCTCGACCTCTTCATCCGACACGAAGGGACCGTGGCAGCGGGTGATCTTGGCGCCGCCCGCCATATAGAGCATATCACCCATCCCCAGCAGCTGCTCGGCGCCCATTTCGCCAAGGATGGTGCGGCTATCGATCTTGCCGGTCACCTGGAAGGAAATCCGGGTGGGGAAGTTCGCCTTGATGGTACCGGTGATCACATCGACCGAGGGACGCTGAGTGGCCATGATCAGGTGAATGCCCGAAGCCCTCGCCATCTGCGCCAGACGCTGAATGCAGGCTTCGATTTCCTTGCCAGCCACCATCATCAGGTCGGCCATCTCGTCGACGATCACAACGATATAGGGCAGTGCCTCGGGTGCGAACTCTTCGGTCTCGAACACTGGCTCGCCGGTGTCATCGTCAAACCCGGTCTGCACTGTGCGGGAGAACATCTCACCCTTGGCAAGCGCCTCTTTCACGCGACCATTGTAGCCTGCGATATTGCGCACGCCCATCTTGGACATCTTGCGATAGCGGTCTTCCATCTCGCCCACGACCCATTTCAGGGCGACGACCGCCTTTTTCGGATCGGTCACAACAGGCGACAGAAGATGCGGGATGCCATCATAGACAGAGAGTTCCAACATCTTGGGGTCGATCATGATCAGGCGGCATTCATCCGGTGTCAGCTTGTACAGCAGTGACAGGATCATGGTGTTGATCGCCACCGATTTACCGGATCCGGTGGTACCCGCGATCAATAGGTGCGGCATCTTCGAAAGGTCCGCCACCATGGCGTCGCCACCGATATCCTTGCCCAGCGCCAGCGGCAGGTTCTGGGTGCCATCGCCATAATCGCGGCTCGACAGGATTTCGCGGAAGCTGACCATTTCCCGTTTTTCATTGGGCAGTTCGATGCCGATCACCGAGCGGCCCGGCACGGTCGAAACACGCGCCGACAGGGCCGACATGGAGCGGGCGATATCATCCGCCAGACCGATCACCCGGCTGGCCTTCAGGCCCGGCGCTGGTTCCAGTTCGTACATGGTGACGACGGGGCCGGGACGGACCGAGACGATCTCGCCTTTGACGCCATAGTCATCGAGCACCGATTCCAGCATCCGCGCGTTCTCTTCCAGCGCCTCATCGCTCAGATGATGACGCTCGACCGCGGCAGGATTGGCCAACAGCGACAGCGGCGGCAGGTCGAAATCACTAGAATCGTTTTCTTCAAAGGCCAGCCGCGGCTGGGCTTCCGCCTTGGCGCGGGTCGATGGCTCCGGCGCGCGGCGCTGGGGCTGCTCAACAACCACCTTGCGCGGCTCTGCCACCGGGATGGTCAGGCCCTCGGCGGGTTGCTCTGCGCGAGCCGTGATCGCGGGCTCAGCGGTTTCAGCAGGCGCGTGGGTCGGCAACTCCTCGGCTGGGACCCGGTCGGGCTCCAGATCGGCGCCATATCCGGTTTCTGCAGCAGGCGCCCCAACGGTCGGCGCGGGCGGAACCTGCGACAGCCCGGGGGCGGCAGGCGCCTCGGCACTGAATTCTGCCGGAGCAGCAGGGGCATGCGCTGCGGTCAGTGGTGGTTCAGGCGGCAGCCCCGCATGGGGCGCGGGATCGGGATTGAAGACCAGCGGCTCAGGGCGGCGACCCCGGCCCTTGGTCAGGGGCAGGTTCGGATCGGGTTCCGGCGGCTGCCCAGCAGCGCGACGCACACGCACGGCATTTGCGATCTTCTGCGAAATCCGGTCATCACCCGGCAGATCCTCATCACTGATCTGCGGTGCGCTCTCGACCAACTCGGGCTGCGGCATCGGCGCATTAGCCAAATCGGGATCAGCGCGGCGGATCAGATTGGGCACCCGAGAGAACAATCCGGTTTTTGTCGGTGCGGCAGGCGCTGCGACCTCGATCGGCGGAGGCGCAGTCACATCGGTTTCGAACATCTGAGGCTCTTCCTCCTCCTGTCCGAACCAGGCCGTATCATCCTCGGCGGCCATTGCCTGTTCTGCGGCGGCAGCGCGTTTTTCACGATAGGACAGCGCCGCCTGGACACCGCTGGAGGCGCCACGACCCAGAAGGCTGGCGAGCGTGCCATAGGCCAGGATTAGACCGACCAGCAGGAACCGTCCGGCCCGCTGCAGTTCCGCACGCGAAAAGCCGCAGACAAACGTGCCAAGCGCCAGCATGCCAATGGCCATCAGCAGCGACATCAGCTTGACCGCGAAATGCGAACTGATCGGCACCAGCGTCAGCAGCGCTCCCATCACGGTATCGCCGAACAGACCCCCAAGGCCGAAACTATGAGTGGCGCGCCATTCCTCGCCCGGCACCAACGTCGCTGCATAGACCGAGCCCACGGCGATCAGAACCGGTGCAAAGACGATCCGCCCGATGACCCGCTCGGCGCCCTGATGCAGCAGGAAGCGAACACCCCAAGCCAGCAGCGTCACCGCGAGGGCCACGCCGCCCCAACCGACAACCATGAACAGCGGCGCCGCCACAGAAGCCCCCATCCGGCCCATCCAGTTCTGAACCGGCGCATCGGTGGAGACCATCCAGTTGGGATCATCCGGCGTATAAGAGCCGATCATCGCGGCGGCCATCAGGCCCAGCCCCAGAAGGGCGATCCCGATCAGTTCCTTACCGCGCTTTTCAATGGCTGCCTGCATGTTGCTGTCAAGCAACGGATCGCGGCTGCGGGTTTGAAATGCCATGCCTACCTCGGTTCCATTTTTCGGCGCCTGCCCCGCTTGTGCCGCGGGATCCTGGCATCCGGTGGTCTATTGATTTTGGCCGCGCGCCCCCAGCCGGGGCCGCGTGGCAGTCGTATCAGTACAGACAACTGCGCAGGGTGCTCAGCGCCGTCTGTGTTGCCTCTGCCGGGGCGACCAGCGCCACGCGGATATATCTTTCGCCCGGGTTCTGCCCCAGCGCGCCTTGCGCCAGATAGGCGCCTGGCAGCACCCGCACGCCGGTTTCCTGCCACAGCTTCAGCGCTGCCGCCTCGCCGCCGTCCTTGACCGGTAGCCACAGAAAGAACCCTGCTTCGGGGGACATGTAGCCATCCAGACCGTCAAACACCTGATCGGCGATCTGGTATTTCTCCTGATAAAGCGCGCGGTTTTCCTCTACGTGCGCCTCATCGGCCCAGACACGCGCCGCCGCAGCCTGCAGCGGGCCGGGCATCGGTGCGCCGCTATAGGCGCGCAGCTGTTTGAGGCGCGCAATGCATTCAGGGCCGCCCGCGATCAGACCAGCACGCAGCCCGGGCAGGTTCGAACGTTTCGACAGGGAATTGAACAGCACCACCCGTTCAGGATCCGCGCCCAGTTCCTGCGCCACGGTCAGCGCGCCTACGGGCGGGCTGTCGCGGTAGATTTCGGAGTAGCATTCGTCGGCGAAAATGCGGAAGTCATGCTTTTCCGCCAGCCGGATCAGATCGGCCCAGTATTCGCGCGTGGCCACTGCGCCCTGCGGGTTGGCAGGCGAGCAGATATAGGCCACCGCTGTGCGATCCAGCACCTCGGTCGGCAGGCTGGCGTAATCGGGCAGATGACCGGTTTCGGCCGTGGCTGGCACAAACACCGGCTCGGCGCCGACAGAAATCGTCGCCACCATGTAGACCTGATAAAACGGATTCGGGATCAGCACCGCTGGACGGGCGCCGTTCTTGGTTTCCGGACACAGGGCCATCGCCGCATTGTAGAGCCCTTCGCGGGTGCCGTTCAGCGCCATCACCTGCCGGTCTGCATCCATCTTCACGCCATAGCGACGCGCGATCCAGTCGGACATTGCGCCGCGCAGTTCCTCGGAGCCTTCGTTTGGCGGGTAGTTGTTAAACCCGGCCGCGTTCTCCGCAATCACATCCGTGACCCAGGCGGGAAAGGTGTGTTTCGGCTCACCAATGGTCATATGCACCACATCCCCGCCGGGCGTATGGTGGTCTAGCAGCGCCCGCAGACGCGGAAACGCATAGGGCGGCAGGTTCGAAAACCGCTCTGGGAAATTCATCACAATTGCCTCAGTTTCGGGATCATTCGTGCCCCGTTTGCAGATAAGGTACAGAGCGTGGGCGCCTGCGTCCAGCCGCATAGGGCACCCACGGTCCAGTTGTGCTTTTGCAACAACGTGCGATAGCCGTCAGATCAACACAGCGCCGCCTCGACGCTGGCCCCGATCCGCAACAGTGCCTCTTCGCAATCCGGTTGCCCCAATAGCTGCAAGCCGCAGCTGGGTTTACTCGTGGGCAAGGACAGCGCGCAAAGCCCCATCAGGTTGCCGATCCGGGTATTGCGCAGGGTCAGAAGATTGGCCCGGACGTAATAGTCATGATCGCTTTGCAGTTGTGCCATGTTCGGCGGCAGAATCGGGCAGGAGGGCGTCAGAACCGCGTCAAAGCCCGCCACCGCCTGATCCCAGACCATCCGGCATTGTTCCAGCTTGGCCCAGGCCGCCACATAATCGGGACCACTGTGCTGACCGCCAGCACGGAACCGCTCCAGGATTTCGGCAAACATCAGATCCGGGCTCGCCTCGATCACATCCTTCCACAGACCATAAGCCTCTGTCGTATACAGAATTCCGCTCAGATCCATGGCGTCCTGCAGCTCCGGCACCTCCAGCGGTACGATCTCAGCGCCGGCCGCCTTCAGCTTGCCCAGACACTCCACATGGGCAGCGGCAACCTCAGGCTCCAGATCATCGCGCGCCACGGTGCGCAGATCGGCAAAGCGGCGCCCCTGCAGCGACGCTGGGTTACGCAGGTCCGGCCCCTTGGTGCCCTCCAGCAGCCCCAGCATCAGGCCCGCATCTTCGACCGAGCGCGCCAGCGGACCGACAGTGTCGAACTTCAGGCACAGAGGCACCACGCCCTCTAGGCTGATCCGACCTGCCGTGGTCTTAAGCCCCACAAGGTTGTTCCAGGCCGAAGGGATGCGCACCGAACCGCCGGTGTCCGAGCCAATACCGCAGGCCGCCAGCCCAAAGGCCACCGAAGCCGCCGCGCCAGAGGACGATCCCCCCGGCGCCGCGCCCTCATCATTGACGCAGGGCGGGGTTTCCTTAACCGGGTTCAGTCCCAGCCCGGAGAAGGCCAGCTCGCTCATGTGAGTTTTGCCCAGGCAGACGGTGCCCATGGCGGTGGCATTGGCCAGAACCCGTGCGTCCTGATCCGGCACCCGGCCTTTGAGCAGGTCCGATCCCGCCTCGGTACCGGTTCCGGCACTGTCGAACAGGTCTTTCCAGCTGATCGGCACCCCATCCAGCGGCGAGCGCCGCAAATCCATCCGCGCCCGCTCGGCCGCGGCTTCCGCTTCGGCCAGGGCGCGCTCATGCGTGACCTCGGTATAGATCCGGTCGCGCAGCGGATGCGCGTCAATGGCCTCCAGGTAGCATTTGGTCAGCGCAACAGGATCGATCTCCCCTGCCCCAATGCCGCGCCCCAGATCCGCAGCCGTCATCTTCAGCCAGTCCTGCATCCGCAAAGTCTCCCGTCGCGTGTTCCATATGTTTTGCCGGGGACGGTAACGGCAGCAGCGCTGAGGGACAATCCCGCGCACTCGCAAGACCGGACAATGCGATGGACATTCCGAATGCAAGGCGCATATTGCAGGGCATGAAGAACAGCTCCGATATCCTGATTGTCGGCGGCGGGCTGAACGGCCCTGCCCTGGCCCTGGCGCTGGCCCAGACCGGCCACAGCGTCACCGTCATCGATGCGCTGCCCAAGGTCGCCCTGAAGGACGAAGGCTTCGACGGGCGCGGCTATGCGCTGGCGCTGGCCTCCAAACGTCTGCTCGACCGGATCGGCGTTTGGCAACACGTCGCGGACAATGCGCAGCCGATGCTGGAGATCAAGGCCTCCGACGGACACGCCGGAGAGGGGCCCGCGCCGTTCTTCATCCATTTCGACCATACCGAGATCGAAGACGGGCCGATGGGCTATATGGTCGAGGATCGCTTTCTGCGCCGCGCCTTTCAGCAGGCGATGGAGGACGCGCCCCGGATCACCACGCTGAATGGCCGCCGCGTGGTGGCGCAGGCACCGGATCAGAGCGGCGTCACCCTGACGCTGGATGATGGCGCCGAGCTGCGCGGTCGCATGCTGGTCGGCTCGGACGGACGCAAAAGCGGCACCGCCGCCCGCGCCGGGATCAAACGCACCGGCTGGGACTACGGTCAGACCGCGCTGGTCTGCGCCATCGACCATGAAAAACCCCACCACGGCATCGCGCATCAGTTCTTCATGCCAGCGGGGCCGCTGGCCATCCTGCCCCTGCCCGGCAACCGCTCCTCCATCGTCTGGAGTGAAAAGACTGAGACTGCGGAGGCTATTCAGGGCCTGAGCGACGCCGATTACATCGCCGCACTGAGACCCCGGTTTGGCGATTTCCTGGGTGAGATTTCTCTTGCGGGCAAGCGCTTTACCTATCCGCTGAACCTGACGCTCGCCAACAGTTTTATCGGGGACCGTATGGCGCTGATCGGCGATGCGGCCCACGGCATGCATCCAATTGCTGGCCAGGGTCTCAACGCCGGGCTGCGCGATGTTGGCGCCCTCGCCGAGGTGCTGACCGAGGCCACCCGGCGTGGCGAGGATATCGGATCATCGCTGGTGCTGGACCGCTATCAGCAGTGGCGCCGCTTTGACACCGCAACGCTGGCGCTGGCGACGGATACCTTCAACAAGCTCTTTTCCAACGACAATCCGCTGCTGCGGCTTGGTCGCGATATCGGCATGGGTCTGGCGGGCGCCGTCCCGGGCCTGCGCCGCGGCTTCATGCGCGAAGCCGCCGGGCTGACCGGCGAACTGCCGCGACTGTTGCAGGGCAAACCCATCTGATCAGGACGCAACCGCGCCGCGCGACAGTGCGGCGCCGGGCCCAAGTCCCACCCTCTTGCTTGGGCGCAGCCAAAGGACAGGCCGGACGCGGGAGTATCCCGGCTTCGCCTCACTCCAGTGGGCGGGCCTCGTCCACCAGCATCACCGGGATCCCATTGCGGATCGGGAAGGCCAGATTGGCAGGTTTGGAAATCAGCTCCTGCGCTGCGGCGTCGTATTCCAGAACTGCATTGGTAACCGGGCAGACCAGCGCCTCCAGCATGCGGCGGTCAAAGGCGGGCGCGGCGGTGTGTTCTTCGCTCATTGCAGCGGGTCCTCACTTGATCCGCTTCGCAAAGCGAATTCGATCAGGGTGACAAGGGTTTCGCGCCTTGTGGCAAGGCAGGGCGCCTCTAGCAAGGCCTGTTTGTCCTCGGGGTCGAAATCCAGCAGCATCGACAGGGAATTGATCAACAGCTCGTCATCGGCCTCCTGCAACGATTCCCAATCCGTCGACAGGCCGCGTGCCGCGAAAAAGCGTTCCAACAGCTCCAGCAGGTCCCCCCGTTCGAACCCGCAATCCGGTTCGCTCCGGCCCAGATCACCCTCAAAGCCGCTCCAGTTCACCTCGCAGCGGCGGTAGGGCGTGAAGCCATCGCATTCTTGCACCACCCGGAACCGAGATATCCCGGAGAGGGTGATCAGATAGCGCCCGTCATCGGTTTCGGAAAATTGCGATATGCGCCCGGCACAGCCGATGGCATGCAGCCCCTCGGCATCACCGCTGCGCAGCGGACAGGGCTGTACCATGCCGATCAGCCGCGTGCGCGTCTTCAGCGTGTCTTCCAGCATCTGAAGATAACGCGGTTCGAAGATATGAAGGGGCAGCTTTGACCGGGGCAGCAATAGCGCCCCGGGCAAGGGAAACACGGGAATCGTGTCAGGCAGATCTGCAGGCTTAAACATAGCCTTCAGTTTAGCGCGCAGGTGCCTTTAGGCAAATATCATCGAGCTCAGCTTGCGGCGCCCGTTCAGAACAACCGGATCGTTGGCAGGCAACGCCTCGAAGATGGTGAAGAGCTGCGCCTTGGCCGCCCCGTCGTTCCATTCGCGATCACGGCGGAACAACTCCAGAAGTTCGGTCACCGCCGCCTCGGCATCACCAGCCGCATGCAGAGCCTGCGCCAGATCGAAACGCGCTGCATGGTCGGCCGGGTCCGCTTCGACCTTGGCGCGCAGATCGGCTACCGGACCGGCATTCTGCGCCTGACGGGCCAGCTCGATCTGGGCCCGAGCCGCTTCGATCTCGAGCGCGTCGGAAATCTCGGCAGGCGCGCCGTTCAGAATTGCCTCGGCCTGATCCAGATCTTCCATCGCGATATGCGCCCGCGCCAGACCACCATAAGCGGCGGCGTTCTTGTCATCCTCGCCCAGAACCGCGGCAAAGGTCTGCGCCGCATCGGCCGCCGCGCCTTCGGCGAGCATTTCCTCAGCCGCCTCCAGCGCCTCACCAAGGCCACCGCCTGCTTCCCCGCCTGCGGCCTCAATCACCTTTTTCAGGAAGGCGTCGATCTCGCTTGGCGGCAGCGCGCCCTGGAACATGTCGATCGGGCGGCCCTGCACAAAGGCCACCACTGTGGGGATCGATTGCAGCGGCAGCCCCTGCTGCGCCAGCGCCTGCGCCAGACGCTGGTTCTGGTCCACATCGATCTTGGCCATGGTGACCGCGCCATTGGCGCGCGTGACAGCCGCCTCCAGCGCCGGACCCAATGTCTTGCAAGGGCCACACCAGGGCGCCCAGAAATCGACGATCACCGGCGCCTGCATCGAGGCCTCGACCACGTCCTGCATAAAGGTCGCTTCTGTGACGTCCTTGATCAGATCACCTGCGGGCGTGGGCGCGCCCGCGCCTCCGAGAATATCCATCATGCTCTTGTTCTCCGTTTGGAACTTGCCCCCTATATGGAATCCCAAGGCCAAGAAACCAAGAGAGGAGTTGCCGCGTGCCGGTTCCGCGCATCGACATCTTTGCCCTGTCCGAGCGCCTGATGGCTATGGACGACGCGGCCTGGGCTCGTCACGCAAACCCGCTGAGCGTTTATAGCCGGGTGTCGATTCTCCCGCTTATGACCCTCGCGATCTGGTCTCATCTCTGGCTCGGGTGGGGCGCTTTGGCGCCGGTTGCTCTGGTACTGATCTGGACATGGTGGAACCCGCGCGCCTTTGGCCCGCCAGCCACAACCGACAGCTGGGCAGCGCGGGGCACCTTCGGCGAACGGGTATTTCTGAACCGTGCCAAGGTGCCGATCCCACCGCATCACGCGCACTGGGCCAGGATCCTGACCCTGATCTCCGGGCTGGGCGTTGTTCCGTGGGTTTACGGGGTGTGGCAGCTGGACCCAGGTCTGACACTGTTCGGTCTCAGCCTGATGGTCGGCGGAAAACTCTGGTTCTTTGACAGGATGGTCTGGCTATATCAGGACATGCAAGCGCAACGCCCGGAATATGCAAAATGGCTGCACTGATGGCACGCCCTCCCGCGCCCGCAGACGCCCCACGGGGCGCCTTCATGCGGCCTTGGGCCGGGCAGCGCGTTACCGCGCTGCTGTTTCTCCACGACGGTGACGTCTGAACGCGGCACCGCGCCGTGCGTCAGCACGGCGCCCGGCCCAACTGCGGCGGGGCAATCAACGATTGCTCCAAGGCAGGCGGGAGCGCCCCACCCTCTGCCTAGAGGTCGAAGGTGGCAAAGACCGGTGCGTGATCGCTGGGTTTTTCCCAACCACGGGCGTCCCGCAGAACGCGGCTAGAGTGACCTGCGCTGGAAATGTCGCCCGTCGCCCAGACATGATCCAGACGCCGCCCCTTATCCGCTGCATCCCAGTCCTTTGCCCGGTAGGACCACCAACTATAGAGCCGCCCATCGGGGATGTCCTGCCGGGTGATATCGACCCAGTGGCCTGCATCCTGCGTCTCCGCGAGGTGTTCGACCTCGACCGGGGTGTGGCTGACGATCTTCAGCAGTTTCTTGTGGTCCCAGACATCGTCTTCGCGCGGGGCGATGTTGAGGTCGCCGACCAGAATCGATTTCTGTGGCTTTTCGCCGTGGAACCAGTCCCGCATGCCAGTGAGGTAGTCGAGCTTCTGACCGAATTTCTCGTTGATCTCGCGGTCGGGTTTGTCGCCGCCGGCCGGGACGTAAAAGTTGTGGATGGTGACGCCATTGTCCAGCTGACCTGCAATATGGCGGGCATGGCCCAAATCGGCAAAATCCATGCTACCGACCTCGGTGATGGGCATCCGCGACAGGATGGCGACGCCGTTGTACCCCTTCTGCCCTCGCGCGATCATGTGGGTATAGCCAAGCGCGGCAAAGCCCTCCATCGGGATCTTGTCGACCGGGCTCTTGCACTCTTGCAGGCACAGGACATCGGGCGCCTCTTCCTGCAGCAGCTTCAGCACGATCGGCTCGCGCAGGCGGACAGAGTTGATGTTCCAGGTGGCAAGGGTAAAGGGCATTGCGCGTCTCTTTCGTAACAGCGGGTCATGGCAGCGGCTCGGCGCTATTCTTGCCCTCCCGGCCCACCGGATACCAGAGCCTATTTCCCTAGCTTCCCCCTACCACTCCCGGAAGTCCGCAGACAAAAAAAGGCCGGGCGCAAGGCCCGGCCCAGTCCAACAGGGAGGTGCATATCATGACCCGGATATGCGCGGGATAGGATCAGGGTAAAGATGACTGACAGACAGACAGATCTTTGATCTGCGTCAACAGCTTTTCCCCGCAGGTTTCAAGCCCCGAACTGTCACAATCCGGTCAGGTCGACAGGCGGTAGCCACCGGATTCCGTTACCAGAATACGGGCATTGGAGGGATCAGGTTCGATCTTCTGGCGCAGGCGATAGATATGGGTTTCCAGCGTATGGGTGGTCACGCCGGCATTGTAGCCCCAGACCTCGTGCAGCAGCACATCGCGCGCCACCACACCGTCGTTCGACCGGTAGAGGAACTTCAGGATGTTGGTTTCCTTCTCGGTCAGGCGAATCTTGCGGTTGTCCTCTGTCTCCATCAGCTTCATCGCCGGTTTGAAGGTATAGGGACCCAACGCAAAGACGGCGTCTTCGGACTGTTCATGGGTGCGCAGCTGGGCGCGGATCCGAGCCAGCAGCACAGGGAATTTGAACGGCTTGGTCACATAGTCATTGGCGCCCGCGTCAAGGCCGAGAATGGTATCGGCGTCGCTGTCATGGCCGGTGAGCATCAGGATCGGTGCCTTGACGCCTTGTTTGCGCAGCAGGCGGCACAGCTCGCGACCATCTGTATCGGGCAGCCCCACGTCGAGGATCACCAGATCATAGAGCGCTTCCTTGGCCCGCTCCATGGCGGCCTGGCCATTCTCTGCTTCGAAGACATCAAAGTCCTCGGTCATGATCAGCTGCTCGCTCAGCGCCTCGCGCAGATCGTCGTCATCGTCTACCAGCAAAATCTTCTTCAGTTGCGCCATGGCGGTGTCCTCCAGTTCGTGTGCAGACAGATGCGGTCAGCATCCCCCAACGACAAGGTATGCTGCAGAAGTTTCACGCCCTCGTGTCCGTCAGACAGGAATTGTTTCACTTCCGTTGCATTTGGGCCTAGGTAAGGGCTGTTATAATGTCACGAACTTCCGGATGGTCGCATGAGCCTGATGCCCACCATGATTGAATTGCTGGCCCGCGCACGGGTCGATTTGCGCATGGGCCTGCCCGTGGTGCTGGAGGGTGGCGACAGCGCGGCGCTGGCGATTGCCGTCGAAAGCCTGACGCCCGAGCGGCTAACGGAGCTTCTGGCCCTTGGCCCGGTGTCGCTGGCGCTGACCGCCCGGCGCGCCGAAACCCTGAAGGCGCGCGCCTATGATGAAGATCTCGCGCGCATCCAAGTCCCCGCTCAGGCCTCCTTGCAGTGGATACAGGCGCTGGCCGATCCCGCCGATGATCTCAATACGCCGATGAAAGGCCCGCTCACCAGCCTGCGCGACGGATCCGCCGATCTGCACCGTCTGGCGATTGCCCTGGTGAAATCAGCGCGGCTGCTGCCCGCGGCGCTACTGGTGCCCGTCAACACGGCCCCCCAATTCGCATCCGAGCACGGGTTGACCCGAATCGCCCGGGCTGCTGCCGAACCGCTGCTCAGCCAAAGCTCACCCCTGCATCCGGTGGCCGCCGCCCGCCTGCCGATGGTCGCTGCCGAGGCGGGCCGGTTACACATCTTCCGCCCCGAAGATGGCGCCGAGGAACATTATGCGGTCGAAATCGGCCGCCCCGACCGCAGTAAACCCGTGCTGGCGCGGCTGCATTCGGCCTGTTTCACAGGCGATGTTCTGGGCTCGCTGAAATGCGACTGCGGACCGCAGCTGCGCGGGGCACTGGCGCAGATGGGAGAAGAAGGCGCAGGCGTGCTGCTCTACCTCAACCAGGAAGGCCGCGGCATTGGCCTGGCTAACAAGATGCGCGCCTACAGCCTGCAGGACCAGGGCTTTGACACCGTCGAGGCAAACCACCGGCTGGGGTTCGAGGATGACGAGCGCGATTTCCGCCTTGGCGCTGCGATTCTGAAAGAGATGGGATTCAGCTCCGTCCGGCTGATGACGAACAACCCCAACAAGATTGCCATGATGGAAAAGACCGGCATCGCGGTGGCTGAACGGGTGCCGCTGAAGGTCGGCGAAAACGCCCATAACGCGGGTTATCTCGCGACCAAGGCGGCGAAATCCGGGCATCTCTTGTGATGCCCCCCGCGCTGTCGCCCCGGGATCTGGTTCTGACCCCGCGCGGTCTGCGCTTCATGGGGCGCCTCCTGCCCTGTGCCATCGGCAAGGGCGGGCTCACCCAGAGCAAGCGGGAAGGCGACGGCGCCACGCCCGTGGGCGTACATCGCATCGCCGGGATGCTCTACCGTCCGGACCGCATGCTGCCCCCCACGGATTGGGCGGTACCTATCGGGCCGGGGGATCTGTGGTCGGACGATGTGAGGGACCCCGATTACAACCTGATGGTCCGCGTGCCGCACGGTTTCAGCCACGAGCGCCTGCGCCGCGCCGATCCCCTATATGATCTGGTGCTGATCACTGACTGGAACTGGCCCAACGCGGTCAAGGGGCGCGGATCGGCCATCTTTATCCACCAGTGGAGGAGGCCCGGATATCCGACCGAAGGTTGTCTTGCCTTCAGCCGCAGTGATCTTCGCTGGATCGCGCAGCGGCTCCGTCCCGGCAGCCGGGTAATTATTCCGTCGGCTTGACCCGCTCGCCAAAAATCGCCGAGCCGACCCGCACATGGGTGGCGCCAAGTGCGATGGCAGTTTCGAAATCGCTGCTCATGCCCATCGACAGGCCGTCCAGCCCGTTACGCGCGGCGATCTTGGCCAGTAGCGCAAAATGCAGCGCCGGTTCCTCGTCCACCGGGGGAATGCACATCAGCCCCTTGATGGGCAGATCCAGCGCCCGGCATTCGGAGATGAAGGCATCTGCATCGGCTGGAAGAATACCGGCCTTCTGCTCTTCCTCGCCGGTGTTGACCTGAATGAACAGATCCGGGCAATGGCCCAGCTCCTGCGCCAGCCGGGCGATGGCCTTGGCCAGCTTGGGACGATCCACCGAATGGATGCTGTCAAAAAGTTCCATTGCCTGACGGGCCTTGTTGCTTTGCAAAGGGCCGATCAGATGCAGGTCGATCCCGTCGAACTGTTTGGCGAAATCGGGCCATTTCCCGGCTGCCTCCTGCACGCGGTTTTCGCCAAAACAACGGTGACCTTCTTCCAGCACCGCTTCGACCCGCTCGTTCGGCTGCACCTTGGACACCGCGATCAGATGAACCGAGCCCGGCGCACGGCCTGCGGCCTCTTCTGCCTTTGCGATGCGTGTCTTGATCTCTTCCAGGGACATGGTCGGCCTCCGAGCGATGAAAGTGCGGTTCGGTCTCGGCGCAGAGAAACACTGTTTGCCGACAAATGTTAAGAGGCAAAAGAAAAGGGCGAGCCTGCAAGCAGGCCCGCCCCCAATTTCACGCTAAGCGTGGTTCAGCTTAGAAGCTGAAGTACACACCAGCTTGGAACTGGTTGTCGTCGTCGGCTTCGTCAACGTAACCGGCAACCACGGTGGCGCCGCCACCCAGGTCGTACTGGTAGTTGATGCCGAAGGAGGTGCCGTCAACGCCGCCGTCACCTTTAACGGTGGACACGGAGCCCGGTGCGTCAGCGGAGTTCACCCAAACCAGAACGTTCGACGCTGCGCCGATGTCCATGTTGCCTTCCAGGGTGAAGCTGTCGACCTGGTCGGTGGAACCGTAGGCCAGTTTCGCGCCGAATGCACCGAAGTTACCGCCAGCAGCAGCAAAGGTGATGTCGTTCAGCGGAACGGAGGAGGACTGCATCGCTGCGGTGACATAGTAGTCGCCGAAGGAGTAAGTCGCCATCACGCCGGTGCGGTCTTCGCCGCCTGCGGAACCGGCAACGGTGCCGCCGTTACGCTGCGAGTAGGACACGTGACCGGTGAAGCCGCCTGCGGAGTACAGAACTTCGATGCCGTTGGAGCCAGCGCCAGCGGAGGAGTACGCGTCCCAGTTGAACACGGTGCCGCCGTTGGTTTTGATGGCAATCTGGTGGAAGCCCATGCCGTCGATGCCGGTACCAGCCGAACGGGTGCCGGTTGCGTACAGACCGGGTGCGTTTTCAACCGCGCCGATGATGTTGCCAACGTTCACGGTCACGCCGTTGTACGACACGCCAAAACGTGCGCCGTTGAATGCGCCGGTGCCGGCAACGCCGTCACGGCTTTCAGCCTGTGCGCGGTAGCGAGCGTTGAATGCAACGCCAGCGTCGGTTTCGGCGGTCATGTCGAACTGCAGGCGCAGACGGCTGGTGATGTTGGTTTTGGAACGGCCAACAACGCGCTCGTTTGCGGAGTTGTAGTCCAGACCGAAACGGCCGTAACCGGACATGCTGACTTCAGCAGCAGCCATGCCCGCGGTTGCGATCAGCGCGGTGGTCGCGAAGAGAACCTTTTTCATAGTTTTTCCCTCGGTTTTCAATTCACATGCCCAAACCGGGGAATCCGGCGTGGGTATGACAAGGGGTTTCGCTCTTTCGGCCCCGGTTTGGCAAGAGCCGCCCATTGGCCGCCGATCATTGTGGCCTGTGCTGGTGCAGCTTTGCCACAGTAGTAAATGCCGCCCCGATTTCGCCGCTCCCGCGTGGCTAAGCCATAGGGACAATATACTTTAATCACCGGCAGACCGCAGCGAGACTGTGACCAAGCGCTGCAACGCCATCTCTCTGTCTTCCGTTGATACCTTAACCTCTGCCGCCCAGCACAGCCGCCGCATAATCTCCTGCAAGGACCTCATCAGGGTGCCCAGGATCCGATTCGATGCATCCCACCCGAATGCTAAAGCCCTTGCTCAGCTTGCTGCCCATGCGATAGGACTGCCTCAAGTCAAAGGCTCCGGGAGCGGCTATGAAACTGCATAAGATATTTCAGGCGACCTTGATCGGCGCATTGTGCCTGAGCGTTGCCGCCTGCGGCGGGCGCGGCAAAGATCGTCCGGCCAACACCAGCGTTGCGCAGGAATTCAACAACGACGTAGACGCCGCAAAGAGCGATAAATCCTCGATCTGGGATGTCTTTGGCGGCAAGCCCGACCAGAAGGTTCAGGTCAACCGCTACCTGTGGAACGCCAGCATTGATGTGCTGAGCTTCCTGCCGGTGCAAAGCGTTGATCCCTTCACCGGCGTCATCATCACCGGCTACGGCACCCCGCCCGGCGGCGGACGTTCCTATCGCGCCACTGTCCACATCAAGGACCCGGCGCTGGACGCGCGTTCGCTCAATGTCTCGCTTCATTCCAAGGGCGGGCCAGTCAGCGCCTCCACCACCCGCGCCGTCGAAGATGCGATTCTGTCCCGTGCGCGCCAGCTGCGCATCGCAGACAAAAAGTTCTGACCCCTCTGCCCTCTGGAAAGCCGCAGAAAACATCAGTATCACCAGCGCCGGGCCCCATCGCCCGGCGTTTTCATTCTAAAGGACCGCATCCATGTCGCGTTACTCTGCCTCTGAGATCGAAGCAAAATGGCAGGAGGCCTGGGAAAAGGCCGGAATCTTCCAGGCCAAACGGACGGCAGACAAGCCGAAGTACTACGTGCTGGAGATGTTCCCCTATCCGTCGGGGAAGCTGCACATGGGGCATGTGCGCAACTACACCATGGGCGACGTGATCGCGCGCTACAAAATTGCAACCGGCCACAATGTACTGCACCCGATGGGGTTTGATGCCTTTGGCATGCCTGCAGAAAACGCCGCCATGGCATCGGGCGGGCACCCCAAGGACTGGACCTACGCCAATATCGACACCATGGTCGAACAAATGCAGCCGCTGGGCCTGTCGCTGGACTGGTCGCGGATGTTCGCCACCTGTGATGAGGAGTATTACGGCCAGCAGCAGGCGCTGTTCTTGGATTTCCTGGAAAAGGATCTCGTTTACCGCAAGAACGCCGTGGTGAACTGGGACCCAGTCGACATGACCGTTCTGGCAAATGAACAGGTTGAAAACGGCCGCGGCTGGCGCTCTGGTGCGCTGGTGGAACGGCGCGAGCTGACGCAGTGGTTCTTCAAGATCTCCGACTATTCCGAGGAACTGCTGGACGCACTGGACGGTCTGGACAACTGGCCCGCCAAGGTGCGCCTGATGCAGGAAAACTGGATCGGCAAATCGCGCGGCCTGCAGTTCTCCTTTGAACGCGCCGACGGTGGTGAGCCGATCGAGGTTTATACCACCCGCCCCGACACGCTGATGGGTGCCTCCTTCGTGGGGATTTCCCCGGACCACCCAATTGCCAAACAGCTTGAGGCCGAAAGCCCCGAACTCGCTGAATTCCTGGCCGAATGTCGCAAGGGCGGCACCACCGCCGAGGCGATTGAGACCGCGCCGAAACTGGGCCGCGACACCGGCATCCGGGTCAAACATCCGCTGAACCCGGAATGGGAACTGCCGGTCTGGATCGCCAACTTCATCCTGATGGATTACGGCACCGGCGCGATCTTTGCTTGCCCGGCGCATGATCAGCGCGACCTCGATTTCTGCCGCAAATACGATCTGCCGGTCACCGACACCTTCCTGGCGCTGGACGATCCCAAGCCGGTCGAAAACGAGGCATTTGTGCCGCCGAAGACAGAAAAGGTGAAATGGATCAATCACTTCGCAGGGCTGGACGTGGCCACAGGTGAAGAGGCGATCAACGCCACCATCGACAAGGCCGAATCCGAAGGCTGGGGCGAAGGCGTCACCAAATTCCGCCTGCGCGACTGGGGTCTCAGCCGCCAGCGCTATTGGGGTTGCCCGATTCCCGTGGTCCATTGCGATGCCTGCGGCGTGGTGCCGGAGAAGAAAGAAAACCTGCCCATCGCCCTGCCCTATGACGAAGACGGCAAGGCCATCGATTTCTCGGTTCCCGGCAACCCGCTGGACCGCCACCCCAGCTGGCGCGACTGTGCCTGCCCGAAATGCGGTAAGCCTGCCCAGCGCGAAACCGACACAATGGATACCTTCGTCGATTCGTCCTGGTATTTCGCCCGCTTCACCGCGCCGCGCGCCGAAACGCCCACGGTGATGGAAGAGGCCGATTACTGGATGAACGTAGACCAGTATATCGGCGGCATCGAACACGCGATCCTGCACCTGCTGTATTCGCGCTTCTTCGCCCGCGCGATGCACATCTGCGGCCACCTGCCGGAGAAATCGAAAGAACCGTTCGACGCGCTCTTTACCCAGGGCATGGTCACCCATGCGATCTACCAGACCAAAGGCGACAATGGCCGCCCGGTCTATCACTACCCTGAAGAAGTCGAGCTGCGCGATGGCAAGGCCTTCCTCAAGGAGACCGGCGCCGAGGTTGAGGTGATTCCCTCGGCCAAGATGTCGAAATCCAAGAACAACGTGGTCGACCCGCTGCACATCATCTCGGCCTTTGGCGCCGATACCGCGCGTTGGTTCGTGCTGTCCGACAGCCCGCCGGAGCGCGACGTGGAATGGACCGCCGCCGGGGCCGAGGCCGCTTACAAGCACCTGAACCGGGTCTGGAACCTGTCGGTAAAGATCGCCGAGATGGACCCGAATGCATCCGGCAGCGGCGACGAGGACCTTTTGCGCGAGATGCACAAGGCGATCCGGGACGTGACCCTGGGTGTCGAATCCTTCGGCTTCAACGCGGCGATTGCCAAGCTTTACGCCTTTACCAACACGCTGGCCAAATCCAAGGCGGGCGCGGCGGCGCAGAAACAGGCGATCATGGCGCTGGCGCAGTTGATGTCGCCGATGACGCCGCACCTGGCCGAGGCCGTCTGGGAAGCGCAGGGCGGCGAAGGTCTAGTGGCCACGGCAGCCTGGCCCGCCGCCGACGAATCGATGCTGGTCGAAGACAGCGTCACCCTGCCAATCCAGATCAACGGCAAACGCCGCGGCGAAATCACCGTCGCCAAAGATCTGGACAAAGCTGAGGTTGAAAAACTCGCGCTGGCGCACGAAGCTGTGCAAAAGGCGCTGAATGGCGGCGCCCCGAAAAAGGTGATCGTCGTGCCGGGTCGTATCGTCAATGTCGTTGCCTGATCCAAGGCATATCCTCGCGCTGCCGCTGGTCCTGTTGCTGGGGCTGGCCGCCTGTGGTTTCACCCCGGTCTATGCGCCGGGGGGCACCGGAGCGGCGCTTTATGGCAAGATCGCCATTCAGTCCCCCGAGGAGATCAAGACCGACAACGAAGTGAACGCCTACCTGCTGGTCCGCAATCTGGAGGAACGGCTTGGCCGCGCCTCTGGCGGCGATTACCGACTGGACCTGTCGCTGCGCACCCGCAGCGAAGGTCAGGCGATCACCGCGGGCAATGAAACCACCCGCTATTCCATCGTCGGCGTTGCCAGCTACAGCCTGTTCCGCCTGTCCGACGGCGTCATCGTGGCCAGCGGCAGCGAAGATGCCTTTACCGGCTATTCCGCCACCGGATCGACGGTGGAAACCCTGGCCGGGGAACGCGATGCCAATGCGCGGCTGATGCAGATTCTGGCTGACCAGATCACCGCCCGGGTGCTGACCACTGCGGATCTGGCCGCTGCGGCGCCGACTGCGGAATGAAGCTCTCCCCGCGCGACGCTGAGGGCTATTTCAAAAAGCCTGACCCGGAGAAGACGGGTCTGTTGATCTATGGCGCCGATGCCATGCGGGTGGCGCTGAAACGGCAACAGATGCTGGCGGCCCTGCTGGGCGCCGCCGCTGAGGAAGAAATGCGCCTGACCCGGATGCCCGGCTCCGAATTGCGCAAGGATCCGGCACAGCTTCTGGACGCGGTCAAGGCGGTCGGCTTTTTTCCCGGCCCACGCGCGGTCTTTGTCGAAGAGGCCAACGACAGCGCCGCCCCGGCGATTCTCGCGGCGCTGGAGGACTGGCAACCAGGTGATGCCCAGATCATCGTCACCGCCGGGCAGCTGAAAGCCACATCGAAACTGCGCAAGGGTTTCGAATCGCATCGCAATGCCTATGCCACCGGCATCTATGACGATCCGCCCTCGCGAGCTGAGATCGAGCGGATCCTCTCCGAAGCGCAGATCCGAGATGTGCCTGGCGACAGCATGTCGGCGCTGACCGATATCGCCAATGACATCGGCCCCGGCGATTTCTCCCGCATGATCGAAAAACTGGCGCTCTACAAATACCAGGACAGCAGCCCCCTAAGCCTTGAGGATATCGACGCCGTCGCACCGCAATCCACCGAAGCCGCACTTGACGATGTGCTGAACGTGGTGGCCGAGGGGCGCAGCGCCGAGATCGGCCCGCTGCTGCGCCGCCTTCAGGCGCAGGGTACCAATGCGGTGACACTCTGCATCGGGGCGACCCGCCATTTCCGCACGCTTTACACCGTGGCCGCCGATCCCGGTGGTCCGGCGCAGGGCATCGGCCGCCTGCGCCCGCCGCTTTATGGCAAGCGCCGCGACCGGGTGCTGCGGCAGGCGCAGGGCTGGGGCGCCGCCAAGCTGCAGACCGCGCTGACCATTCTGACCGACACCGACCTGCAGCTGCGCTCAGCCGGGCAGACCGCCCCGGCACTTGCCTTGATGGAGCGCGCTTTGATTCGGCTGGCGATGCTCAGCCGCGCCCGCCAGTAAGGGCCCAAAAGGCCGCAACGTTCTGCGGCCATCGACGGGTGCAGGCAGGCTTCAGCCTTGACGCAAAGACAGCTGCGCGCATCTGATGCGCAGCAAAACCTGAGGGAGAGAAACCTATGTACACCGTGATCGGCAAACCGATGACCCGCGCCTTCCGCGTGATCTGGACGCTCGAAGAACTTGGCCAGCCTTATGATCTGAATACCGCCGCCCCGCACAGCCCGGATATCGTCGCCGTGAACCCCTCGGGCAAGGTTCCGGCGCTGGTCGAAGATGGCGAGGTGATCACCGATTCCACCGCCATCATCACCTATCTGGCGGACAAACACGGCGCGCTCACCGCGCCCGCAGGGACCACGGCCCGCGCCAAACAGGATGCCGTCACCCATCAGATCCTGGATGAAATCGACGCCGTGCTCTGGACCGCCGCCCGCCACAGCTTTGCCCTGCCCGAAGAGCAGCGCGTGCCCGAAATCAAGGACAGCCTGCGCTGGGAGTTCGAGCGCAACATCGCCCGGCTCGAAGCGCGCCTGACCGGCCCCTACCTGATGGGAGACGCGTTCACCATCGCCGATATCATCTGCGTGCATTGCCTGAACTGGGCCTATGGCGCCAAGTTCCCGGTCGAAAGCCGTGCCCTGCTCGACTATTCCAAGACCGTGCGCAGCCGCGACGCCTTTCAGCGCACCGCAGCGCTGGCCAAGTAATCGACCGCGCCACGTCCGGCCCAGCGCCCGGTGGCAAGACAGGCCGTCAGAAGGTAGCCCCCCGTGGGCGCCTCCCAATCCAGCATCTCTCCGGCGCAAAAGGTGCCGGGGATTTCTTTCAGCATCAGCCCCGCATCCAGCGCCTCATGGCACACTCCGCCAGCCGTCGAGATCGCCTCATCCATCGGCCGCAGTCCGGAATGGCGCACCGGCAGGGATTTGATCAACGCTGAAAGCTCTGATGGCTCCTGCGGCAACGGCCGGGCAAACTCCTGCATCAGCGCGATCTGCGCGGGCGTCAACTTCAGCGCCTTGCGCAAATGGTTCGCAAGGCTCGCCTTGCCACGCGGGCGTGTCAGCTTGCGCGCCACCTCCTCCACGGTCAGATCCGGCAGCAGATCTAGCGTCAGATCGGCGCCCTCGCGTACCGCTGCGCAAATGGCGTAGACCCCGCCCCCTTCCAGACCCCGGTTTGAGATCACCGCCTCCCCGCGCGACGACAGCGCCCCCGCGCGCAGCGCAATCCCTTTCAGCGGCGTACCGAAATGCGCCGCCATGTGATCCGACCAATCCACCACCAGCCCGGCATTGGCAGGCTTGAAGGGCGCCAACGCCACATCTCGCGCCGCCAGCAACTCCGCCCAGGCCCCGTCCGAGCCGAGCCGCGCCCAGCTTGCACCGCCCAGCGCCAGAACCGTTGCCCCCGCGCGCAGCCGCACCACCCCTTCGGGCGTCTCAAAGCTCCGGCAGTTCCCCTCCCAGCCAG
The DNA here is from genome assembly GCF_041008745.1 of Pseudophaeobacter sp. 1A09344. Taxonomy (NCBI): domain Bacteria; kingdom Pseudomonadati; phylum Pseudomonadota; class Alphaproteobacteria; order Rhodobacterales; family Roseobacteraceae; genus Pseudophaeobacter; species Pseudophaeobacter sp. 1A09344. The sequence goes on from NZ_JAXGFS010000006.1 coordinate 127,196, forward strand.
TCCAGCGCCAGCGGGTGCGGCGGGCAACGCCCAACTCCTCCAGCCGCGCCAGCCAGGCGCGCAGCAGTGGCGAGGCTTTCATTTCCCTGGGAAACACCCGCCCAGTGGAGCCGGTGAACAGATCGCGCCCCAGGCCCCGTGCCCAGTCCTGCACGGCGCCTGCATCAAATGCCCTCACCATGGGTGCAAGCCAGTCCCGCGCGGCACCATAGTGTTCGATCAGGTCCTCGAAGGTTTCATCCTTGGTCAGGTTCAGGCCGGATTTCCCCGCCATCAACAGCTTGCGCGCAAGCGATGGTTTGGCCTCGGCCACCAGCACGCGATAGCCTGCGCGCGCCAGTTCCTCAGCCGCCATCAACCCCGCAGGCCCTGCGCCAATCACCACCGCATCCCATTGTTCTGCCTGCGCGCCCATGGCCCCTCGCATTCCATCCCTTGTCTGCACCCATCTGCGCCGCATCTAATGCAGTCCAGCCGCAAAGACGAGAGGTAAGGATGCCAGAGCCGAACCCGACACCCATATGTCCCCTCTGCAACCGCCCCATCCCCGCGGACGTTCCGCAAAGCCTGCACCACCTGATCCCGAAACTCAAAGGTGGCAAGGGCGGCCCCACCGTGCTGCTACACCATATCTGCCACCGCGAAATCCACGCAGCCCTGACCGAGGCCGAGCTGGCCCGCGACTATGCCACCATCGACGCGCTGCGCAGCCACCCGCGCCTCGCCCGCTTCATCGCCTGGGTCCGCAAACGTCCGCCCGGCTTTTCATCCCGCGTACCGGGAAAGCGACGCAAGCGTTGATGCGCCCCCGGCTCTGCTCCGGCGCCGACAGCGGGTCAAGGCTGGCCGCAGGCCACCCTGCGCAGCAGGGGCAATGCGCCTTGAGGCGGTGACGGTGCCTCTACACTCGATATGGCCCTGTTGAGGCAGTTTCTGCCCTCAACAGGGCCTCTCAGCGAAAAGAAAACGCCGCGCGACAGCGCGGCGCTACGCCCAACGGGACGCGGGGCATATCAATGCCCCAAGGACGGGCGGGAGCCGCCCCTGCCCCTCTTAGCGGCACATCTCCAGAATACCGCGTGCAATCTCCGGCTTGGCCGCCAGCGCATCGCTCAGCAGGGCGCGGGCGCTGTCCATCAGGGCACCCGGTTCCACGATCCGGTCCACCAGCCCCCAAGCGCAGGCCTCTTCGGCCTCGATCTTCTGACCAGCGGCCAGGATCATCTTGGTGCGCGCCGGGCCGATCAGCGCCACCATGCGCGCCGGGTCCGAAGGCTGCGGCAGGTAGCCAAGCTTCATCACCGGATAGAAGAATTTTGCCGAAGGCTCCGCCAGACGGATATCACAGGCCAGCACCATGCCGTTGGCGCCCCCGGCCAGCGTGCCGTTCAGCGCCGCGATGGTCAGGCAGGGCAGCGCCGCGATGGCGCCCGAAAGCCGTTCCCACAACGGCGAGGTGGCAAGCCCCGCGCGCGCCGCCTCCAGATCGGCGCCCGCGCTAAACACCTTGCCGGTGCCGGTCAGGATAAAGCCTCGCGCCTCGCCCGCGCGTTCAGCGATCTCGGCCAGTTCCGTCAACATCTCACCCGTCAGCGAGTTCGCCTTGTCCGGGCGGTTGATCGTCACCACCCAGAGGCCCTCATTCGAAATCTCTAGGTTGATCATATCAGGCCCACCCGGCGGCGGATCGCGTCTTCACGCAGGGAAATCTCCTGGCCGAGGAAATCATCGGCATCGCTGCCGCACATCCACAACAGCGCCTTGGCGGGCCATTCTGCGGGAATGTGATCTTCCCAATCGAGCTCGCTGACCGGGTTGATGCCGCTGGCCTTGATCTCGCGCTGCATCTGGGTCGCGACGGTGCCCGGCGACAGGCCCATGGCGCGGATGCCGTTGCCGCCTTCCTCCAGGTGCAGGGCGCGAGTCAGCATCGCAGCCCCGGCTTTTGAGGTGCAATAGGCGCTCCAGGCCTCCAGCGGGTTATGCGCAGCGCCGGAACTCACCGTGATGATGGTGCCGCCCCCGGCGGGTTTCATCAACGGCAGTGCCGCGCGGATGCCGTTGAATACACCCTTGATGTTGATATCGATCAGCTTGCCCCAGGCCGCTGGATCGGCCTCTTCCAGACGCGCGATCGGTTCGATCACCCCGGCGTTGTTGATCAGCACATCAAGGCTTCCGAAATGCTCGTGTGCTTTTTCCAGCGCCGCCGCAACCGCGCTTGGTTCCGCCACATCACAGGCAAAGGCGAGCGCATTTCCGCCGAGTTCCCCGACCAGTTCGCCCAGCGCATCGGTGCTGCGCGCCAGCAGCGCCAGGTTGGCCCCCGCGGCGGCGAAAACCCTTGCTGCATCGGCTCCGATACCGCGGCTGGCCCCTGTGATGACGACCGTCTTGCCCTGCATATCCATATGATTTCTCTCCAATACCTGTATCGCGACAGTGGTTCCCCTCTGTGGTAAACTCCCTAGGGGGAACGGTCCAGCCCCAGGCCCCTTGACGCCGGTGGCGCCGCGACGGACCATGGTATCCAACGCTTGCTACGAAAGGTTTCACCCATGTCCATTTTTCTCGCGCGCAGCTGTGGCGCCGCTCTTCTTCTGACTGTTTCCGCCCAGGGGGCGCTGGCCGATCTCAGCGCCAAGGACGTCTGGTCCGACTGGAAATCCTACATGACCGGTACCGGTTACGAGGTGACCGCCACCGAAAGCATGTCGGGCGACACGCTGACGGTGTCCGATCTGTCGATGATGATGCCGATCCCCGACGAAGAAGACGTGACCGCCGGGCTCAGCATGCCCGAGATCAAATTCACCGAGAATAGCGACGGAACCGTCAGCATTCTGGTGCCCAAGGAATTTCCGCTGACCGTGCGCGCCAGCGAAGATGATGACAAGCTGACGGTAAATCTGATCATCACCCACGACGGCACGCCGGTGACGGTCTCGGGTGATTCCGAGAACATGACCTATGACTATGCCACCAGCGAGATGACGATGACGCTGGACGGGCTGGAAGCCACTGGCGAGGACATCCCCCAGGATGCGATCCGGGGCACCGTCTCCCTGTCCGACATGGTGACAAAAACCACCATGTCGCTGGCCGGGGTGCGCAGCTACGATCAGACCTGGACCGCTTCAGCGCTGAGCTATGATCTTGGTTTCAAGGATCCGGACAGCGAGGATTTCGCCTCCTTTAACGGCGCGATGCAGCAGCTTCAGGCGCATGGCACCAGCACGGTTCCGGCCGATCTGGACAAGAGCGGTGATTTCTCTGCGCTGCTGGCCGCCGGTTTTGGTCTTGATACCGATTTCTCCTACACGAGCGGCACCTCTGCCTTTGCCTTTCAGGATGGCAGCGACAGCCTGACCTTTGACAGCACCTCGGGCGGCGGCAACTTTGGCGTTGCAATGGACGCAAGCAAACTGACCTATGACGTCACGCAAAAGGACATGGCCTTCAACGTCACCGGATCGGACATTCCCTTCCCGCTGGCGCTCAGCATGGCCGAGGCTGGTTTCAACATCACCATCCCCCTTGCCAAGTCCGAGGAAGAACAGGACTTCGCGCTTGGCGTGGCGCTGCGCGACTTCGCGGTTCCGGAAATGCTCTGGGGCATGGTCGATCCGGCCGGCGCCCTGCCGCATGATCCGGCCAGCGTCGTGCTGAGCCTCACCGGCAAGGGCAAGGTGTTGTTCGACGTCTTCGATGCCGAAGCCATGGAAAAGGTCGAGGATGGCGAGGTCGCACCGGGTGAGCTGAACGCGGTCACCATCCAGGAGCTGCTGGTCTCGGCAGCGGGTGCCAAGCTGACCGGTACCGGCGATTTCGCCTTCAACAACGATGATCTGACCAGCTTTGACGGCATGCCGGCCCCCTCGGGCGAAGCGAACCTGTCGCTGACCGGTGCCAACACCCTGATGGACAAGCTGATCGAAATGGGCCTGATGAGCGATGATGACGCCATGGGCGCCCGGATGATGATGGGCATGCTGGCTGTTCCCGGCGAAGGCGAAGACACGCTGAACTCGAAGATCGAGATTTCCGAAGACGGCAAGATCCTCGCCAACGGCCAGCGCATCAAATAAGCTGACCCACAGCAAAAACGCTTTACGGGACCGCCTTTGCGCGGTCCCTTTTTCTTGCGGCAATTGTCCCTGCGCCCTTGCAGCAGGGGGTTCCTCTGGCTAGCTCTATGGCGACCCGCAGCAACAGGATGGCCCGAGACGCCCATGACCCAGACCCCCGAGACGCTTTGCCATGCCCTGATCGATGCCGCCCGCAAGGCAGGCGCGGATGCTGCCGATGCTATGGCCGCTGCAGGCAGTTCCCTCAGCATCGAGGTGCGCGAGGGCCGGTTGGAGCATGCCGAACGCTCCGAAGGCACCGATCTGGGATTGCGCGTCTTCCTGGGACAGCGTCAGGCGCTGGTCTCCTCCTCCGACAGCCGCCCCGAAACCATTGCCGCCATGGCCGAACGCGCCGTGGCCATGGCCCGAGAGGCGCCCGAGGACCCCTATACCGGCCTTGCCGCACCGGATCAGCTGGCGCAGGACTGGGACCTTGCGGCGCTGGATCTGAACGACCCCACCGCCGATCCGGCCCCAGCCGCCCTGCAAGAGGATGCGCTGGCCGCCGAAGCCGCCTGTCAGGCCATCGACGGGATCAGCCAGGTGCAATCCGCAGGCGCGGGCTATGGCCGCAGCTCGGTCTATCTGGCGACCTCGAACGGGTTTTCCGGCGGCTACACCCGCACCGGCCGGTCGATTTCCTGCACCGGCATCGCGGGCACCGGCACCGGGATGGAGCGTGATTACGACGGCGATTCCCGCACCTATCAAAGCGACCTGCGCAGCGCCGAAGAGATCGGTCGCAGCGCCGGGGAACGCACCGTGGCGCGGATGAACGCACGCAGGCCCAAGACCGGCACCTATCCGGTGCTGTTCGACGAACGGATTTCCGCATCGCTGATCGGTCATCTTCTGTCGGCGGTGAATGGCGCTGCCATCGCACGCGGCTCCTCCTGGCTGCAGGACAGTCTGGGACAGCAGGTGCTGCCCAAGCATCTGTCGGTGATCGAGGATCCCCACCGCCCCCGCATTGCAGGCTCGCGCCCCTTTGATGGTGAAGGTCTGGCCACCCGCCGCCGCGCCATCGTCGAGGACGGCACCCTGACCGGCTGGACGCTGGATCTGGCCTCGGCCCGCAAACTGGGGATGGAAAGCACCGCAAACGCCGCCCGTGGCATCGGCTCAGTGCCGTCGCCGTCGAACTGGAACGTGGCGCTGACCCAAGGCGATCAAAGCCGCGCCGATCTGATCGCGGGCATGGGGACCGGGTTGCTGGTCACCTCGCTGATCGGCTCAACCATCAATCCCAACACCGGCGATTACTCACGCGGCGCCTCAGGCTTCTGGGTCGAGAACGGTGAAATCGCCTATCCGGTGAACGAATGCACCATCGCGGGCAATCTGCGCGACATGCTGATGCGGATCGTACCCGCCAATGACGCGCGGAGCTACCTGTCCCGCGTCGTACCATCGCTGCTGGTCGAGGGGATGACGCTTGCCGGCAATTGACGACGCCCAGACAGAAGAGCAGGCAAAGGGCCTTACGGACCTCGAACTGCTGATCGCCGCCGCCGAGGCTTCGGGCGAGATCGCCAGCCGCTACAGCGGGCCAACGGCGCGGCGCTGGGACAAGCCCGGCGGTCAGGGTCCGGTGACCGAGGCGGACCTGGCGGTGAATGCGCTGCTGGAAGAAATGCTGCCCGAGGCACGGCCTGACTATGGCTGGCTGTCCGAAGAGACCGAGGACAGCGCTGATCGGCTTACCCGTGACAGCGTCTTCATCATCGACCCCATAGACGGCACCCGCGCCTTTGCCGAAGGCTCGCGCACCTGGGCGCATTCTCTTGCCATTGCCACCGCGGGCCGGGTCACCGCTGCGGTGATCTACCTGCCACAGCGCGGTCTGATGTACACCGCGGCACAGGGACAGGGAGCTGCCCGGAATGGCACCCCGATCCGCGCCTCCTCGCTGACCGATCTGGCGCTGGCCGAGGTGCTGACCGCGCGGCCCAACCTCGCCGCCGAACATTGGCGTACCCGCAATGCCCCCGGTTTCACCCGCAGCTATCGCCCGTCGCTGGCCTATCGCATGGCCAAGGTCGCAGACGGGCGCGCCGGTGCCATGCTGACCCTGCGCCGCAGTTGGGAATGGGACATCGCCGCCGGCGATCTGATCCTGCGCGAGGCTGGCGGGCAGGCGACCGACCGTCTGGGCCAGGACCTGAGGTTCAACAATCCTGTGCCATTGCTCAATGGGGTGGTGGCCGGACCTCCGGCCCTGCATAAGGAGCTGATCGAGGCGCTGGACCCCGACGGCCCCGGCATTGCAAGCTGATCCGGACGTTACGGTCCGACCACACCGGTTGCCCGCGACACGCAGATGAATTTTTGGACGCCCCATATGCCCAGCCGCAGCTCCCGCCCCGTATCAAGGACGGTTACCAGCACTGACCTGCCTCCGCGTCCGGAGGGGGAAGTGCTGTGGGTGCATGCGACCAGCACCGAACGCTACATGGCCCTCTGCGATGTCGGAAACCGGCTTAAGACGGCGCGGCCGGATCTGTCGGTTCTCGCCACCTGGGAGCCGGACATGGCGCCCCCGCCCGAGGCCGAAGGCTGCGATATCCCCGCTGGGCACCTGCCCCCTGACAGCCCGACGGATGTGCGCGCCTTTCTGAACCTCTGGCGCCCGGATTTCTGCATCTGGTCCGGCGGACGGCTGCGCCGCGTCCTGCTGCGGCACATGCGCGAACAACGCATCGACGCGCTGCTGGTTGATCTGACGGAGAAGGAACTGCCGAGCCGCACCAGCCGTTGGCTGCCCGATCAGCGCCGCCGCATGCTGGATGGCTTCGCTGCGATCCTGACTCCCGATGCCGAGGTCCAGAGCCAGTTGCAGCGCACCGGCATTTCGCCGGACAAGCTGCAGATGGCCGGACGTTTGCGGATCTCGACCTCGCCGCCCGGCTGCAACGACGAGGAACTGACAGAGTTGCAAGGGGTGCTTGGCAGCCGTCCCGTCTGGCTGGCGGCGCAAGTGCGCCCGGACGAATTGCCGATGGTTCTGGAGGCACACAGGATCGCTCTGCGGCTGTTGCACCGGCTGATCCTTGTGCTGTCACCAGACAGCTATGGTGGCCTCAATGAATGTCGCGCCGCCCTGAAGGACAGCGGGCTGCAATATGCCGATTGGGACGCCGGGGATGAACCGGACGATTACACGCAGGTTCTGCTGGCGGACAAGGACGACCTTGGCCTCTGGTATCGGCTGGCGCCTGTCTGCCTGATGGCGGGCAGCCTGCACCGGGGCCGCGAGGGTCATTCGCCGCTGGACGCCGCCGCGCTCGGCTCGGCCATTCTGCACGGTCCCGGCACCGTGCGGCATCAGGAGATCTATGCTCAGCTGGCGAATTGCGGTGCTGCCGAATGCATCTACACACCCCAGGAGCTGGCTGAAATGGTGCTGCACCTGTCGGCCCCCGATATGGCGGCGGAAATGGCATTGGCAGGTTGGGAAGCCGTCACAGAGGGCGCAGCGATGACTGATCAGCTGATCGACCGGGTGCAGGATCTGCTCGACCTGAGGGAGGAGCGTAATGCGGCCTCCTGAGTTCTGGAACAAGGCGCCCGGCGCCTTTGATCTGCGCGCCATCCTGCTGGCGCCGCTGGGCCGTCTATATGGCGCGGTGACCCGCTCCCGGCTTGCCAAGGGCACGCCAGCGAAGGTCGACGTGCCGGTGATCTGCGTCGGCAACCTCAATGCTGGCGGCACCGGCAAGACGCCGACGGTGATCTGGCTGATCGAGACCCTGCGCGCCATGGGGCACGACCCGCATGTGGTCAGCCGCGGCTATGGCGGCACGCTGATTGGCCCCGAAGAGGTCATTCCCGCCCGCCACAAGGCCTCGCAAACCGGGGATGAGCCGCTGTTGCTGGCCGCCTTTGCCAATGTCTGGGTGGCCCGCGACCGCGCCGCCGGGGCACGCGCCGCTGCAGCTGCCGGGGCGACGGTGATCCTGCTGGACGACGGGTTTCAGAACCCAAGCCTGGCCAAGGATCTGTCACTGGTGGTGGTGGATGCGGCACGGGGCTTCGGCAATGGCCGCTGCCTGCCCGCCGGGCCGCTGCGCGAACCGGTGGCCGAAGGTCTGGCGCGCGCCGATGTCGTCTTGTCCATCGGCGCCCCTGCGGCGCAGGAGAAGTTCGCCCACCTCTGGGGTGCGGCGCTGAAGGGAATGCCACATGTTTCGGCCCATCTGGCGCCTTTGCAAACCGGCATGCCCTGGCAGGGCACCCGGGTTCTGGCCTTTGCCGGCATCGGCTATCCGCAGAAGTTCTTTGACACCCTGCGCACTCTTGGCGCCGATCTGGCCCGGGCCGAGGCGCTGGACGATCACCAGAGCCTGCCAACGGCGCTTCTGACCCGGCTCGAATCCGATGCAAAGGCGCTGAACGCGCAGCTGGTCACCACCGAAAAGGACGCTGTGCGCCTGCCCGCCAGTTTCCGCCACAAGGTGATCACCCTGCCGGTGCGGCTTGAGATCGAAGAGGCAGACCCGCTGATTGATCTTCTGAAGCGGGCGGCACCGCCACCGCCCTAGCCACGAAAAGAATAGGCCATGTCAGAAAATCGTGTTGGTCATATGTGCGGACAGAAGGGATCATTCGCTGCGGCTGCGCGAACGGCTGCTTTTGTTAAGTGGTGACGGGCTTCGAATAAATGGTTGGCTCGATTGGCGTACCATCGCTCTCCGCTACGTGACGATCAAAGACCTTCACTTCCGGAGGCAGGAGGGTCCCTGGCTGCGCTTCGGAGACGAAGATGTGCTTGCAATTGTCGGGCCCAATCTTGACCGCATGAGGGTTATCCAGCGTTCCAATGTAGAGGCCGATCTTGTCTGGCCACCGTTCGAAAGTCAGCGCCAGTTTTGTTCCGCAATCCGGACAGAAGTGTACGTTGATATTCTTGCCGCTTCCGTCTGACGGTTGTGTATAGACCTTCGGTCTGACAGCTCCGAAGTTAAATCCACGCCTCTCAAAAACTGGCTGGATCATTCGATCCGAGCCCGTGGCACGTTGGCAGAAACGGCAATGGCAAATGGTGATCCAAAGCGGCTCGCTACCCGTGTCGTAAGCTACCTGCCCGCATAGGCAGCTTCCAGTTAATCCAGTTGTCATTATTTCTCTCAACCTTCTCAAATCAGTTTGGAGCCAGAGCTCTATGTACTATGCCAAGCAGACATTCGAGCAGAGCGCAGCACCCGGGAAATTGGGCTCACAGCGGATCAACGTGATCTTCTGATATGACCAATGAAAAACCCGGCCACATCGGACCGGGTTTTCTGTTCGCGTGGATCCGGAAGGGGGATCAACCTTCCAGTTCGGCCTCGATCAGCGCCTTGAAGGAGTCATAGGACTGGTTTTCGATCTTCTTGCCGTTCAGCACGAAGGACGGCGTCGCGGTCACGTCGTGCTCTTCGGCGTTTTCCTGATACCAGGTCACCAGAGTCTGCGCCTTGGTGCCATCCTGCAGGCAGGCTTCCAGCTGATCGTTCTCAAGCCCGGCGAGGCGACCGATCTTGCGCAGCGCGTCAACGATCTCGGTGGCGCCACCGGCACGGGCCCAGTCGGACTGCTCCTTGAAGATCAGATCGGTCATGCCAAAGAATTTCTCGGGACCAGCGCAGCGCGCGATCATCGAAGCCCAAAGACCGTAGCGGTCAAAGTAGACCTCGCGGTAGATGAACTTCACCTTGCCGGTGTCGATATATTCCTCTTTCAGCTTCTTGTAGGGGCCCGTGTGGAAGTTGGCACAATGCGGACAGGTGTAAGAAGCGTATTCGATCAGGGTCACCGGCGCGTCCTCGGCGCCCTGCACCATTTCGGTGATGGTCGAGGTATCGACCTCCGCGTCCTGGGCATAGGCGGCCCCGATCAGCGGGTTTTCGGGCAGCCGGTTTTGGCCACTCAGCCCAGAGATGGCATAGGCGCCGGCAGCGACAGCCACCACGGCAAAGACACCAGACATAAGACGGGTCATTCATACCCCTTTCGAATTGTTTTCTGTTTTGTCAGAACGTTGCGCCCCAGCCGTTCCAGCGCGGCGCGCAACTCTTCGTTTCCCACCCCTTCGGCCGCCGCGGCGGCCTCGGATACGGCCTGTGGATCAGGCTGCAGTGGGGTGTTCTCCTTGGGTGCGTATTTGAACGAGACCTGACCGTCGGAAAACCCGATCGGCGCGGTCTGGGTGATCAGCACCTTGGAAATCGCATTGTAGCCATAGACCGCGTTCACCTTTTCGCGCAGCCGTTCCTTCTGCATCTCCAGCATCGGCGCATTGGCCCCGGTGGTCAGCACCGTCAGCGTTGCTCCGAAAGAACTGCGCCCATAGCCGACCTTGACCGGCCGGGCCATTGCCGCCAGATCGGCCCCGACGATCTCTTCCCAATGGGTCAACAGGCGCGACACCGCAAAGCCCCGACTTTCGCCAGCCTTGCGGATCTGGTCGTTCAAAAGCTTGGAAGTCCGTGCGAACCCGCGTGTGCTGCTGCGCCTGAATGCCATAACTGTGGTTTTGCGTGACTGACCGCCCTATTGTAAAGGGTCCGTTTGCAGGGGCCAGAAAAAGGCAGGAACCGGGAGTAAACTATGCGTGATCTGAATGCAGATCCAGGCGGGCTCAGCCGCGACATCCTGGACTGGTACGACCGGCAGGCGCGGGACATGCCCTGGCGGACCGGCCCGGCAGACCGCGCCGCCGGGGTGCGGCCCGACCCCTATCGTGTCTGGCTGAGCGAGGTGATGTTGCAGCAGACCACCGTGGCCGCCGTGACCGACTATTTTCAGCGCTTCACCGCCCGCTGGCCCCGGGTCGAGGACCTTGCCGCGGCCGCGGATGCCGACGTAATGGCGGAATGGGCGGGCCTTGGCTACTACGCCCGCGCCCGCAACCTGCTGAAATGCGCCCGGGTGGTGGCTCAGGAGCTGGATGGCACTTTTCCCGACAGCTACGAGGCGCTGCTGAAACTGCCGGGGATCGGCCCCTATACGGCGGCGGCCATCGCCTCGATCGCATTCGACCGCCCCGAAACCGTTCTGGATGGCAATGTGGAGCGGGTGATGGCGCGGCTGCATGATATTCACGATCCGCTGCCGGGATCAAAACCGCTGCTGAAGGACCGCGCCGCCGAGCTGACCCCTGAGGTCCGTCCCGGCTGCTATGCACAGGCGGTGATGGATCTGGGCGCCACCATCTGCACCCCGAAATCACCCGCCTGCGGCATCTGCCCCTGGCGGGAGCCCTGCGCTGCGCGAATCGCAGGCACCGCGCCTGAATTGCCAAAGAAGACCCCAAAGAAAGCCAAGCCCACCCGTCACGGCATCGTCTATCTGGCCCGCAGCAGCGCCGGGGACTGGCTGCTGGAGCGGCGACCGGACAAGGGGCTTTTGGGCGGGATGCTGGGCTGGCCCGGCCCGGAATGGGGCGAGTCGCCCCAGCCTGCGCCGCCGTTTGACGCGGATTGGCAGGATCTCGGCGCCGAGGTGCGCCATACCTTCACCCATTTCCACCTGATCCTGCGGGTGATGGTGGCAGAGCTGCCAGAGGGTTTTGAACCTGCGGAGCAACAGGAGATCATCACCCGACACGCGTTTCGTCCCTCGGACCTGCCGACGGTGATGCGCAAGGCCTTTGACCTGTGGCGTGGCGGGCAGACCGGCGGCGACTGAGGCCATTCGACCTCTTGGGTTTGGGCCGGACCCGGCTTAGGGTTTTCCCGACGCGCCATACTTTGGGAGTGCTGACGATGATCGCCGCCAAGATCGCCCCGGAAACCCTGAGCCGCTGGCAATCGGCCCTGCCGTTCTGGCTGTCCTTCCTGCTGGTGCCGCTGTTGTGGTTCTCCGCCATCATGGGTGGCTGGTGGGTACTGCTGACGCCACTGGTGACATGGTATCTCTTTGCGGCGCTCGACGGGGTTTTCGGCCTCAACCTCGACAATGCCGACCCGATGACGCCCGAAGAGGATCTGCGCTGGTACAGCCTGCTGACCATCGCCTGGGTGCCGATCCAGTTCCTGACGCTGTTTGGCCTGATCTTCTACGTGGCGGGCAGCGAGGCACTGAGTGGGCTGGAAAAATTCGGCATCTTCTTTGGCATGGGCGTGGTCAGCGGCACCGTGGGCATCAACTACAGTCACGAGCTGATGCACCAGCGCAGCAGGGCGGAACGCTGGCTGGCGGATATCCTGCTGGCGATGGTGCTTTACTCGCATTTCCGCTCCGAACACCTGCTGGTGCATCACCGCTATGTCGGCACGCCGCGCGATCCTGTCACCGCGCGCTACAATGAAGGTTTCCACCGCTTTTACCCGCGGGTGCTGCGGCAATGCTGGCAATCGGCATTCCGCGCCGAAAAGGAAAAACTGGCCAAGAAGGACCGCCCCTGGAGCGATCCGGCCAATCCGTTCTTCCGCTACTGGGCGCTGCAGGCGGCCATGCTGGTGCTGGCGGTTCTGCTGGGCGGGTTTGGCGGGCTGGTGCTGTTTCTGGTGCAGGCGGGCGTCGCCATCTGGCAGCTGGAGCTGGTCAACTACGTCGAACACTACGGGCTGACCCGCAAACATCTGGGGGACGGCAAATACGAACCGGTGCGCCCCTGCCATTCCTGGAACGCGGCGCATAAGGCGTCAAACTGGCTGCTGATCAATCTGCAACGCCATTCCGATCACCACTATAAACCCGACCGGCGCTTCCCGCTGCTGCAGAACTATACCGAGGCAGACGCGCCGCAGCTGCCCTATGGCTATCCGGTGATGACGGTGGCTGCGATGATGCCGCCGCTGTGGCGCCGGGTGATGAACCCGCGCGTACGCCATTGGCGCCAGATGTATTATCCGGAAATCACCGACTGGACGGTCTACAACAAGGCCCGCAACCCGATGCCCCGCTGACGAGGATGCTGACGCCGGGGCCACACAGACCCCGGCACACGCGGCTCAGGAGGCACGGCTATAGCGGGCGCCTTCGGGTTTATGGGCATCAAAATGGCTTGCGATCAGCCGGGTCAGGGCGCGCCCTTGGGGGCGGATTTCCAGCGCCTTGGCGTCAAGAGTCACCAGATCCCCGAACCGGGCCTGAACGGCGACCAGATCGGGATCGATACTGCGCGACAGATCTCCGAACTCTCGTTCCAGCGCGGCGCGGTCCAGACGGAAATCGCACATGATCATCTCGATGGCGCGGCCACGCAGATGGTCCTCTTCGCTCATCTCGTGGCCCCGTGCCCCGGCGAGCTGCCCCTTTTCGATCCGCTCCACATAGGCGGGGGTCGCAGCGGCGTTCTGCACATATCCCCCGGCAAAACGCGAAATCGAAGAGGCGCCCAACCCGATCAGCGTCGGGCACCGGTCATCAGTATAGCCCTGGAAATTGCGCCGCAGGTGGCCGCTTTTGGCCGCCTTGGCGAGGCCGTCCTCGGGCAGAGCAAAATGGTCGATACCAATCGTTTCATAACCAGCGGCGCGGAACTGATCCGCAGCCGCGCAGGCCAGATCATAGCGTTCGGGATCACCGGGCAGAGCGGATTCGTCGATCAGCTCCTGCCGTTTCGCCATCCAGGGCACATGGGCATAGCCGAACAGCGCGATCCGGTCCGGCCCAAGGCTCAGCACCTTTTCAACCGTATCGGCCAGACGCGCGGCGTCCTGATGCGGCAGGCCATAGACCAGATCGGCATTAAGCGAGGTGATCCCCGCCTCGCGGAGATCCTCGACGCAGGCGCGCGTCACCTCGTAGGGCTGCTCGCGGCCGATGGCGGCCTGCACCTCGGGATTGAAGTCCTGAATACCGATGCTGGCCCGGTTCATGCCCTCTTCGGCCAGCGCCGCGATCTTGTCCCGGTCCACCAGCGTCGGGTCGATCTCGACCGAGAACTCCCAGTCCGGCGTCGGCGGGAAGACCGCCTTGACCGCCTGGGCCAGCCTGTGGATCAGCGCTGGCGGCAGGATGGTCGGCGTGCCACCGCCCCAGTGCAACCGCCCCATCTGCAGCCCCGCGGGCAGATGCGGCGCGACCAGCTTCAGCTCGGCCTCCAGCGTTTCGACATAGCTTTCCACCGGCTCGGGCCGACGGGTGCCCTGGGTCCGGCAAGCGCAGAACCAGCACAGCCGCTCGCAGAACGGGATATGCAGATACACCGAAACCGGAACCGCCGGATCAAGCGCATCAAGATGCCCGACCTGTTCCGCCGCACCCACGGCGGAAGAAAAGACCGGAGCGGTCGGGTAGGAGGTGTAGCGGGGCACCCGGCTGTCAAACAGGCCAAGGGCGGCAAGGCGGTCAATCTGTGTCATACCGCCTTTTTGCCGCTCAGGCGCGCGCTGACTTTGCGCAGGATCAAATTGCACGGGAAAAATCACCCACCCGGTCGGCTATTGCAACGGTCCAGCCAGAAAGGCCCCATCAACCGCCTGAATTCGCGGGACATCGGCAGCAGCCATCCCCGCACAAAAAATTTGTGACATTGGGCGCATTTTGAGTTTGACGCCCCGCGCGACTCTGCTTATACGGCCCCTCACCAACCCGTGCCCAGATGGCGGAATTGGTAGACGCGCTAGCTTCAGGTGCTAGTGTCCGTATGGACGTGGAGGTTCGAGTCCTCTTCTGGGCACCATATCATTCTCCTGAAATTGTTGTAGTATCTTGGCCCCGAGCGCCTCTGATCTGTCGCTGTCCGTGATCGGTCCGTGCGGGGCTGCGAGACGGGTTTTCCTGTGCTAGGCATCCATCACGATACCACAGCCCAGCCCGTGACCATCAGGAGCGCCCGAGATGACCGATACCCTGTTTACCCTGCCCGAAACCGCTACGATCCCGGTTCTGGGAGAGGACCGCACCTATCCCATCGGGCGTATCTTCTGCGTCGGGCGCAACTACGCCGCACATGCTGCCGAGATGGGCAATGAGGTCGACCGCGAAGCGCCCTTTTACTTCACCAAATCCGCAGCCAATGCGATTCTGACCGGCGCTACCGTGCCCTACCCGCTTGGCACCTCTGATTTCCACCACGAGATGGAGCTGGCCGTGGCCATCGGCGCGCCGCTGTTCCGCGCCACGCCGGAAGAGGCCCGCACAGCGGTTTATGGCTATGGCAGCGCGCTGGACATGACACGCCGGGATCTGCAGGGGCAGGCAAAGGACAAACGGCGCCCCTGGGATCTGGGCAAGGATCTGGAGCAAGGCACGGTTTTCGCCCCCCTGACCCGCAGCGCTGACTGGGACGGCCCAGCGGGCAAGCGGATCTGGCTTAGCGTCGACGGTGAAATACGTCAGGATGCCAGCCTGGATGAGATGATCTGGTCGGTCGAGGACATCCTCTGCCACTTGTCGGGTTATTACCACCTGCGGCCGGGCGATCTGATCCTCACCGGCACCCCAGCAGGAGTGGGAGCGGTAACAGCCGGACAGTCGATGACTGGCGGAATCGACGGGTTGAGTCAGGTCGAACTGACCCTCAGCGCCGCTGAATAAGATCAAAGGGCCATAGAGCCGCCCCGAAGGTTCGAAACCGTCAAGAATATGTGCGCTGGGTCCATTCCTGATCCCGGCGCCTTGGCCCTATCAATTACAGGGCTGTGCGCAAAGCGTACCACAGTCCTGCGCAGCGATAGGGAGGGTTGCGACCGCAGCGGCAAGGCAGCGATCCGCCGAAATGTCTTTTTTCATGGCTCCTGCGCCAATCAGTGATTGATCTTCACGAAATGAAATGCTCGAATGTATCCATCACGGCTCAGATATGAAAATCTTGTAACATTTTCTAAACGAGTCTGAGCGCTGATTTGGGACCAGCCAATTCATGAGTGAAAAATGCATGATCTGCTGTTGATGGTTACAAATGCACCAAATAGCAGGAGGTCAGCGAAGTTTGTTTTGTGATCCGCAGGGGTGTGGAAGGGACCAAAACAGAAAGAAAATAGGCAATATATTGCAATAATGTTAGTTGCCTGCATTATGTTGCTTGGAAGTAGGGTCAAAGGGAGGAATCACATGACCACTCGCAGAAAGATTCTTGGCGCAGCAGGCGCGGCGGCCATTGCCGCAGTATGCGCCACATCCGCCTTCGCGCAGGAGGTAACGCTGAAGCTGCACCAATTCCTGCCGGCGCAGGCAAATGTGCCGAAACTGGTTCTGGATGTCTGGGCCGACAACGTTGAGGCCTCCTCGAATGGCCGTATCAAGATCGACCGCTATCCCTCCATGCAGCTGGGCGGCAAGCCGCCGGAACTGATGGACCAGGCCATCGACGGCGTTGCCGACATCGTCTGGACCGTGGTCGGCTACACGCCGGGCCGCTTCCCGTCGACCGAAGTCTTCGAACTGCCCTTCATGATGACCAACGCGCGTGCCACCTCGCACGCTTATTGGGAAATGTTCGAACGCCACATGAAGGACACCGAGTTCAAGGACGTCCACATCCTGGGCACCTGGGTGCACGGCCCCGGTATGATCCACACCACGGATCCGGTTGAAACCCCCGCCGACCTGCAGGGCATGAAGATCCGTGGCGGTTCCCGCTCGGTCAACGCGCTGCTGACCGAACTGGGCGCAACCCCCGTCGGCATGCCGGTTCCCGCGATTCCCGAAGGCCTGTCCAAAGGCGTGATCGACGGCACCACCATCCCGTGGGAAGTCACCACCGCTCTGAAAGTTCCGGAACTGGTCGAGAACCACACCGAATTCACCGGCAAGGCGCTTTATACCCTGACCTTCGTTCTGGCGATGAACAAGGACAAGTATGAAAGCCTGCCCGATGATCTGAAGAAGGCCATCGACGACAACTCCGGTCTGGAGTTCTCCGTCTTCGCCGGCGGCACCCAAGCAGATTCCGACGGCCCGGCCCGCGAATTTGCGCTGGACAACGGCAACAACGTCATCACCCTCAGCCAGGAACAGACCGACGAGTGGCGCGCGCTGGCTCAGCCGATCTACAACAAATGGCTGGCCGACATGACTGAAAAAGGCATCGACGGGCAGGCCCTGCTGGAAGAAGCAACCTACCTGATCGAAAAATACACACCGCAATACGTGAAGTAAGCGGTAGCATAGTCAAAGGGCCGCAGCGCACCCGTGCCGCGGCCCTTTGCGTACTCAGAAAAGGGTAAACACCATGCAAAAGCTCATGATGGGGTTGGCCAGGAAGATGGCCATATTGGGCGGTATGGTCCTCGTTCTCCTGATCATCCTGACCTGCCTTTCGATCATCGGCCGCCTGCTGAACGGCGTGCTGCACGGAAGCCTCATGCAAGGGCTCGCTCCTGCGCTGTCAGACTGGCTGATCAACTACATCGGACCAATCAACGGGGACTTCGAACTGGTAGAGGCCGGCGTGGCATTCGCCATCTTCGCGTTTATCCCACTGTGCCAGATCACATCGGGCCATGCCTCGGTCGACGTGGTGGCAAACGCCTTTCCCGTCAAGGTGAACCGGTTCCTGCGCATGGTGGTCGCGATCCTGTTCGCGGGGGTTCTCGCCCTGATCACAGAACGGCTCGGCGCCGGCATGGTCGGCAAGTACTACAATGGCGAGACGTCGTTCCTGCTCGAGTTTCCTACCTGGTGGGCCTATGCCGCCAGCCTCTTCGCCTCCAGCATGGCTGCTGTGGTGGCGATCTATGTCGCGATCGTGCGTACAACCGAATTTATGACCGGCCGCATTGAGCTGTGGGACGGTGTGGAGGGTGAGCAGTGACAGCTCTTGAAATCGGAATATCCTCATTCCCCATCCTGATGATCCTGATCTTCCTTCGGGTTCCCATCGGGCTTTCGATGTTCCTGGTGGGCCTGGTCGGGTTGATCCTGGTCACCGACGGAACCCAGGTTGCCTTTGGGCGCCTGAAAAGCGAGACCTACTCGACCTTTTCCTCTTATTCGCTGACCATCGTGCCGATGTTCCTGCTGATGGGGCATTTCGCAACGCTGGGCGGCATGTCGTCGGCCCTGTTCAGGGCGGCCGCCAGTTTCCTTGGCCACAAGAAAGGCGGCGTCGCCATGGCCTCGATCGGGGCCTGCGCCGGCTTTGGCGCCATCTGCGGCTCCTCGCTGGCCACGGCGGCAACTATGGGCCGCGTCGCCCTGCCCGAGCTGAAGGAATACGGCTATGCCGGTGGCTTCTCGACCGCAACACTGGCGGCGGGCGGCACGCTAGGCATCCTGATCCCGCCTTCAGTGGTGCTAGTGATCTATGCCATCCTGACCGAGCAGAATATCGCCAAGCTGTTCCTTGCAGCCTTCATTCCCGGCATCCTCGCCGCGGTTGGATATGTCATCGCGATTTCGATCTATGTGCGCATGTTCCCCGAAAGCGCGGGCACCCGCCCCTCGGTTCCCTGGGCGGAACGGATGGAAAACCTGGTCAAGGTCTGGCCGGTTCTGCTGGTCTTTGGCCTGGTGGTCGGCGGCATCTACGCCGGTTGGTTCACCCCGACCGAGGGTGCAGCCGTAGGCGCATTCGGCACCGGTTTCATCGCCTGGCTGAATGGCGGTCTGAACCGCGAAACCATGGTCGATAGCTTTATCGTCACCGCCCGTTCGACCGCGATGATCTTTTTCATCGTGCTGGGCGCCGGGTTTTATAACGGCTTCCTCGCGCTGACCAAGGTGCCGCAGGAACTGGCAGATTTCGTCGTCAGCCAGGGGCTGAGCCCATGGGTGGTTCTGGCGCTGATCCTGGCCTTCTACCTGGTCTTTGGATGCCTGATGGACAGCCTGTCGATGATTCTGCTGACCATTCCGATCTTCTTCCCGGTGATCTCGGTGATGGACTTTGGTCTGTTGTCCCTGCCCGCGATGCAGGCGGATGCAGCGATGGAGGTGCTGCGCAACGGGGTGCCGGATGGCATGGGGGCTGAAATGCTGGCCTCGATACAGGAAGCCATTGCCAACGGCATGGAACTGACCCGGGAGCAGATGAAGGAACTGGGCATCCGCGTCACCGAAGGCCGCGTCAACCGGATCGAATCGGAATACGTCGCCATCTGGTTCGGCATTCTGGTTCTGATCGTGGTCGAGGTTGGCCTGATCACTCCGCCTGTGGGGATGAACCTGTTCATTATCAACGCGATGGATCGGACCACCCGTATGGTCGACACCTACAAGGCGGTGATGTTCTTTGTGGCATCCGACATCATCCGGGTGATTATCCTGGTTGCCTTCCCGATCATCACGCTGCTGCCACTGATGCTGCTGCACTGACCATCGGGTCCGACGACCCCTGCAATTGATCCCCCCCGTCAGACCTCTGGCGGGGGGATTTTTTGTCTGCGAGCCACCAGACCGGCCCGCCTCGGACCTTCATCAGCGGAAATATGTGCAAAATAGTGCAGTTTATTGCAGCGATATGTTGCATTATTTTGCGACCGGTGCATTAATCCGTCCCAGAACACGACTGCGCCGCCGGGGAGGGCCGCGCAGGCCGCCGGAGCGCCCCGCGCCTTCCGCGGCACATCAGGGAGGAGCGAGGATGACACCCAGCGGCAATGCGGCAGGATATTTTGTGGATCGCCACCGGAGCGAGCGCCCGGACAAGGTGGCCTTCCGGGAGGCCGCCGGAGCGCAGCGGCAGCTGACCTATGGCGATCTGGCCGAAAGCTCGGACCGGATGGCAGGCGCCCTGCGCCGGGCGGGCATAGCCCGCGAATCCCGCGCCGCCATGCTGGTGCTGGATCAGATCGAATTCCCGCAGATCTTCTGGGGCGCGCTCAAGGCCGGTGTCGTGCCGGTGCCGCTCAACACCCTGCTGTCCACCTCGGTTTACGAGGTCATCCTTAAAGATAGCCGCGCCACCATCCTGTTTGTCAGCGCCGCCTTGTGGCCAGTGGTGGAACCTGCCGTCGCCGCCTGCCCCGATCTGCAGCGCGTCGTGGTGATCGGCGGCGAAACGCCGGAGGGCTGCGACAGTTTCGAGGATTTCCTTGCCGGGGCAGAGCCGATGGAGGCCGTGGCCTGCTGCCCCGATGAAACCGCCTTTTGGCTCTATTCCTCTGGCTCCACCGGGCAACCCAAGGGCGTGCGCCATGTGCATGGGGCGCTGGCTGCCACCGCCGACACCTATGGCGCGCAGGTGCTTCAGGTGGCCGAGGACGATGTAATCTTCTCGGCGGCAAAACTGTTCTTCGCCTATGGGCTGGGCAATGGCATGACCTTCCCGCTGTCGGTGGGCGCCACCACAATCCTGTTCGATGGCCGTCCGACACCGGACTCGGTGCTGTCGATCCTCGATTCAGAAAAGCCAACCCTCTATTGCGGCGTGCCAACGCTTTATGCGGCCACGGTCGCGGCGCTGGAAACCGCCGAGAAACCTGACGCGCCCCTACGCCGCTGTATTTCCGCAGGTGAGGCCCTGCCCGAAGAGGTCGGCCGCAAATGGGAAGACATCTGGGGCGTCGAAATCCTTGATGGTGTCGGCTCGACCGAGATGCTGCATATCTTCCTGTCGAACGCGCCCGGCGATGTGGTCTATGGCACCTCCGGCGTGGCGGTGCCGGGGTACGAGCTGCGGCTTGTGGACGAGAACGACGAAGAAGTGCCCGCGGGTGGCATCGGCGAACTTCTGGTGCGCGGTGCCTCGGCCGCCGAAGGATACTGGAACCAGCGCGGCAAGAGCCGCAGCACCTTCGAAGGCGAATGGACCCGCACCGGCGACAAATACGAACGCGGCGCGGATGGCCGTTTCATCTACTGTGGCCGTACCGATGATATGTTCAAGGTCTCCGGCATCTGGCTGTCACCGTTTGAGCTGGAGCAGGCGCTGGTCGCCCATCCCGCCGTGCTGGAAGCTGCCGTTGTACCCGCCCGCGACGAAGAAGGTCTGGAAAAACCCAAGGCCCATATCGTGCTGAAGGACGGGACCGGGGACGATGCCCTGACCGCCGATCTCAAGGCGTTTGTGAAGGAAAAGGTCGGCAAGTGGAAATATCCGCGCTGGATCGTCTATGCCGACGACCTGCCCAAGACGGCAACCGGCAAGATCCAGCGCTTCAAATTGCGGGAGGATGCATGATGGCGTTTGAATGGGGTGGAAGTGGCACGGTCACGGCAGGCGGTGCCAATCTGGAATATGCCTGCCATGGGCCCGCGCCCGATCAGGCGCCAACCCTTGTGCTGCTGCACGAAGGGCTGGGCTGCGTGGCGCTGTGGCGCGATTTCCCCGAAAAACTGGCTGCGGCCACCGGCTGGGGCGTCTTTGTCTATTCTCGTCAGGGCTATGGCCAGTCCGATCCCGTGACCCTGCCCCGGCCGCTCGATTTCATGACCCGCGAGGCAAAGGACGTGCTGCCCGGGCTGCTGGATACCATCGGTCTGGAGCATGGCGTGCTGATGGGCCACAGCGACGGCGCCACTATCGCGGCGATCTACGGCGGCAGCGTGCTGGATCACCGGGTGCGCGGGCTGATCCTGATGGCGCCGCATTTCTTCACCGAACCGGGTGGCCTTGCGGAAATCGCCAAGGCGAAAGAGGCTTATGACAGCGGCGATCTGAAAGAGAAGCTGGCGAAATATCATAAGGACCCCGAAGGCGCCTTCCGTGGATGGAACGATGTTTGGCTCGACGAAGGCTTCCGTGACTGGGACGTTGCAGATGTGATCGACTATCTGCGGGTGCCGGTTCTGGCCATTCAGGGCCGCGAGGACCAATACGGCACCCTCGCCCAGGTCGAGGTGATCGAGGAACGCACCTATTGCCCCTGCGATATGCTGGTGCTGGAGGATTGTCGCCACAGCCCACAACAGGACCAGCCACAAAAGGTCATCGACGCGGTCGCCGAATTCACCAGCCGTCTGGCCCGGATCGAGGCCGCCGAGGTCGAAACCGCCTGACATGGCCCGTTTTCCGGATCCGCCGCACGCCCATATCCCGGGCCAGACGCCCCGGCATCCGGAAGGCACCTTCGATGCGATCTGCGAGACAGCAAGACCGGAACAGCCCCTTGGGGCTGTTTTCGCGTCAGACGCCTGGCGTGCCGGATGTCAGTATTTCCGGACCGGTTATTTCTGGGAAGCACATGAGGTCTGGGAAGCGGTCTGGATGGCCCTGCCTGATCCCTCGGCCGAACGACGACTAGTGCAGGGGATGATCCAGCTCGCGAATGCAGCGCTGAAGCAGAAGATGCAGCGCCCGCGCGCGGTGCAGCGGCTCTGCGATATCGCCGACGCGCAGATGACCGACCTGCCAGGGGCGCTGTGGATCACCGCAGACCTGCAGGAGGATCAGATTCGGGCGCAGCTGCTGGACCTTCGCCGCCAGACCGAGAACACCACAAAAAGTGCACTATAATGCATTTTCAAAGCGGATATTCCGCAATCACACCGCAATATTCTGCATTATTATGCCGAAAGAAGGCATTATTATGCATCTTTTCCTTTGCCAGCCTGCAAAGCTGCGGTAGGTTACTCACAACAGAACTCAGGAGCGCGACATGCCCCAGGCAATCGATTTTCAAACCGACCCTTCGAAGTATCGCCACTGGCGGGTGGAGTATGATGGCCCCATCGCAAACCTCTACATGGATGTGGACGAAGACGGCGGGCTGTTCGACGGCTACCAGCTGAAGCTCAATTCCTACGATCTGGGCGTCGACATCGAGCTGTCCGACGTCGTGCAGCGGATGCGGTTCGAACACCCCGAGGTCAAGGTGGTGATCATGCGCTCGGGCAAGGACAAGGTATTCTGCGCTGGCGCCAATATCCGTATGCTGGGCGGCGCCAGCCACGCCCACAAGGTGAACTTCTGTAAATTCACCAACGAGACCCGCAACACCTACGAGGCCGCCGAAGCGGATTCGGGTCAGAAATACATTGCCGCCGTTCAGGGCGCCTGCGCCGGTGGTGGCTATGAACTGGCCCTCGCCTGCAACTACATCATGCTGACCAATGACAGCGCCTCCTCTGTCGCCCTGCCCGAAGTGCCGCTGCTGGCGGTTCTGCCCGGCACCGGCGGGCTGACCCGCGTCACCGACAAACGCAAGGTGCGCCGCGATCTGGCCGATATCTTCTGCTCGGTCGAAGAAGGCGTCAAAGGCCAGCGCGCCGTTGACTGGCGTCTGGTGGATGAGGTGGTACCGAATTCGAAATTCGCCGACACCGTTGCCCAACGCGCCCAGGAATTTGCTGCTGCCAGCAGTAAGGCAGACGGGCTGACCGGTATCACCCTGGGTCCGATCACCCGCAGCTTTGGCGAAGATTCGATCACCTATACGCTGGTCGAGGTCGAAATCGACCGCAAAGGCGGCCGTGCCACCGTGACCCTGAAAGGCCCCGATGGCGATGCCCCGGCAGATACCGCTGCGCTCCACGCCGAAGGCGATCAGACCTACCTGCTGCGTCTGGCGCGCGAGCTGGACGATGCCATTCTGCATCTGCGCCTCAATGAACGCGAAGTCGGCACCGTGGTGTTCCAGACCCAAGGTGACGCCGAAAAACTGCTGGCGCATGAGGCGCTACTGCTGAACAACCGCGATCACTGGCTGGCCAATGAAATCCTGATGTACTGGAAGCGCCTGCTGAAACGCGTCGACATGACCTCGCGCTCGCTGGTGGCCGTGGTCGAACACGGCTCCTGCTTTGCCGGGCCGCTGGCGGAACTGCTGTGGGCCGTCGACCGCTCCTACATGATGCTGGAGGAATTCGAAGGCGACAATCGCCCGCTGGCCGCCATCACGCTCAGCGAAGGGAACTTTGGCACCTATCCGATGGGCAACGACCTGACGCGGCTTCAGACCCGGTTCCTCGGCACCCCCGAGTCGGTCGAGGCGCTGCGCGATCATATCGGTGAGCCGCTTGAGGCCGATCAGGCCGAAGAGCTGGGCCTTGTGACCTATGCCTTTGACGATATCGACTGGGAGGACGAGGTGCGCATCTTCCTTGAGGAACGCGCCAGCTTCAGCCCCGATGCGATGACCGGCATGGAGGCCAACCTGCGCTTTGCCGGGCCGGAAACGATGGAAACCCGTATCTTTGGCCGCCTGACCGCCTGGCAGAACTGGATCTTCCAGCGCCCCAACGCGGTGGGCAGCGATGGCGCCCTGCAGCGCTACGGCACCGGCCAGCGCGGCGAATACAACATGGAACGCGTGTAACCAGGAAATACAGCGGTAGCCCAAGGCGGCGCCGCGTGACGGAGGAACGATATGCTTGATCTCATCAATGTCAGCTATGACACCCAGATTCCCAACAACGTTGGCCTGTCCAGCGATAAGAAGGTTCTGAAAGCGCTGGAAAAATGGCACCCCGGTTACATCAACTGGTGGAACGACCTGATCCCGCAGAACTTTCAGGAATCGATGGTCTACCTGCGCACCGCGGTTTCGGTCGACCCCAAAGGCTGGGCCAAATTCGACTACGTGAAGATGCCGGAATACCGCTGGGGCGTGCTGCTGGCGCCGCAGGTCGAAGGCCGCACCATCCCGATGGGCGAACACTATGGCGAACCTGCTTGGCAGGAGGTTCCGGGCGAATACCGCAACATGCTAAAGCGCCTGATCGTCATTCAGGGCGATACCGAGCCGGGCTCGGTCGAGCAGCAGCGGTTCCTGGGCCTCACCGCGCCGTCGCTCTATGACATGCGCAACCTGTTCCAGGTCAACGTCGAGGAAGGCCGCCATCTCTGGGCGATGGTCTACCTGCTGCAGAAATACTTTGGCCGCGATGGTCGCGAAGAAGCGAACGAGCTGCTGATCCGCTCCTCCGGCTCCGAAGAGGCGCCGCGGATGCTGGGTGCCTTTAACGAGGAAACACCGGACTGGCTGTCCTTCTTCATGTTCACTTATTTCACCGACCGCGACGGCAAGATGCAGCTGGAATCGCTGGCACAATCGGGCTTTGACCCGCTGTCGCGCACCTGCCGCTTCATGCTGACCGAAGAGGCGCACCACATGTTCGTGGGCGAAACCGGTGTGGGCCGGACCATTCAGGCCACCTGCGAAGCGATGAACAAGGCCGGGATCACCGACCCCTATGACATCAACAAGATCCGCGACCTGGGTGTCATTGACCTGCCCACCATCCAGAAAAAGCTGAACCTGCACTACACGCTGTCACTTGATCTCTTTGGCCAGGAAGTCTCCACCAACGCCGCCAATGCCTTCAACTCGGGCATCAAGGGGCGTTACATGGAAATGCGCCTGAAAGACGACCACAAGCTGACCAACGACACCTACGTGGTACGCACCGTCAAGGATGGTCAGATCGTCGCCGAAGAGGTCCCCGCCCTGACCGCGATCAACATGCGTCTGCGCGACGATTACGTCAAAGACGCTGCAGGTGGCGTGGGCCGCTGGAACAAGATCATCGAAAAGCACGGCATCGAATTCGAGATGAAGCTGCCGCACGAAGGCTTTCACCGCCAGATCGGCGTATTCTCCGCAGTGCGCTGCGACCCCGAAGGCAACATCATCTCGCAAGAGCAGTGGGATGCCAAGGTCAAGGACTGGCTGCCCAACAAGGAAGACGGTGCCTTTATCCAGTCGCTGATGAAACCGATCTACGAGCCGGGCAAATACGCCAGCTGGATTTCGCCGCCCAAGGTCGGCATCGACAACAAGCCGGGCGATTTCGAATACGTGAAACTGCACATGGCATAAGCAGGGTTTAACCCTCTCTTTGCCGGCGCCTGTCACACTGACCGGCAGGCGCCGGAATTCAACAGCCAGACCGGAGGATCCCCAGATGGACATCACCCGCAGCCAAGCTGAAACGCCCAATGCCAACCGTGTGTCGGTTCAGATCAATGGCCTCAAAGGCCCCTGTGTGGGCTGTTCCGACTGTGTCGGCATGTGTCGCGAGTTGATCGATGCGCTGACCGTGCCCGATGCGATCCTCAAAAAAGCGCCGAGAAGCTGAATGACCAACGCCCCCACCGCGCCGCTGAAACAGCATCTGATCGATCCCGAGATCTGCATCCGCTGCTACACCTGCGAAATGACCTGCCCCGAAGAGGCGATCGAGCATGACGACATGAACGTCGTGGTCGACGCGGAGAAATGCAATTTTTGCATGGATTGCATCCCGGTCTGCCCGACCGGTTCAATCGACGAATGGCGGGTGGTGAACACCCCCTATTCGGTGGATGAGCAGTTCGAATGGATGGAACTGCCCGAGCAGGAAGAGATTTCCGGCGGCGACGCTGCCGAAGGTGATGTCGAGGCGATGGACGATGCCGTTGCTGCGCTGCTGGCCGATGCCCATGCCGGCGCGGGCGGCAAGGCAACCGCCCCCGCGAGCGCCAGCAAGCCGGTGATCAACATGTACACCCCCGGCAAACCGGCCCGGGTCAAGGTACAGGGCAATTACCGGCTGACCGACAAGGACAGCGACAGCGATGTACGGCACATCATTCTTGATCCGGCGGGCCTGCCCTTTCCGGTTCTCGAAGGCCAAAGCATCGGTATCATCCCCCCCGGCACCGACGCCGAAGGCAAACCGCATCTGCCGCGACTTTATTCCGTGTCCAGCCCGCGCGACGGCGAACGCCCCGGCTATCACAACATCTCGCTGACCGTGAAACGCGAGGAACAGGGCCTGTGCTCCAACTATGTCTGCGACCTCGCTGCGGGCGACGAGGTACAGGTGACGGGGCCCTTCGGCGCCACCTTCCTGCTGCCCTCGGACCCGACTGCCGACATCATGATGATCTGCACCGGCACCGGCTCGGCCCCCTTCCGCGCCTTCACCATGCGCCGCCTGCGTGAGGCACCTCATGAGACCGGCAAGATGACCCTGATCTTTGGCGCCCGCCGCCCGGGTGAGCTGCCCTACTTCGGCCCGCTAAAAAAGATCCCCGATACGTTCATGACCAAGCTCTTTGCCTTTTCCCGGCAGGAGGACGCGCCCAAGCAATACGTGCAGGACCGTCTGCGCGAGGCATCCGACCGGGTTGCCGCGCTGATGCAGAACCCGGCGGGCCATATCTACATCTGCGGGCTGAAAGCAATGGAGCAAGGCGTCGAAGAAGCCTTGCGTGATATTGCCCGCTCCCATGGTTTGAACTGGGCCGAACTGCGCGATAAGATGCGCACCGACGGACGTTACCACGTCGAAACCTATTGAGCCGCAGGACAAAACCCAGATGACAGACCAGATCGCCCCCGCCGGACAGGACGCCGGGACGGAGAACTTCGTGCACGAAATCCGCGTCGGTTGGGGCGACTGCGATCCGGCCAAGATCGCCTATACCGGCCGCCTGCCCGCCTTTGCGCTGGAGGCGATCGATGCCTGGTGGGAACATAACCTGGATGGCGATGGCTGGTTCCAGATGGAACTGGACCGCGGCACCGGCACCCCCTTCGTGAACATGAACATCGATTTCCGCTCGCCGGTGACCCCGCGCCACCGGCTGATGTGCGAGGTCTGGCCCTGCAAGCTCGGCACCAAATCGATCACCTTCCGGGTGGATGCACGGCAGGACGGTGTTTTGTGTTTCGAAGGCACCTTTACCTGCGTCTTTATCGATCCGACCAATTTCACCGCCAAGGCGGCACCCCCGGATTACCGCGCCGTGGTCGAACCCCGGTTGCGCCCGGCCTAGGTTCCCATTCCCCGCTCCCGCGCCCCACTGACGTGGGGTCCCGCAAGATAATGCACTCCGCAGCCGCGCCCGTACCGGTTTTCATTTGAACCGGATGCGGCAGCGCCTTAAGTTTGTGCATTATGTTTCATATATCGGCGCCGCATGAGTGAGATCACCAATTTCCGGGGCGAAACCCGGCCCGCGCAGGACAAAAGCGAGATCGACCAGGTCGTTCCCGCCCTGATTTCACGCGTGGGGGAACGGGTCCGCAAGGCACGCGAGCGCAAGGGTATTCCGCGCCGGGTTCTATCGGACCGTTCGGGTGTGTCGCCGCGCTATCTGGCGCAGCTGGAGGCCGGAGAGGGCAATATCTCCATCGGCCTCTTGCAACGGGTGGCCGTGGCACTGGATCACCGCATCGAATGGCTGATCGGCGAAGAGGATCCCTGGACCTCGGACGCGGTGCGGGTGGCGGATCTTTATCGCGGCGCCACCAGCAGCATCCAGCAGGCGGTTCTGGACCTCTTGGCGCCGCAGACGCCGGAAACCCAGCGCGCCGGGCGCGTCTGTCTGGTGGGTCTGCGCGGTGCAGGCAAATCGACCCTTGGCAGCATGGCGGGCAAAGAGCTGGGCATTCCCTTTGTCGAGCTCAACAGCGAAATCGAAAGCCAGTCCGGCATGCCGGTGTCCGAACTGATGGCGCTTTACGGCCAGGAAGGCTACCGCCAACTGGAGGCGCAGGCGATCAACCGCATCATCGCAACCCATGACAGCCTGATCCTGGCAGTCGCGGGCGGCATCGTCGCCGAACCGGAGACCTACACCAACGTTCTGGCGCATTTTCACACCATCTGGATCAAGGCCCGGCCCGATGAACATATGGCGCGGGTGCGGGCGCAGGGCGATGAACGCCCGATGGCGGGCAACCCCGAGGCGATGGAACAGCTCCGCTCGATCCTGACCAGCCGCGAGGCCCTGTATGGCAGGTCGCTGGCACAACTGGACACCTCGGATCAGACCGTGGATCAGTCGCTGGCCAGCCTGATCACCATGGTCCGGGAGCGCGGCTTTACCGGCTGATCCGGATTGCATCCGCAGGCTTGTCTCACAACGGGTCGCGCAACCAATCACCGGCGAAGGCAACGTTTTGCAGCCCGGCGAAGCGCGCCACCCTGTCCAGTTCCGCCTCCAGCCTGCCGATACGCGGCGCTGACCAGCTGACCCCGCGCTCGGGCCAGACGGCAGTGATATTCAGCTGCCCCGCGCCGCGATCCGCTTTCATGTCGATCCGCCCCACCAGACGCTCCCGCTCCATCAGCGGGAAGACGTAGTAACCGTATTTGCGCTTGGGTGCGGGGGTGAAGACCTCGATCCGATAGTGAAAGCCGAACAGGCGTTCGGCCCGCTTGCGATCGCGCAGGGCCGGGTCAAAGGGGCTCAGCACCCGCATCCGCCCCGGCGCCGGACCCAACGCCTCGGCCTGTTCCACTGTCCCCGGGCGCGCCAGCACCCGGCGCCAGCCACCATCGGCTTGTTCGATCTCGACCTCCTCAAGGGCGCCAGATTGCAGCTGCGCCGCTGCCCAGTCCCTTGCCTCAGTGGCCGAGGCAGTATCCCAGAAGGCAGCGAGTTCGCCCGAGGTGGCAAAACCCAACCGATCCATCGCGCCATTGCACAGCCAGTCGACCGTCGCCGCCACATCCACAGGCGCGGCGTCCGGGTGCAGGTGTTCGTCAATCACCCGCTCGGTCAGGTCATAGCGTTTCTGAAACCCCTCGCGCCCGACCACCGTCAGCGCGCCAGACCGCCAGAGGTATTCCAGCGCGGTCTTGGAGGGATGCCAGTCCCACCAGCCGCCCGATCCCTTCTTCTCGTCCTTGCCGATATCCGATGAGCTGATCGCCCCGTGATCGCGGATATGTTCCAGCACGGTGGCAAACTGCGCCTCGAACCCGTCCCGCCGCCAGTTGCGCCAGCGGCTGCGCAGCAGATCGGCATCGCGCTGAAACCTGAGATGCCAATGGGTGTAATAGGCCATCGGGATCACCGCGGCATCATGGGTCCAGTGTTCGAACAGTCCCCGATCCGCCTCGTACAGCCGTTTCAGATAGGCGGGGCGATAGCTGGGCCTGCGGGAATAGAGGATCACATCATGCGCGCGCGCGACGGTATTGATACTGTCGAGCTGCACAAACCCGAGCCGCGTGATCAGATCCAGCAGGTCAGCGCCCTTCGACGGGCCGCTCGGCGCCTCCAGCAGCGCGTGCCGGTCCAAGAACAGCCGTCGCGCCGCCCGGTTGCCCAGCCGTGCCCGTGCCATCAGCGCCGTTTCAGCGTATCGCCATAAGCGATGGTCGGGGTCAGGGTCACGTGGCGTTCGATCTCGGCGTCGGGATCTTCCAGCTGCGCGGCAATGATCTCCGCCGCCTTGCGCCCGATTTCCTGACGGCAGGCATCCATGGTGGCCAGCTTGCGCGGCAGCCCCTGCAACAGTTCAACCCCGTTGAAGCCCGCAAGACCAATCTGCCCCGGCACGTCGATGCCCTGCTCCAGCAGATACAGCAACCCACCGGCCCCGATCATGTCATTGGAATAATAAAGGAAATCCAGATCCGGAGAGCGTTCCAGCATTTCCGCCGTCATCTCGCGCCCCTTGGCGAGCGCCGAGCCGCCAGAATAGAAGGCGCGATCTTCGATCTCGACGCCTTCCTTGGCCAGCGCCTCGGTAAAGCCTTCGAAGCGTTTGCGGGCGCGGTGGTCCAGCGGCATCTTGGTGCCCATGAAGCCGATGTGACGGTAGCCGGCTTTGAGGATCGCCTTGGCCATCTCGCTGCCCGCACGGCGGTGGGAAATCCCGACCATGGCATCCACCGGCTTGCCATCGGTGTCCATGATCTCGACCACCGGAATGCCCGAAGCATTGAGCATGGCGCGCGCCGCCTCGGTATGTTCCAGCCCGGCGATGATCACCCCCGAGGGCCGCCAGGACAGCATCTCGTAAAGGACCTTTTCCTCTTTTTCCGGCTGATAGTCTGTTACCCCGACGACTGGCTGCAACTCGGTGTTTTCCAGCACCTTGTTCACCCCGGTCAACACCTCGGGAAAGACCATGTTCGACAACGAGGGGATGATCACCGCCACCAGATTGACCCGTTTCGAGGCCAGCGCCCCGGCGATCTTGTTGGGCACATAGCCCAGTTCCTTGGCCGCGGTCAGGACCTTGGTACGGGTCTTCTCCGACACGTCGCCCCGGTTGCGCAGCACCCGGCTGACGGTCATCTCCGAAACACCTGTGGCTTCCGAGACATCACGAAGGGTGAGCGGGCGCTTGTTGTCGGTGGTCACGGGCGTGGACCTCTTTGATTGTTTCCTGAGCGATGTTAGCGCAGACGGCGATGACAACACAATGGCAACCAGGCCGACCTGCCGGATCTGAAAAATACGACCATGCAGCCACATAGCATTGTGATGGCAGATGTGATTTGCTATCGCCTGAAACGCGCGGCCCCGTGGCTCAACTGGATAGAGCAGCCCCCTCCTAAGGGGCAGGTTGCAGGTTCGAATCCTGCCGGGGTCGCCAGTGATCAACTATTGGAAGATCAGGTTTGGGGTCCGGGTCACAGAACTGGAAAGGCGCCGTATTCGGTTGCCCATGTTCTGCCGTTTCGCGTTGGCAACATGTCAGACCAGGCACCGCCACCGACCAGTGTCAGCGGCGGACAGGTCGTGCCCGCGCCCCCGGTTTTCAGGCGGCGTTGGCTTCGGTGCCGTCTACTGAATTGGCTAGGTAGGCTTCAAACTCCTGGTCCATCCGGCCCTCGGCTCCGCCCACCGCATGAAGCCCAAGCGTGCTGAACCCATCCATGCTGGTCTTCAGTCGGCCCGAATCCTCGGCAAGCTTCGAGGTGGTTTCATAAACCGCACCCGCCCGGGTGGCGTTATCCAGCGTGGTCTGGCCCAGATCGCTCATGCTGCTGTCGATTTCCTGCAGGCTGAGCGATTGACGAGAGATTACCCCGGAGATTTCCGACATCAGCTGCGAGACGTCGATCACGCCTTGACGAATGCCAGACAGGCTTTGCCCCGTGGCGCGAACCAGATCGCTGCCATCGTTGACGTGGATCGAGCTTTCGGCAATCAGGGCCTTGATCTCGTTCGCGGAATCCGACGCCCGCGCCGCAAGCGAGCGCACCTCGGAGGCGACCACGGCAAATCCGCGCCCGGCCTCTCCGGCCCGAGCCGCCTCGACCCCGGCGTTCAGCGCCAGAAGGTTGGTCTGAAAACTGATATCCTCGATCACATCTACGATTTTGGCGATTTTAGACGAGGACGTTTCGATACGTTCCATCGCTTCGATGGCCCTCTCCACCACAAGACCGCCTTCTTCGGCATCCTTGCGGTTCAAGTCCGAGTGTCGACTGGCCTTCTCGACCATATGGGTGGCCTCGGTGGTGCCAGCGGAGACATGGCTGACGGCGGCGACGGCCTCTTCCAGGGTGGCCGCCTGCTGTTCAGCGCGCTCTGCCATTTCCCGTGTCAGCTCCGAGGTTGAGCTGATTTTGTCGGCAACCGAATTGGCGCGTGTTGTGGCATCGGAAATGATCCCAGACCAGCGGCCGAGCAGATTGTTGTAAGATTCTCGGATCCCGTCGAACCGCGCCGGAATCCCGTCTTCTTGTCGGATCGGCCTGGTCAGGTTGCCCTTCTCCAGCTCGAAAATACCGGTGGTCAGCACGTCCAGTGCCTTGCTGTGTTCGGCATGCTGCGCCTCGAAATACGAGGCGATTACCCGCTCGCAATCGGCCATCATCAACCGGTTCACCAGTTGTACCTGTTTTGACAGCACCGCCCGGCTGGTCATCCGCTTGCGGACGAGAATATCCATCATATCAGCCCCGGCCGAGGAATAGCCGCCGAGATACTGAATGAAAGGCAGGCGCAACTCGTAGTGGACCCTGCCGACCCGAGCAGCGGAATCAAAATACTCCTGATCGAACCGCCCCGAGAACAGCCGCTGCCAATGCGCCTTCTGGGCCGCTTTGGCGTGGGCAACCACCTTGTCATCGGCAAAGAAACGGCGGGTTTCCTCGCGTTCCAGCACGCGATCATAAAACCGCTCCAGCACCCGGCCGAGGTGTGGCACGAGCAGTTTTTCGGTCTGGGCGATCAGATCCTTGCTATCGGTATCAAGAGAAAACCACTGGAAAAAACTCTGATGATCTGTGGATGACATGTGACGCCCGTACCCTTGTTAAACTTGAGATCTTTCTGCCTTGCAGCATTTGATGACTAGTTAAAGACGTGCGTGAAAGTTACAAGAATACCGACCTAAACCTTTGCGGTGAAATGATTTTAATTCACCATAAATTCGATTATTGAAATCTAAAAAAGAGAGCAGCATACCGCATGCACCCCGCCTTACGCCAAGGGTCCGCATTAAACGGTTCGAAAATGCCCTGAAACGCTATTCTCTGCTGGCATGGCTTGACCGAGTCAGCCACAGGTCGCGGTCACGCTCCAGACGCGCATGGACTGATCCAGACCGCGGATATCCTGTCCGTCGTGACAGGTGAAATCATTCAAAAGCTCCGGCGCCTGCCCCTCGGCCATGACCTGCCCGCGCAAATCATCACTCATCACGATCTGCGCCTGCAGTCTGCGGGTCATTTCTTCGAGCCGTGCCGCCACGTTGACCGCAGTCCCGATCACCGCATATTCCAGCCGGTTCGCACCGATATCCCCCAGCACGGTCTCGCCATAGTGAATGCCGATACCGGCGCAGATTTCCGGCTCTCCCCGGCGGCGCCGGTCGCGGTTCCAATCCGCCAGCGCCTCTTGCATCGCAATGGCGCAGGCCAGCGTATCGGTGGCATCCTGCGGTCCAGCCATCGGGGTACCAAAGGTCGCCATCAGCCCATCACCCAGATATTTATCGAGCGTCCCCCGATGACGGAAAACCTCGCGCTCCATCCGGGCATGAAAGGCCCGCAGCAACTCGATCACCCGGTGGGGATCCTGTCCCGCGCTCATCCGGGTAAAGCCGACGATGTCGATGAACAACACGCCCACATCCTGGCTGCGCACCTGCTTCAACGGATCGTCGTTCTGCGACAGCTGGTCCACCACATTGGGCGAGAAATAACGCGACAGGTTGGCCCGTTCGCGTTCAAGCCCCGCGTTGTCCATCAGCAACCGGCTGAACCGGCGCGCGGAAATCCCCAGCGTCACCGCCACCAGAAGAAAGACAAAGATCTCCTGAATGCGCAGGGGAATGTTGAAACTGTTCGGATCCATGATCGCCGCCAATTCGGTGCCGGGACCAAAAGCGGCCTGCGTGGCGGCGGTCAGTTCTGGAAATGGGTCCGCGAACCACCACGCCAGGCCCAGTCCAGCGGCCCACATCGCAGAGGTCCAGACCCCGATCGCGATCACCGTGCGCCAGGAAAACGCCAGTGTCCCACCCGCCAGGATCACAAAGAAATAGAGGAAGTTGTCGATCCTGTACTGCATCGCCAGCGGCAGATCACTGGGGCTGAAGGGATTCGGCGCCACCATGCCCACCGTCATGATCAAGAGGTCCATGAAGATCAGCAACAGCTCAACCCGGGAACGCCCCACCTGCCCATAGCGCTGGATCAGCCAGCCGTTGAGGCACAGCAGCAGCAGAATGCCGTGGTAATAAAGCACATCCCAGGTCGGGCTGACGGCAACCAGAAAGACCGAGATGACAGCCATCGCAATCCAGCGCGCCCGCACCGCGAGTTCCAGACCCTCGCGCTTGTGCGCCTCCAGCGCCGCCGCTGCGTATTGGCTGTCCCCCACGGGATCCGCCGCATTGACCGTCTCAGCGGCGCGCATCTGCTGCGCCGCACCCAGAGCCGTATCCGCCATCGTCCGTTCCTTCGTTCCCGATCCGACCATAGGCATCACCCCGGCGGGACGCACCCCCTATCCCGCAGGTAGAACCAAAAAAGCCCCGCCAGATCGGCGGGGCAAGGTGAGGTGCCCGCCCCCCTGACCAAAGGTCGGGGCACAGACACCAGCGGTGTTGTTTGGTTTTCTAGGTTAGATCAGGCCTGCATTTCCGCGCGGATCTGCTGACGCAGAACATCGATCGGAACGGTTTTGCCATCGCGGCGGAAGCACCAGTAGGTCCATCCATTGCAGGACGGTGCGCCTTCCAGCGCGGCGCCGACCTGATGGATCGAGCCTTTGACCTCGCCGCCGACCAGCGTGCCATCGGCACGCACCTTGGCCTTGTGGCGCTGGTTCATCGAGAACAGCTCTTCGCCGGGGCGCAGCATGCCGCGTTCGACCAGTTGGCCAAAGGGAACACGCGGTTCCGCGCGTTTGCTGGCCGAGACCTGCAGGGCTTCACGGTCGAACTTGCGCACTGCCTTGATGCGTTTTGCTGCCACCTCGCGGTAGGCCTCTTCCTGTTCGATCCCGATGAACTCGCGGCCCAGCATCTTGGCCACGGCACCGGTGGTACCAGTGCCAAAGAAGGGATCAAGCACCACGTCACCCGGGTTGGTCGAGCCGACCAGGATGCGGTGCAGCAGCGATTCCGGCTTTTGCGTCGGATGCGCCTTGTCGCCATTCTCGTTCTTCAGACGCTCATGCCCGGTGCAGATCGGCAGCACCCAGTCGCTGCGCATCTGGATGCCTTCGTTGAGGGCCTTCAGCGCCTCGTAGTTGAAGGTGTATTTTGCGCCTTCCGACTTCGACGCCCAGATCATCGTCTCGTGGGCGTTGGTATAGCGCTTGCCACGGAAGTTCGGCATCGGGTTGGACTTGCGCCAGATCACATCATTCAGGATCCAGTAGCCCTCGTCCTGCAGCGCCGATCCGACCCGGAAGATGTTGTGGTACGAGCCAATCACCCAGATCGAGCCGTTCGGCTTCAGGATCCGGCGCGCCTCGCGCAGCCAGGCGCGGGTGAAATCGTCATAGACCTTGAAACTGTCGAACTGATCCCAGTGATCATCGACAGCATCGACCTTGCTGTTGTCGGGGCGATGAAGCTGTCCCTTCAGCTGCAGGTTATAAGGGGGGTCCGCGAAGATCAGATCGACGGAATTTGCCGGGAGTCCGGCCATGACCTCGATGCAATTGCCACCAAGAATCGCGTTTAGAGGGAGCGCCGCGGCGCCCTTCGTCATGGTTTTGTTCATTTGCTCTGCCTCAATAACCACGGCGCATTTTTGCGCTCATTTTGGTTATCCACAGGATGAGTCATCCGGGATTCGAGGTCAATTTGTTTTTTAGAACAGCAGTCTACGGTTCACTCTTGATACAATATCTTGTGGACCGGCTTGAAGGATCTCCGATGATGTGGGGTGACGCCCAATTCCTCCAGCGCCGTGCGGTGCTGTTTCGACGGGTAGCCTGCGTTTTTCTCCCATCCATATCCTGGAAACTGTTGCGCTAAATCCACCATGATCCGATCCCGGGCCTCTTTGGCCACGATCGAGGCCGCCGCGATCGACAGTGATTTGCCGTCTCCCTTGACCACCGCTTCAGCCGGAATCTGTAGCCCGTTGGGGATCATGTTCCCGTCGATCAGCAGGTAATCCGGCTGCGGGTTCAGAGCTGCCACGGCGCGTTCCATCGCCAGATGCGAGGCGCGGAGAATATTAAGGGAATCAATCTCTTCAACGGTGGCATGGGCAATCGCAACCACCCCATTGTCAAAGATCGCCTGCTCCACCGCCTGGCGTTTTTTCGGGCTCAGTTTCTTGGAATCATTCAGCCCCTCGGGAATGCATTCAGGGGTCAGTATGACGGCTGCTGCCGTGACCGGTCCGGCCAATGGCCCCCGGCCCACCTCATCCACTCCGGCGATGATCAGGGACCCGCGGGCGCGGGCGGCGTCTTCAAGGCTGTAATCTGGCTGGTCCATGGATCCGAGAGACCCAAACCAGCGCAGTTTTGCAATCCCGTCACGCCCGACCAAAGGAAAAAGAGGGGCAATGCCCCTCTGAAATCGCCTCTTACTGTTGCGGAAATATCACCGCCCTGCCCGTCACCGGCGCACCAACCGGTAACCTCGGTTCTGCAGGCAGGTCGGCTTGTAACCGCTGCGATGCTTGTGCCCGTTCCAGAAGGTCACCCGGCAGACCTGCGGCAGCGCCGATTCGTACCGGTATTGGCGCTTCAGGCAGTTCTCCCCGACCAAGGTATGGCTGCGGCTGTAGCGGGGGAAATAGCGCACGCATTGCGCCGGAAGGTCATAACGCGCAACCCGGGGCGGCAGCGGGCGCGACCCGTGATGCGGACGACCGTGGTGGGGGTGCGCGCCGTGCTGAGGATACCCGTGTCCGTGCGGCGGCGTGGTCACCGGTGCAGTGTAACGGTCCTGGTGCCGCGCATCATTGATCGCCGCGCCCAGAATGCCAAGCAGAGCCACCCCTGCCAGCACCTTTGCCACGTCTTCGTCGGCACGGGCAGGCGCGGCGGAGATACCGGTGATGGCCAGCGACAGCGACAGAATCAACGCAATGAACTTGCGGTGGGATTTGCCCTGTGGGCAGCGGCGGGTGGAAGCGGAGTAGGTCATATCAAAGCCTTTCATCAGGGGCGCAGGGCGGCATGTCGTTGAATGTTTCATCGTGGCCAGAAGCCGGTGATCCAACCCTGGCTTTGCTGCCGCCGGACAGGCAATAACGCCCCCCTGATATCGGATATCAGCCCCGCCAAGACGCTGTTGTTATTGAATATCGGCGCGTTCGGGCGCAGGGTTGCGTCATGAAACACATGCTCCTGATCCCCCTCCTGGCTCTGGCCCTGACTGCGGGCGCACCGCAGGCGCAGGCCGCCGATTGCTATGCCGATTACAAGGCCAAGCAGGACAACCCGCTGAAACTGCATTATGGCGTCATCCAGCTGTCCGGCCCCTGCAAGAAGGGCCCGGCCCGCAAGGAAATCACGGCCCGTCTGGCGCCTGCCGGATGGACCCTCTTGAACGTGCTGTCGGTCTTTGGACCCGAAGGCCTGCAACAAAGGAAGGCCAATGCGGGCTCCTATTACCTCCGTTTCTGAAATGCGCGCCGCGGGCGGGCGGGTGGTCGCGTTTGGTATCGTCGCCATCGTGGCGCTGCTGGCGATTGCCGGGACCTGGCTGCTGCTGACCCTGCCCGATGCCAACGCCTTTAACGCCCGTGTCGAACGGGTCTTTGTGGAAAACGATCTGACAACCCAGGCCGAGATCAAGCTGCTGGAGATTCTCGCCCAGTCCGGCACCGCCTTTGCCGATACGCTGGCCAGCTACCGTATGGTGATCTTTGTGCTGCTGGTCTTTGCCGCCGCGATGATGCTGGCGGCGCTGGTGGTGCTGACCATGCTGCTGCTTCTGAACCGGCGCATGGCGCAGATCGAACGCGCCGGCATTCAGGTCAACGAGCTGCTGATCAGCCGCGAGGAAAACACCGTCTATCTTAACAGCATGGGGTTCCGCCTGACCCCGGCAGCGATGGAGACCCTCGCGGCCCTGGCCGAGGCGCGGATGGATGATGACGTCCTGTCGGGCGCTGAAATCGAAGCAGTGATTTCCGGCCGTCACAGCAGCGATTGTGACGAGGCCGCCGGCGCCACCCGGATCAAACGCCTACGCGATACCCTTGGCAACCAGATGATAAGTGAGCTTCTGGTCAAGAACATCGCCAAACGCGGCTATGTGCTCGCCATCAGCAAGGATGTCATCCGCATGGTATAATGCGCGACAGAGCACCGACATCGTGCGCAACCTGCACATCACCTGTGCGGCATCTGCCGGTTTCGCATCTGGAAACCCGGCAGAGCCCGCCCCATATAGGACCAACTCCAAAGATCGGTTTTTAAAAAGGACAGCCCGGATGAATGTGCACGTTAAGCCCCCCGCCCGGGGATACGGCATTCTGGTCGAACCGCTCAGCGGTCCGGTGCGGGTGTTCCGCAACGGTGTCCTTCTCGCCGAAAGCAGCGCGGCAAAGGTGATGTATGAAACCCGCCTGCCGCCCACCGTCTATTTCCCGCGCGACGATGTGTTGGTGCCCCTCTCCGAACGGGTGGCGCTGCAAACCTTCTGCCCGTTCAAAGGCACCGCCTGCTATCACGATCTGAAGCTTGAGGACGAGCGCGTCGACAATGCGGTCTGGATCTACGAGAACACCCTGCCCGAAGCTGCCGGGATCACCGGCCATGTGGGTTTCGTGCAGGATGATGAAACACAGCTGGATCTGGGGGAGAACATGCTCACCCCGCCTGATTCCGGCAATATCTCCGGCCCGCTGATCGACTGGCTGCTGCGCGAAGCGGCAATGCTGAACACTCCCGAAAGCTTTACCGAGGCGCTGGCGGAAAAGCTGCGCGAACAGGGCGTGCAACTGGCCCGGCTGTCGGTGCTGGCCTGGTCCCTGCACCCGATGATCGCGGGCAAGAACTACGTCTGGAAACGCCGCTCCCCAGAGATCATCGTCACCGCACCCAGCTATGACCTCCTCAGCAAACCGCAGTATCAGAACAGCCCCCTGCGCCACGTCTCGCAGGGGCTTGGCGGTGTGCGCCACCGGCTGCACCGCGATCTGCCCGACGATGCCTTCCCGATCCTTCAGGACCTGCGCAGCGAAGGCGCCACCGATTACGTAGCCATGCCGCTGCCGTTCTCGGACGGGCGCATCAACGTGATGACCGTGGCCAGCGATCACCCCGACGGGTTCACCACCGCCAATCTGGGCCTGATATTTGAATGCAGCGCCGTCATCGCCCGCTATTACGAGGTCTTCATGCAGCGCGAAAACGCGCAATCGCTGCTGGAAACCTATGTCGGCAAACGCTCCGGCGCGCGGGTGCTGGGCGGCGAAATCCGCCGCGGCGACGGGGATGAGATCGACGCCGCCATCATGTTCTGCGACCTGCGCAATTCCACCCGGCTCGAAGAGGATCTGGGCCGCGATGCCTATATCCAGCTGCTGAATGGCTTCTTTGAAACCGCCTCTACAATCGTGCATGACAACGGTGGCGAGGTGCTGAAATTCATCGGCGACGCGGTGCTGGCGGTCTTCCCCGCCGATCCACAAAAAAGCTACCGCGCCCGCAGCCAGGCACTGGCCTCGGCCCGCGCCATCGTCGATGCACTGCCGGAACTGGCGCGCGACACCGGGCTGGCGGCACTGCAATGCGCCACCGGCCTCGCCTATGGTTCGGTCACCTATGGCAACGTCGGCTCGCAGGAACGGCTCGATTTCACCGTCATCGGACGCGCCGCCAACGTCGCCGCCCGCTTGGGTGAATATGGCAAGACGCAAGGTCACCAGATCGTGGTCAGCGCCGATGTACTCAAAGACCCCTCCAATGCCATCCCCCTGGGCGAGGTCGAACTACACAATGTCTCCCGCCCGGTGAACAGCTACGCGATCCCCACTTCCTGACCTGCCCTTCCGGCCCCCACTCTCTGGCGATGGGTCAAGGGCCGCACTGCGGCCGCGCGCCAGCGCGGTTCACCCTTGAGGCAGCGCCAGAGGGTATGATCCTTGTGTAGGTCCGTTGAGGGCAGATCTGCCCCTCAATGGACCTCTCAGCAGATTCACTTGCGCTGTCCAAAGGACAGCGCCCGGCCCAAGGACGCACAAAGGGGGCTGGCGCAGCCGACCCCCTGCGGGCGCGGGAGTATTCCGCCTGCCCCAAAGACTTAGATCAAACCAGCAGCCACAACAGAGCGGTCAGCGTCACAAAGGCGAGGCTCGTGGCGGTCAGCATAGCGAGGCTCGCCGCGCCCTCCAACCCCTGCCGCTGGGCCAGCACCGTGTAGATCCCAAACATCGGCATCGCCGCCGACAGGATCACCGCGCTGTGCAACTCTTCCGGCAGCGTCACCAGACCCGCCCACAGCAGCACCGCCGCCACGCCCGCCACCAGCGCCGGGTGCAACAGCAGCTTGCTCGCCGCGATCTGCGCCGCAAGACTGCGGTTGCCGTGCATCGGCAGCCCCACCAGCGATCCACCGATCACCACCAGCGACAGCGCCCCGGCCGAGGCCGCCAGCATATCGACAAAACGCAGGAACGGCCCCGGCAGCGCAAACCCAGAGGCCGAAACCAAAAGCCCCAACGCCAACGCAATCAGCATCGGCATCTTCGCCATGTTCCACAGGATACCGCGCAGTTTCGGTAGCAGAGGCTGGCCCGGCGTGCTGCCCGCCAGTTCCATCAAGAGCAGGCACGTGGGGATCAGGATCAGGTTCTCGACCAGCAGGTTCAGCGCCAGGATCACCCCGGCCAGATCCGGAAAGGTCAGTAGCATGATCGGATAGCCGACAAAGCCGTTGTTGGGACAGGTCGATCCCATCACGCCCAGCGCCCGGCGACGCGGATCCACGCCGCGCAGGGTGAACAGCACGAAGGAAACCGCGATGGTCGCGACCCCGCCCAGACCATAGGCCAGCACATATCCGGGCTGGAACACTTCGGCAGGGTTGCGCGCTGCCACGGCGGAAAAGATCAGCGCCGGTAGGGCGATGTTCAGCACATAGGCCCCGAACCGGCGCATATCCTCTGGGGTGAACCAGCCTTTCCAGACGATCCCGTAGCCAAGGCCCAGCGCCGCATAGATCGGAAAGGTGATCGACAGGATCGCGCCCATGGCTCTGTGGCCCCTAGCCGATCTTCCCCTGGTTCTCGCCGATCTGTCCGCGGTGCAGCATCAGGTGATCCAGGATCACGCAGGCCATCATCGCCTCGGCCACCGGCACCGCGCGGATACCAACACAGGGGTCATGGCGGCCCTTGGTGATCACCTCGGCTGGGCTGCCATCCTTGCGGATCGACTGGCGCGGCGTCAGGATCGACGAGGTCGGCTTTACCGCGAACCGCACGACAACATCTTGGCCGGTGGAAATCCCGCCCAGGATGCCACCAGCATGGTTGCTGGAATAGACCGGCTGACCATCGTTGCCCATGAAGATCTCATCGGCGTTTTCCGAACCTTTAAGACGCGCGGCATTCATGCCTTCACCGATCTCCACCCCCTTGACCGCGTTGATCGACATCATCGCCGCCGCCAGATCGGTGTCCAGCTTGCCATAGACCGGCGCGCCGATCCCGGCGGGCACGCCGCGCGCCACCACCTCGATCACCGCGCCGACGGAATCATGCGCCTTGCGCAGCGCCTGCAGGTAGTCTTCCCAATCCTTCACCGCGCCCGCATCGGGGATCCAGAAATCGTTCTGATCGATGGCCTCCCAATCGAACTGTTCCCGGTCGATGCCCATCTCGCCCATGGCAACCATGTAGCCCTTGATCTCAAGCCCCGGCGCCAGCGCCTTGATCGCCTCGCGGGCAACACCGCCCGCTGCAACCCGCGCCGCCGTTTCCCGCGCCGAGGACCGTCCGCCGCCGCGATAATCGCGGTTGCCGTATTTCTGGTAATAGGTGATGTCGGCATGACCGGGGCGGAAGGTCTGGGCGATATCGCCGTAATCCTTGGAGCGCTGGTCGGTGTTCTCGATCATCAGCTGGATCGGCGTGCCGGTGGATTTTCCTTCAAAGACACCCGACAGGATCTTCACCGCATCCGGCTCGTTGCGCTGGGTCATGTTCTTGTTCTGACCCGGGCGGCGCTTGTCCAGCCACTGCTGCAGCATCTCCGGCTCCAGCGGCACGTTTGGCGGGCAGCCATCGACGGTGGCGCCCAGCGCGGGACCGTGGCTTTCACCCCAGGTGGTGACGCGGAAAAGATGGCCAAAGCTGTTCATCGACATGGGGGCGGTCTCCTTTGCGATCCGTGCTTAGCGGCGGGGCGGGCGTGGCTCAAGTGCAATTGCGCCCGCGTTGCCTGTCCCGCGCACGCTGCGGCAAGGCGCTGGTCACCTGTTTCGCGCGCGAAACATCCGCGCCGCCGCCCTCTTTCCTTGTCTTTGCCGCCCCGGGGCCCTAGGTTGCCGCTCACCTCGGGGTGCGTCGCACAAGGGCGCTGAGATCACACCCGTTGAACCTGAACCGGCTAACACCGGCGGAGGGAAGGTTATGGATAAGACCCGTCAACGGCACCACCCTTGCCCATCGCCGCAAAGGAGGATGCCATGAAGTATTCTGTTTTTGCAGCGGGACTGCTCGGCGCATCGGCGGCATTCGCCGAGACGCCCGAATTGACCGTTTACACCTACGACAGCTTTGTCTCGGACTGGGGCCCCGGCCCTGCGGTCGAGAAGGCCTTTGAGGAGGTCTGCGGCTGCGATCTGAAACTGGTCGGCGCGGGCGATGGCGCCGCGCTGCTGGCGCGGATCAAGCTGGAAGGCGACCGTTCCGATGCCGATGTGGTGCTGGGGCTGGATACCAACCTCACCGCCGCCGCCAAGGACAGCGGCCTGTTTGCGGATCATTCGGTCAGCGCCGAGTTCGATCTGCCCATCGCCTGGGAAGACGCGACCTTTGTGCCTTATGACTGGGGCTATTTCGCCTTTGTCCACAATGCGGATGCCGATGTGCCGGGCGATTTCAAATCTCTGGCCGCCAGCGACACCCGGATCGTGATCCAGGATCCGCGCTCCTCCACCCCCGGTCTGGGCCTGTTGATGTGGGTGAAGGCCGCTTACGGGGATGAGGCGCCTACGATCTGGGAAGGTCTTGCCGACAATATCGTCACCGTGACCAAGGGCTGGTCCGAGGCCTATGGCATGTTCCTAGAGGGCGAGGCCGACATGGTGCTCTCCTATACCACCTCGCCCGCCTATCATCTGATCGCGGAAGAGGACGCCAGCAAGGCGGCCGCGTCGTTTGACGAAGGCCACTACATGCAGGTCGAAGTCGCCGGCAAACTCGCCGCGAGCGACCAGCCCGAGCTGGCCGATCAGTTCCTTCAGTTCATGGTCTCGGATGCCTTTCAGTCCGTCATCCCCACCACCAACTGGATGTATCCGGCGGTGACACCCGAAGACGGTCTGCCCAAGGGATTTGAGACACTGATCACCCCGGAGAAATCGCTGCTGCTGCCCGCCGATCAGGCTGCGGCTGTGCGTGATGCGGCGCTGGACGAATGGCGCGGCGCGCTCAGCCGCTAAGCCCGGCTGCGGGATATGGCGCCGCCCTGCTGGTGGCGGCGCTGATCCTTGGCACGCTGGCAGCGGTTGCCTTGCGCGCCGAACCCGGGCGCGGGCTGGTCACCGCCGATTGGGCGGCCGTGCGGTTCACGCTGCTGCAGGCGGGCCTGTCGGCGCTGTTCAGTGTCGCCCTTGCGGTGCCCGTGGCCCGCGCGCTGGCGCGGCGGCGCTTTGCCGGGCGCAGCCTGCTGATCGCCCTTTTGGGCGCACCCTTCATCCTGCCGGTGATCGTTGCCATCCTTGGCCTGCTCGCGGTC
Organism: Pseudophaeobacter sp. 1A09344; assembly: GCF_041008745.1. Taxonomy (NCBI): domain Bacteria; kingdom Pseudomonadati; phylum Pseudomonadota; class Alphaproteobacteria; order Rhodobacterales; family Roseobacteraceae; genus Pseudophaeobacter; species Pseudophaeobacter sp. 1A09344. The sequence continues at coordinate 171,155 of NZ_JAXGFS010000006.1, forward strand.
TTTGGCCGCGCGGGCTGGGTCAGCGATGCGTTGGGACTGTTCGGACTTGAACCCCTCAGCATCTATGGTCTGCACGGTGTTGTGCTGGCCCATGTCTTTTTCAACCTGCCGCTGGCAACGCGGCTGATCCTGCAAGGCTGGCAGGAGATCCCCGCCGAACGTTTTCGTCTGGCCGCACAACTGGACGCAGGTCCGCGCGCCATGTGGCAGCTTTTGGAGGCACCGATGCTGGCCCGGGTGGTGCCCGGCGCGCTGGCTGTTGTCTTTGCCATTTGCCTCTCCAGCTTTGCCGTGGCGCTGACGCTGGGCGGCGGTCCCCGCGCAACCACCATTGAACTGGCGATCTATCAGGCCTTCAGTTTCGATTTCGATCTGGGCCGCGCGGCGCTGTTGTCGGCGGTGCAATTGCTGCTGACCGCGCTGGCGGCCATGATCGCCCTGCGCGCCCCGGTGGGCGAAGGGTTCGGCAGCGGGCTTGACCGAATGCTGCGCCGCTGGGACGGGCGCGGCGCCATGGCGCGCGGCTCTGATGGCTTCTGGATCCTCTTTGCCGCCCTGTTCCTGCTCCTGCCGCTGCTGGCGGTGGTACTGTCAGGGCTGCCGGGAGTGCTGTCGCTGCCCGCCTCGGTCTGGCAGGCCGCGGGGGCCTCAATCCTGGTGGCAGGCGCCAGCACCCTGATCCTGCTGGCGTTGGCCCTGCCGATGGCGCTGGCGGCGGCGCTGGGGCGCCCAATGCCAATGGAGATCGCCGGACTTCTGGGACTTGCCGCCTCTCCGCTGGTGATCGGCACCGGGCTGTTCATCCTGATCTATCCTGTGGCCAGCCCCTTTGCGCTGGCGCTGCCAGTGACGGCGCTGGTCAATGCGGTGATGGCGCTGCCCTTTGCCATGCGGATCCTGATCCCGGCGGCCCGCGATGTCATCACCCGGCACCGGCGGCTTGCGCTCTCTCTTGATATGACCGGGCGACCCTTTATCCTGTGGGTGGTCCTGCCGCGTATGCGGGCGCAGATCGGATTTGCCGCCGGGCTGGCGGCGGCGCTGTCGATGGGGGATCTTGGAGTCATCGCCCTTTTTGCCGATCCCGAGGTCGCCACCCTGCCCTTGCAGGTCTACCGGCTGATGGGCGCCTACCAGATGCAGGCGGCAGCGGGCGCGGCGCTGGTGCTGCTGTGCCTGTCGATGGGGGCCTTCTGGATCCTGGACCGGGGAGGACGCTGGCATGCTGAAGCTTGAACATATCCGCATCGACAATGGCGGCTTTATCCTGACTGCTGATTTCGCGATTCCCCCCGGCGCGCGGGTTGCGGTCATCGGCCCTTCCGGCGCGGGCAAGACCACCCTCATCGAGGCCGTCGCCGGGTTTCTGCCCCTCTCCGGCGGGCGGATCCTCTGGGGAGAGAGCGATATCAGCGATCAATTGCCCGGCAAGCGTCCGGTCGCCATGCTGTTTCAGGATGGCAATCTGTTTCCGCATCTGACTGCGGCGCAGAACGTCGGGCTGGGCCTGCAGCCGAACCTGCGACTGAGCGATGCCGAACACGCCCGCGTCGCGCAGGCGCTGGAGCGAGTCGGTCTTTCAGGCATGGAGGCGCGCAAACCTGCCGCCCTGTCCGGCGGACAGCAAAGCCGCGTCGCGCTGGCGCGGGTGCTGGTGCAGGGGCGGGATATCCTGCTGCTGGATGAACCCTTCGCGGCACTGGGTCCTGCCTTGAAGGCCGAGATGCTGGATCTGGTGGCGGAACTGGCAACGGAGAGCGGCGCAACGCTGTTGATGGTGAGCCATGACCCCGGCGACGCCCGGCGCATTGCCGATCAGGTGGTGCTGGTGGCCGAGGGGCAGGCTCATCCGCCCCGGCCAACGGCGGATCTTTTGGACAACCCGCCGCCTGCCTTGAAGGCTTATCTGGGGTAGTTTGTTTTCAGAAGGGCAATTCAGCGTCCGACCGAGGTGGAAGCGGAACGCGCCCGCCGTGGGGGCGGGCGGACGCGTGCCTGCCGCTGAAGCGGCAGGCTGTTGGTCACAAATACGAAGGTTTACGCAGCCTGCGCCAATCCCTTTGCCTGTTCCCGCGTCTTGGTGATCATCAGCGCAGCCTGCGCCGCCTCGCGGCCCTTCTGAACGAAATGGTCGCGGTAGATCGCCATGTGGTGATCGGTTTCCTGGAAATGATGCGGGGTCAGCGAGACGGACAGCACCGGCACGCCGGTGTCCATTCCTGCACGCATCAGCCCGTCCACGACCGCCTGCGCAACGAAATCATGCCGGTAGATGCCGCCATCCACCACCAGCGCGGCGCAAGCCACGGCGGCGTATTGGCCGGTCTTGGCCAGCTCCTGCGCCATCAGCGGCATCTCGAATGCGCCAGGCACGTCAAAAACATCGATCTGCTCGGCCGGGATCAATTCCTGAAATCCTTCGAGCGCGCGATCGACGATATCGGCGTGCCAATTGGCCTTGATGAATGCATATCGGGTGTGTGTCATGGTTATCTCCTATAGGTTCGACACGTCACCCAAGGCGATAACGAACGGCAGGAGCCCCGCCCCGAAAAAGGCAGTCCCTGTCGCACGTTCTCTTCCATCCGGACTATAACCGTCGGCTCTGGCCTCTCACCAGATCTGCTTGTCACTTTCCTGACTGCTCCACAGCTTAATCCGAAAACCGGTTCCCACTTTTCTGGCTGTGGACGCGCTTGTCCAAGCCACCGGAACCGATGTTCGTCTCATTGGCTGTGGGTTCACGCCCCGAAAAGCCGCTCGCGGGCTGACGGGGACACGCCCCGCATACCGCCGGTGGGGAATTTCGCCCCGCCCTGAGAACAGGCGGAACTTGCCAACAGCGGGCCGGTGTTTCAAGTCTGTTCGCGACGTCAGGAGATCAATATGCACCCCAATCCCATTTATCATGATGCAGACCGCGCGCAGAATCTCGATTTTGCCCGGACGCGCGCCTTTGGCGTGCTGGCGGTTTCCACGGCGGAGGCGCCGCTGATCAGCCATGTTCCATTTTTGCTGAGCGAAGACGGCACCTCTGCCGATCTGCATCTGGTGCGGTCGAACCCGATCACCCGGATGCTGAAAACCCCGCAGCCTGCGCGGCTGGCCGTCAGCGGGCCGGATGGCTATGTCTCGCCCGATTGGTACGGGCTGGCCGATCAGGTGCCGACGTGGAATTACGTGGCTGTGCATCTGACCGGCAGGCTGGAGCAGCGCCCGCAAGATGAACTGCTGGATCTTCTGGACCGGCAATCGGCGTATTACGAGGCGCGGTTGCTGCCAAAACCACCCTGGCACAGCGACAAAATGGAGCCGGAGGCGCTGGAACGGATGATGCGGATGATCGTGCCGGTGCGGCTCAGCATCGAAACGGTGGAGGGCACCTGGAAGCTGAGTCAGAACAAGCCTGAGCCCGCCCGCACGGCGGTCGCGGATCAGATCACCACCGGTTTTGGCGCCGAGCTGGATGATCTGGCCCGGATGATGCGCCCCTGATCCCCGGACTGCCCCGCGCGGGTCGGGGCAGCAATCACAGGGTCTCGACGGCGGCCGCAGCCAGAACCTCGCCGGTGGGGGCACCGGTGGGCGAGCCGCCTTCCGGTTCGTCCGAGATCGCCAGCGTCGCCCCGGCAAACTGCTGCGCCAGCTCCGCAGGCAGGGTCACGAAAATCTCATTCTCTTCCGGCAGCACCCCAAGGGAGACCGGCGCCTCGGCCCCGTCGGCGATCAGCCACAGTTCCAGCGCCCGGCCGGGACGCGGCGCGCCCTGATCACGCCGGATCAGCAGAAGGTTCTGCTCCGCATCGAGCCCGGCGGCCACGAAGAGGTCGCCATCGGCCGAGGCCAGATCAACATGATAGGCCGGCGAGAAATCCGGGCGCGACAGAATCGGCACCAGCACCAGCGCCGCCACCATAACCAGCGCCGCCGCCAGCGCGCCAAGCCCCATGCGCCAGGCCGATAAGATGCGCCGCACGCCTTCTGGACCTTCCGGCGCGGCGTCGATCTGCGCCATCAGCGCCGCCTTCACCCGGGCGGGTGGCGCGGTCTCGGGCACCTCTTCGGCAAGGCTGGCAAAATGCGCCTCCCAGCGATGCACCTCTTCCCGCAGGGCAGGCTCCGCCGCCAGGCGCGCCTCAAAGCTGCGCCGTGCCTCGGCATCCAGAAGATGCAGCACGTATTCGGCGGCGAGGAACTCGTCGTCGAAGGGAGGCTCTGCCTGAGGGGTATCGGTGCCGCTCATCGGGTCAGACATTCTTTCAGTTTCTGGAGGCTGCGACGCAGCCAGGTACGCATCGTATTCAGCGGAACGCCATGGCGTTCTGCCAGGGTCTGGTAATTGTCTCCTTCCAGATAGGCGCCGCGCACGGCCTCTGCACGGTCCTGCGGCAATTCCTCCATGCAGGCGTTCATGCGGGCCTGCTCGGACCGGGCAATGGTAGTGGCTTCGGGGCCGGGGTTACTGTCCGGCACCTGCTCCAGCAGATCACCGCCGTAGCCCTGACCGGACATCCGCGCCTGACGGGCCCGCAGCTGGTCAATCGACAGGTTCCGGGCGATGGTGATCAGCCAGGTCATCGGACTGTGCCCGGTCACCGCATAGCTATCCGCCTTGGCCCAGATCCGCAAAAACACCTCTTGCAGGGTATCTTCGGCCTCGCCGCGGTTTTTCAGCACCCGCAGGCAGACGCCGAACAGTTTGGCACTGGTCGCATCATAGAGCGCTGCGAAAGCACGCCGGTCGCGCAGGGCGATTCGTGCGATCATCGTCTCGATCTCTGCTGGTGTTGTCATATCTGCCCGGCCCTGATTTCCCATCTAGGTAGACAGGTCGCACAGAAAGTCAAAACACCCGGCGCAGAACGCCGGGTGCCCTGCCTCCGCTCTTAGTCTTGCAACCAAGAAGGAGGCATCTGGCCAGCGGTCAGCCAATGTCTGTTTTACTTGGCGGTGATGACGGTCATCACCAGGTTGCCGTCCATCTTGACCGGGCCGTCTTCCTTGGCGCCAAGCGTGTATTCGAACATGCCGGTCTTCATGCCGCCGTCCTCGCCGTGGACCATCAGCATCAGCATGTCCCCTGCCGCGACCTCTTCGGTCAGGATGGCGGCGACATCGGCGGTTTCACCTTTGCGCAGCGGCGCGTGCCCCACAACCGGGCCCGGCTTCATGTCGGCATTGGTGCGGTGCACCACCAGCCAGCCGTTTGCGGGCGCCACAACCTGGCTGGCGCTGACCATGCCGTTTGCAACCGACTGATCCTCAGCCATGACCATGGGCTTCATATGGCCACCGGCGAACACCGGGGCGGACAGGGCGGCAGTGGTTACCAGAGCGGCAGACAGAATAGCGGATTTCATTGTGAAACTCCTTCCAAGAGATGTGTTTCAAGCGTTCGAATTGGCGAACCAATGTCGGTTCACCCCGAACTCACGCAGCCGCCGCGAAAAAGTTTCAGCGCGCCCCAGATTTTTTTCACATTGTATTGTCCCGCTGGCGATCTAGGGTGGCGGCAAACCTTGGGAGGTCCATCATGAAACTCTTTCACTCGCCCGCCTCGCCCTTTGTGCGCAAAGTCATGGTGCTGCTGCATGAAACCGAGCAACTGGAGGATGTGGACATTGTCGATGTGCACACCACGGCCATCGCCCCCAGCGACGATCTGAAGGCCAGCAACCCGCTGGCCAAGATCCCGGCGCTGACCCGGGCCAGCGGGCCAACCCTTTATGACAGCCGGGTGATCTGCGCCTATCTGGACCATCGCGCGGGCAGCAATCTTTATGCGCGTTCCTGGGACACCAAGGTGCTGGAGGCGACCGCGGATGGCATGATGGATGCAGCGGTCCTGATGACTTATGAACGGCGTCTGCGTCCCGAAGGCATGGTCTGGGAAGACTGGATCGAAGCTCAGCTAGGCAAGGTGCTGGGGGCCTGCTCGGCGCTCAACAGTCGCTGGATGGCGCATCTGAAAGGACCGCTGGACATGGGGCAGATCGCCGTCGCCTGCGCCCTCGCCTATCTCGATTTCCGCCACCCGACCTCGAACTGGCGCCACGGCAACGAGGCGCTGGCGGACTGGTTCGCGGAATTCGAATCGCGTCCCTCGATGCAGGCCACCCAGCCGCCAGCCGCCTGAACCGCAGCCTGCGACCGGGGATGGGCCTGTCAAAACAACAGTGGCTTTTGTGACAGTCTGTAAAAAGAAACTGCCCACGCGACACAACGGCGCGTATATCACGGCTGGACGAAAGGGCTTCTCCCCGCTAGATACGCGCGATAAGGCACTGCGGGTTTCTTGCAGTGTATGCGCATGTTTGCCCTAAACGGGCGCTGGAATTGGAGAAAACCTCGTGTCCCACGCAGAAGACAACGAAGGAACCCGGAGAGATTTCCTCTACTACGCCACTGCCGGCGCCGGGGCAGTCACCGCAGGTGCCGCAGTCTGGCCCCTGGTCAATCAGATGAACCCCTCTGCTGACGTCAAGGCGCTGTCCTCGATCATGGTGGACATCAGCGGCGTGGAAGTGGGAACACAGATTTCCGTAATGTTCCTTGGTAAGCCGGTGTTCATCCGCCGCCGGACCCAGGCCGAAATCGACGAAGCCCGGGCGGTTGAACTGTCCGCGCTGATCGATCCGGCCTCGGAAAACCCGAACAAGCCGGGCACCGACGCATCGGACGAGAACCGCACCATGGACGAAGCCGGCGAATGGCTGGTCATGATGGGTGTCTGCACCCACCTCGGCTGTGTGCCGCTGGGCGATGGCGCTGGTGACTTCAACGGCTGGTTCTGCCCCTGCCACGGTTCGCACTACGACACCGCAGGCCGGATCCGCAAAGGCCCCGCCCCGCAGAACCTGCACGTACCGGTCGCCGAGTTCCACGACGACACAACCATCAAGCTGGGATAAGGAGACGCCACATGTCCGGTATTCCGCACGACCATTACGAACCGAAGACTGGCGCAGAGAAGTGGCTGCACAGCCGCCTGCCCATCGTCGGTCTGATCTACGACACAATCATGATCCCCACCCCCAAGAACCTGAACTGGTGGTGGATCTGGGGCATCGTTCTGGCCTTCTGCCTGGCGCTGCAAATCGCCACCGGCATCGTGCTGGTGATGCATTACACTCCGCATGCTGATCTGGCCTTTGCCAGCGTTGAGCACATCATGCGTGACGTGAACGGCGGCTTTATGCTGCGCTACCTGCACGCAAACGGCGCCTCGCTGTTCTTCATCGCGGTCTACATCCACATCTTCCGTGGCCTGTTCTACGGCTCCTACAAGGCGCCCCGCGAAATCACCTGGATCATCGGCATGCTGATCTTCCTGATGATGATGGGCACCGGTTTCATGGGCTACGTTCTGCCTTGGGGTCAGATGTCCTTCTGGGGCGCGACCGTGATCACCGGCCTGTTCGGCGCCATTCCCTTCATCGGTGAGCCGATCCAGACCTGGCTGCTGGGCGGACCCGCTGTTGGCAACGCGACGCTGAACCGCTTCTTCTCGCTGCACTACCTGCTGCCCTTCGTGATTGCTGGCCTCGTGATCGTCCACATCTGGGCTTTCCACACCACCGGCAACAACAACCCGACCGGTGTTGATGTCCGTAAAGGATCCAAGGAAGAAGCCGAAAAAGACACCCTGCCGTTCTGGCCCTACTTCGTGATCAAGGATTTCCTGGGTCTGGCCATCGTTCTGGTGATCTTCTGGGCCGTCGTCGGCTTCATGCCGAACTACCTGGGTCACCCCGATAACTACATCGAAGCCAACCCGCTGGCGACGCCTGCACACATCGTTCCCGAATGGTACTTCCTGCCGTTCTACGCGATCCTGCGTGCCTTCACCTCCGAAGTCTGGGTGGTTCAGATCGCCTCCTTCATCACCGGCGGTATCGTCGATGCGAAGTTCTTCGGCGTGCTGGCCATGTTCGGTGCCATCGCGGTGATGGCTCTGGCGCCCTGGCTGGACACCAGCCGCGTGCGTTCGGGTCGCTACCGTCCGATGTTCAAGTGGTGGTTCTACCTGCTGATCATCGACTTCTTTGCCCTGATGTGGCTGGGTGCGATGCCCGCAGAAGAGCCCTATGCATCGTTCTCGCTGATCGCATCGGCTTACTGGTTCGGCTACTTCCTGGTGATCCTGCCGCTGCTGGGTGTCATCGAGAAGCCGACCGCAATGCCGGCCACCATCGAAGAGGATTTCGACGCCCACTATGGCAAGAAATCCGGCGAAGCCACTCCTGCCGAGTAATCTAGAAGGACAGCTACCCATGTTGAAGAAACTCGCAACCGGTGCCGCCTTCGCTCTGGCGCTCATTCCTGCCGCAGGTTTTGCGGCAGGCGGAAGCGGCCACGTGGAGGACTTCCAGTTCTCTTTCGAGGGCCCCTTTGGCACCTATGACCAGAACCAGCTGCAACGCGGTCTGCAGATCTACACCGAGGTCTGCTCGGCCTGTCACGGTCTGAAGTTTGTGCCGCTGCGCACCCTGTCCGACGAAGGCGGCCCCGGCCTGCCCGAGGATCAGGTCCGCGCCTATGCCGCTGAAAACTTCGAAGTGTTCGATGCCGAGCTGGACGATTTCCGCCCCGCAAAACCGGTTGACCACTTCCCGGCGAACACCTCGCTCGGCGCCCCCGACCTCAGCCTGATGGCCAAGGCGCGCGCCGGTTTCCACGGTCCCTACGGATCGGGTCTGAACCAGCTGTTCAAAGGCATGGGCGGTGCCGAATACATCGCCTCGCTGCTGGACGGTTACACCGGTGAGACCAAGGAAGAAGCAGGCACCACCTTCTACGGCAACACCGCCTTCCCCGGCGGCTGGATCTCGATGGCGCCGCCGCTGTCGGATGAGCAGGTGGAATTTGCTGACGGTCACGCCAACGACGTGCACCACATGGCGCAAGACGTCGCGGCCTTCCTGATGTGGACCGCAGAGCCCAAAATGATGGCCCGTCAGACCGCCGGTTTCGTCGGCGTACTGATTCTGACCGTTCTGTCGGTACTGCTGTACCTGACCAACAAACGCCTCTGGGCGCCCCACAAGGGCAAGAAGACCTCCTAAGCCAGGTCTTCCCCTGATGCAGAAACAGAAAACCCCCGCCAATGGCGGGGGTTTTTCTTTGTGGTTGCGGCACCAGCCATGCCCTCTAGGGTCTGTCCATGACCAGATACACCGGAAAATGCCTTTGCGGCGCCGTCACCTATGTAGCAACAGGGCAGCCGCGCGTTGTCGCGCAATGCCATTGCGAGGAATGCCGAAGGATCAGCGGGACAGGTCACACAGTCGGCGCCATGTTCCCGATAGAGGCCGTCACCATCAGCGGTGAAGTCAGCACCTTCAGATACCAGTCCGGAAAGGCCTCAGAGGTTACCAAGGCCTTCTGCGGTAGCTGTGGATGCCCGATCTACGGACAGAACACCCGCACCCCCGATCACCTGACCCTGTCGCTTGGCACGATGGACGATGCGGAGGGTCTGGAGGTCGAAGTCGTCGTATTTGCACGCGACCGGCAGCATTGGGACCAACTCGGCCCTGACGTGCTCTCCTTTGCAGGCCAACCCGACTGGACGCCCGAAGGCTGATCCCCGCGCAGAAGCGCAGGGAGGGCCGATTATTCAGGCAGTCAGCTGGCCCTTGGAGGCGCCTGTGATCACCGCAGTCACGATCTGCCCCTCATCCTGCGCCGCTTCGAAGGTCACCTCAGTGAACTGCTCTGTGCGGCCCATATGGGGGTTTTCCATCAGGATCCGATGCGTGCGCCCTACCTGCGCAGCAAGGTGTTTCTGAACCTGCGCATCGCCTGCGGCGCGCAGACGGGCAGCGCGGTCCTTGATCACCTTGCCATCCACCTGTTTGGGGATTTTCGCCGCAGGCGTGCCTTCCCGTTTCGAATAGGGAAAGACATGCAGCCAGGTCAGATCGCAATCCGTCACCAGCTTCAGCGAGTTTTCGAAATGCGCCTCACTCTCGGTCGGAAAACCGGCAATGATATCGGCACCAAAGGTCATATCGGGGCGCAGTTTACGCGCCTCCTCGGCAAATCGGATGGCATCGTCGCGCAGATGGCGCCGGGCCATACGTTTGAGAATCATGTCGTCGCCATGCTGCAGGCTCAGGTGCAGATGCGGCATCAGACGCGGCTCGGTGGCGATAGCCTGCATCAGATTCTCGTCCACCTCGATCGAATCGATGGATGAAATGCGCAAACGCGGCAGATCCGGCACCAGCTTCAGGATCCGCATCACCAGATCGCCCAGTTTCGGCTCAGCAGGCAAGTCCGCACCCCAAGAGGTCAGATCCACCCCGGTCAGCACCACCTCGTTATAACCCTTGTCCACCAGCCGCTTGATCTGGTCCACCACCACACCAGCAGGGACCGAGCGCGAATTTCCGCGGCCATAGGGGATGATGCAGAAGGTGCAGCGGTGATCGCAGCCGTTCTGAACCTGCACATAGGCGCGGGAGCGGGTGCCGAATCCATCGATCAGGTGGCCTGCGGTTTCGGTAACCGACATGATGTCATCGACCTGAACCTTCTCGGTCTCGCCAATGAAATCAGGCCCCTTTGCGATCTCAGCCCAGGTGTCCGGCTGCATCTTTTCGGTATTGCCGATGACGCGGGTAACCTCTTCCATCGCGGCAAAGGTCTCGGGCTCGGTCTGGGCAGCGCAGCCAGTGACGATGATCGGCGCCTCCGGGTTTTCCCGGCGCAGGCGACGGATTTCCTGGCGCGCCTTGCGCACCGCCTCGGCCGTCACCGCGCAGGTGTTCACCACCACGGCATCCTCCAGCCCCGCCGCGCGGGACAATTCCTTCATCGCCTCGGTTTCATAGGCGTTGAGGCGGCAGCCCAGCGTGGTGAACTTGGGCGCTGTCATCGCAGCGAATCCAGGAATTCGGCGGTGAAGGTGCCGCTGAAGACATGCATGGTCGGACCGGTCATCCAGACACCATCCTCGCGCCAGTCGATCCACAGGGTGCCCCCATCCAGGTCAATGCGCACCCGGCGCCCTGTGAGGCCCCTGCGGGCCGCTGCAACCGCTGTGGCGCAGGAGGAGGAGCCAGAGGCCAGAGTCACGCCCACACCGCGCTCCCACACCCGCATACGGATATGATCAGGGCCGACAATATGGGCCACCTGCACGTTGGTACGTTCAGGGTAGAGCGGATGATGCTCATAACGCGGGCCGAACTCCGCCAGCGGGATGAGATCGGCGTCCTCGACAAAGAAGGTACAATGCGGATTGCCCATACCAGTGGCCGTCGGCCCGCCCTCGATCGGCAGCTCCAGCGTGTCCATCTCCTCGGCCAGCGGAATTTCCTGCCAGTCCAGCTGCGGCTGGCCCATATTGACCGAAGTCAGGCCCTCGCCCGCTTCGCGCGCATAAAGATCACCGCGGTCGGTGGTCAGGTGCAGCGCATCCTTGCCGGTCTCACGCATCAGATGGCGGGCAATGCACCGGGTGGCATTGCCACAGGCCGCCGAGGTCGAACCATCCGCATTGTAGAAGGTCAGATGCGCATCGCCTGCACCGTTTGAGATCACAGCGAGTTGATCGAACCCCACACCGAACTGCCGGTGCGCGATTCCCTGCGCCAGCGCGGGCGTGATCGCGATGTCCTGCGCACGCGCGTCGACAACGACAAAGTCGTTGCCCAGCCCGTGCATCTTCATAAAGGGGAAACCGATGTTTTCTGTCATGCTCATGGCGGGCATATAGACCTCGTGCAAAGATGAATCCAGCCTTGTGCCAATAATCTTGAAAAAAGGGGTTGACCCCCCGCCGTACTCCCCCTAGATACGCCGCCTATCGGGACAGCATGGATGACCAAGCCAAGCGACACCGACGCGAATTAAGCGCTTGATCCTTCGGGAGTATTTCGCTTAGACAGCACAAAGATAGTGGGCCGTTAGCTCAGTTGGTAGAGCAACTGACTTTTAATCAGTGGGTCGCAGGTTCGAATCCTGCACGGCTCACCACTTTCTTCAAGACACTCAAATCACTGATCACACACCGATAGATACATCGGTGCGAATGCTCCGGTTTTCCCGGACGCAAACCATCCCCGAACGATAACCACGCCTGCACACGCTTGCCGCAACTGCCCAATCCAGACGCAGAAGTTCGGCGTGATTCCCTCTTCACAACCGCCCCCCCTCCAACCTTCGCCCAAGGCACAAGCCATGCGGACCTCAAAGCTTTCCTTAATCCTCTTGTGGCAGGACTCGGGCACAAAAAGTGACTAGAAGGGTCAATCTGAATGACGAAGGCTTCAATTTCCTCCTGCCCGGTTTGCGAGAATGCACTTGGGAATCTGACGCTTGAGCGCCGCCCGCAGGTCCCCTCGCTTCAGAACGTCGCCCTGGAAACCCCGGATGCCGCGCGAACATTTCCGACCGGGGCGCTGCATATCCTGCGCTGCGCTGCCTGTGGTTTCGTCTGGAACGATGATTTTGACCCGTCCCATATTTCCTATGATGCAGGATACAACAACGACGTCACCGCATCACCCTATTACCTGGCCCACCTTGATGCCATGGCCGACCGAATTCTCGCCTCGGTGCCCGAAGATCAGCCCATTCACTATGTTGAAATCGGCTGTGGCGAGGGCGATTTCATGGCCCTGCTTCACGCGCGTGGAAAAGGCCGTGTTGCCTCGCTGACCGGATTTGACCCTTCGTTCACCGGCGATGACAACCTGCCTGACGGCGCCGTGGTCCACCGGGTCATGTTCACCCCCGATCAGATCGATAAAATTCCCGCAGAGGCCAATGTCATCTGCTCACGCCACACGATCGAGCATATCAACGATGTTCAGGCCTTTGCCGAGGCGCTGGCGGCGTCAATGACGCCGGAGCGGAGCCTTTTTCTGGAAACGCCGGACGCCGATTGGATTCTGCGCAACCTGGCCTTTCAGGACTTCTTCTACGAGCATTGCTCGATCTACACGCCAAGATCCGTTGCAACGCTTCTGGCCCGCCATGGGTTGGCCTGTGAGGTCACGCCCGTCTATGACGATCAGTACATGTGGATCTCGGCCCGGATGAGGCCGTCACAGGAGGCATCCGACCCCACCCTGCCGACAATCGACGATGCCGCGGCCAAACGGTATGTGTCCGAGACCAATCAAATCAGGTCTCAGTGGCAAGGCTATCTTGAGACCCGGCGCAAGGTGGGGCCCATCGCGCTTTGGGGTGCGGCTTCCAAGGGCGTGACCTTTTCCCTGCTTTTCAACAGCGCAGAGGACGCGCCGATTGACTTCGCCATTGATCTCAACACTGCAAAGCAAGGCTGTTTCATGCCGATAACCGCCACTCCGATCCTCCCGCCCGAAGCGGCGCGCGATCAGGGGGTGCGGACCATCATTATCATGAACCCCAATTACGAGGCCGAGATTCGCCAGCACATCAGCGACCTGGGCTGTGGCGACGTGGAAATCACAGTTCTCAATCACTAGCGACAGATCCCAAAGGCGCATTCCCAGCATCGGGCGCGGCGTGAGCGCGATCACGCCGCGGGCCTGCCGCTGCGTCCGGCGTTTTCAGCTCTCCCTTTTTCAACGAGGCGTCCGTGCGTTGCCCGCTGAAAAACAACCCTTTCCGCCACCCGCCAAAGCTGAGCGCGCCCGCTGCGCCTGAACCTTCGGCACACCCCTTCCTTCCCGCCTGCCTAAATTTTCGTCAGATTTTCCCGGTGGTCCGCCTGGATGATATCGAGGGCGTTGACAGCTGCCCAATTTGAACCAATAGTGAATTGGTACAAATGATCCAGACCAATCCAAAGGCCGGGGAGGCCGCATATGCCAACAGGGCAGATTCAGACAGATGCAGAACCGGCGGATATTCTGCGCCTCGAAGACTTTACACTGCGGTTTCGTGGCCAGGAGAAGGCCACCGTCAACGGTATGAGCCTGAAAGTCTCCCCCGGTGAAATCCTGTGTATCGTCGGCGAATCGGGTTGCGGCAAAAGCGTAACCGCAATGTCGATCATGGGGTTATTGCCCAAAGGATCCTCAGAAGTTCTGTCCGGAAATCTCGATTTCCTTGGGAAATCCTACGATCTGCGTCAGGAAAACCTGCCCGCCGATCAACGTGGCAATCAGATCGCGATGATCTTTCAGGAACCGATGACCTCGCTCAACCCGTCCTTCACGGTTGGTGACCAGATCGCAGAAACCGTGCTGCAGCATCAGGGTGGTACCCGGGCCGAGGCAATGGAACGCGCCCATCAGATGCTGGAGAAGGTCGGCATTCCCGCGCCACGTCAACGGCTTGGCGAATATCCGTACCAATTGTCCGGTGGTATGCGTCAGCGGGTGATGATCGCCATGGCGCTGGCCAATGATCCGCAGCTGCTGATCGCCGATGAACCCACCACCGCGCTGGATGTGACCATTCAGGCGCAGATCCTTGATCTGATCTGCGATCTGCGCCGCGACACCGGCATGGGCACCATCATGATCACCCATGATCTGGGGGTCGTTGGCGAAGTGGCCGATAGCGTTGCCGTCATGTACGGCGGGGAAGTGGTCGAACAGGGCTCCACCAAGGAAATTTTCGCCAATCCCCAGCATCCCTATACCATCGGCCTGATGAGCGCGATGCCGCGCCTTGATCGCCCCGGCGAACGTCTGGCCACGGTACCCGGTTCGGTTCCGGCGATCCGCAACATGCCCGAAGGCTGCCGGTTCCGCTCGCGCTGCGCCTTTGCCGCTGCCGCCTGCAGCACGCGGCCCGATCTCCGAACGCTTGCAGACGATCACAGCGTCGCCTGCCATTTCGCCCCTCTGGAAACCCATGTGGCGGTGCAGGCATGAGCAGCAAGGACATGATTCTCCGCACCGACGCGCTGACCAAACATTTCGGCGGCGGCGGTTTTCTGAAAAAATCCCCCGTGGTGCAGGCAGTCGACGGGATCTCGCTTGAGGTGAAACGCGGCGAGACCTTTGCCATCGTCGGCGAATCCGGTTGCGGCAAATCCACCCTCGCGCGGCTGCTGATGCGGCTGCTGGAGCCCACGTCGGGGGAGGTCGTCTTTGACGGCAAGGATATCAGCCATGCCGCCGGACCGGATCTGACCCGGCTGCGCCGCGATATGCAGTTCATCTTTCAGGATCCGTTTTCCTCGCTCAACCCGCGCATGACCGTGGGCAAGCTGATCGCAGAACCGCTGGAGGTCCACGCCCCCGAGCTGAGCGCCGCCGAACGCCGCGCCAAGGTGGCCGACATCATGCAGAAGGTCGGCCTGCCCGCAGAACACGCGGGTCGCTATCCGCATGAATTCTCCGGCGGGCAGCGGCAGCGGATCGGTATTGCCCGCGCCCTGATCACCGGACCAAAACTGGTCATCGGAGACGAGCCGGTCTCGGCGCTGGATGTCTCGGTACAGGCGCAGGTGATCAACCTTCTGGGTGATCTCAGCCGCGAACTGGGGGTAACGCTGGTCGTCATTGCCCATGATCTGGGCGTGATCCGCCACATGAGCGACCGTGTCGCCGTCATGTATCTGGGCCGTATCGTGGAAATGGGCACCGCCGAAGAGGTCTTCAGCGCCCCGCGCCATCCCTACACCCAGGCTTTGCTGGCCTCGATCCCGGCGCCCCGCGCCGAGGGCGAGGACCGCATCACGACCCTGACTGGCGAGATGCCCAGCCCCGCTGCACCGCCGCCCGGCTGCCGGTTTCACACCCGCTGCCCCTTTGCGCGGCCGGATTGCAAAACCACGGTGCCGGATCTTTCGACTGTTGAGGGCGCATCACATCAGGTGGCCTGCCACCACTGGCAGGAGATCGACGCTCCGGCCGGTGCGCCGCAGCAGGCCCCCCATTCCGCCGCTGCCGAAGAACGGTTTGCCCTGTACCGCGCCGCCATCGAAGGCGCCAAGGTCACCCCGCTGACGCCGGAATAATCCCAACAGACCCCCCCCAGAACCAACCGTAACCAAAAGCAAGACCCGACAGAGAGGACCAAGACGATGAAACACTTGAAACCCACCCTGATGGCTGCCCTTCTCGGCGCCACCGCATTGGGGATGATGACCACCGGCGCCAGCGCCAAGGATCTGCGCATCGGCCTGCAATCGGACGCCGACGTGCTGGACCCCGATCAGTCGCGCACCTTCGTGGGCCGCATCGTCTATGCCTCGCTCTGCGACAAGCTGGTCGACATCACCCCGGATCTGGAAATCATCCCGCAGCTGGCCACCGCATGGCAGGTGTCCGAGGATGGCATGTCCGTCACCATGCAGCTGCGCGAGGGCGTGGTGTTCCACGATGGCACCCCCTTCAACGCAGAGGCCGTGGCCGCGAATATCGAACGCTCCAAGACCCTTGATGAATCACGCCGCAAGTCCGAGCTGTCCTCGATCACCACGACCGAAGTGACCGGCGAGTATGAGATCAAGCTGAACCTCAAAGGCCCCGACGCGACGCTTCTGGCGCAGCTGGCCGACCGTGCCGGCATGATGATGTCGCCCACCGCCGCTGCGGCAGCAGGCGTGGATTTCGGCCTCAACCCGGTCTGCTCCGGTCCGTTCAGCTTTGAAGAGCGTGTCGCCCAGGACAAGATTGTCCTGAAGCGGTTCCCGGACTACTGGAACGCCGACAAGATCGCCTTTGACAGCGTGACCTTCCTGCCGATCCCGGACACCACCGTGCGTCTGGCCAACCTGCAGTCGGGTGATATCGACATGCTGGAGCGTCTGGCCGCCACTGATCTGGCACAGGCCAATGCAGATGCGAATATCGCTGTCGCCGACGCGGTTTCGCTGGGCTATCAGGGCATCACCTTCAACCTCAACAACGGTGAAAAGGGCGACAACCCCTGGGGCAACGACGCGCGCCTGCGTCAGGCGTTCAGCTATGCCATCGACCGCAACGCGATCAACCAGGTGGTCTTTGAAGGCGCCTTTGCCGCTGGCAACCAGCCCTATCCGCCGACCTCGCCCTGGTATGACGCCGACTACCCGGTTCCGGGCCGCGATGTGGCCAAGGCCAAGGAACTGCTGGCCGAAGCCGGGTATCCTGATGGTCTGGAGCTGGAAGTTCAGGTCCCCAACACCACCGTTCCGCTGCAGCTGATGCAGGTGGTTCAGGCCATGGCCGCCGAAGCAGGCATCGACGTGAAGATCGTCTCGAAAGAGTTCGCCACCCTGCTAGCCGATCAATCCGCCGGTGACTACACCGCCAGCCAGATCGGCTGGTCCGGCCGGGTCGATCCCGATGGCAACATCCACCAGTTCATGACCACGAACGGTGGCCTCAACGACAGCAAATACTCGAACCCTGCCGTGGATGAGGCGCTGAACGCGGCCCGCGTTGCCGCCAGCACCGAGGCCCGCAAGGCGTCCTATGATGCCGCGCGCGACGTGCTGGTCGAGGAATCGCCGATTGTCTACCTCTACCATCAGACCTGGATCTGGGCGCATAACACCAATCTGGAAGGCTTCACCGCTTATCCGGACGGGATGATCCGCCTCGAAGGCGTCACCTGGAACGAGTGATACCCACCCTGCGCCGCCCCGCCCTGCGCGCGGGCGGCGCAGATCTTCTGGCCCTTCGGGGTCGCAGCCAATCCGTCAGGTCTGCCCGATGTTCCTGTTCCTCATGCGCCGCATCCTGATCGCGGTGCCCACGATCATACTGATCTCGATCTTTGTCTTCGCCCTGCAAAAGCTGCTGCCGGGGGATCCGCTTCTGGTGCTGGCCGGAGAAGAGCGCGACCCCGAGGTACTGGAGCTGCTGCGCGAGAAATACCGCCTGAACGATCCCATCATCGTGCAGTATTTCACATGGATCACCAATGCCCTGCAGGGAGACCTCGGGATTTCGCTGCGCACCAACCAGCCGGTCACCGAGCTGATGATGCAGAAACTGCCGGTGACGCTGCAACTGGCGGCGATGTCGATGATCTTTGCCCTGACTATCGGCGTACCTGCGGGCATCCTGTCGGCCTACCGCAAGGGTACGCTGACCGATTACCTGGCCAATGTGGTTGCCCTTTCGGGTCTGTCGATCCCCAACTTCTGGCTTGGCATCATGCTGATCCTGCTGGTGTCGGTGAAATGGCAGCTGCTGCCCGCATCCGGCTATGTGCCCCTGTCCGAGGATTTCGCCCAGTCGATCCGCACCATGTTGATGCCTGCCTTCGTGCTGGGCACCGCCCTTGCCGCCACGATGATGCGGCACACCCGCTCGGCCATGCTGGGCGTGCTCAGCGCCGATTACGTCCGCACCGCCCGCGCCAAGGGGCTGACCGAACGCCGCGTGGTCCTGAAACACGCCTTCCGCAACGCACTGACCCCGATTGTCACCCTGACCGCGCTGCTGTTCGGCGAACTGGTGGCTGGCGCCGTCCTGACCGAGCAGATCTTCACCATTCCCGGCTTTGGCAAGATGGTCGTCGATGCGGTGTTCAACCGCGACTATGCGGTGGTGCAGGGTATCGTTCTGGTGACCGCGGTCGGCTTTATCTTTATGAACCTTCTGGCCGATGCGCTGTATTTCATCCTCAATCCACGGCTGAGAGGGCAATAATATGACCGAAGCAACAGCCCCCTTCACCCCCGAGCAGGATGCGATCAGCGACGGCAGGAACCGCGTCTGGAAGAAGTTCCGCTCTCACCGCAGCGCCCTGTTCGGCGGCATTCTGGTGGCCTTCTTCGTGGCGATTGCCCTCTTGGCCCCCGTGCTGCCGATCCCCGATCCCGCCGCCACCGACTGGGGCGCCGTGCGCAAGGCGCCTTCGGCCGCCCATTGGATGGGCACGGATGAGATTGGCCGCGATGTGCTGTCCCGCCTGATCTGGGGGGCGCAGGCCTCGCTTCTGGCCGGTGTGGTCTCGGTCGGGATTGCCCTCGCCCTTGGCGTGCCGCTCGGCATTCTGGCCGGCTATTTCGGCGGCTGGACCGATGCGGTGATCTCGCGCTGCACCGAAGCCCTGCTGGCGGCTCCCTTCCTGATCCTGGCGATTGCGCTGGCGGCCTTTCTTGGTCCGTCGCTGACCAATGCGATGATCGCCATCGGGATCTCGGCCACGCCGATCTTCATCCGCCTGACCCGCGGGCAGGTGCTGACCGTGCGCTCCGAAGACTACGTGGACAGCGCCCTGGCCATCGGCCTGCCGACGCCCAAGATCCTGCGCCGCTATATCCTGCCAAACGTGCTGCCGCCGATCCTCGTGCAGGCAACGCTGACCATTGCCACGGCGATCATCGCCGAGGCCTCTCTGTCCTTCCTCGGCCTTGGCCAGCAGGCGCCCGCGCCCAGCTGGGGGTCGATGCTGAACACAGCGAAAAATTTCCTCAATCAAGCCCCCTGGATGGCCATGTGGCCGGGCATCTCGATTTTTCTCGTGGTGCTGGGCTTCAACCTTCTTGGCGATGGTCTGCGCGATGCGCTGGACCCCCGCGAGCACTAGACCAAACGGAGACATAGATGTCCGATTTTACAACACGGCCCGAAATCCGGGGCACCTTCGGGGTCGCAACCTCGACCCATTGGATTGCCTCGACCGTCGGCATGAGCATTCTGGAAAAGGGCGGCAACGCATTTGACGCCGCCGTCGCAACCGCGCTGGTCCTGCAGGTGGTCGAACCACATCTGAACGGTCCGGCCGGCGATATGCCCGCGATCTTCCACAAGGCGGAAACCGGCGAAACCAAGGTGGTCTGTGCACAGGGCGTGGCGCCCAAGGCGGCGACCATCGAAGCCTACACCGAACAGGGGCTGACCCTGATCCCCGGTTCGGGTCTGCTCGCAACCGTTGTTCCCGGCGCCTTTGACGGCTGGATGATGATGCTGCGCGACCACGGCACCATGTCCCTGCGCGAGGTGCTGGAACCGGTGATCGGCTATGCTCGCGATGGCCATCCGGTGCTGCCGCGTGTGGCCAATACCATTGCCGGTCTGCAGGAATTCTTTGAAACCGAATGGCCGACCTCGGCTGCTGTCTGGGCCCCGGGTGGCGAAGCGCCGAAACCCAACGCCCTGTTCAAGAATCCAGATCTGGCGCGCACCTATGAACGTCTGGCCGAAGCGGGCGAAGCCGCAGGTGAGGACCGTGTCGCCCAGATCGACGCCGCCCGCACCGAATGGCGCGAAGGTTTCGTGGCCGAGGCGATCTTTGACTATCTGAAAGAGGCCCATGTGATGGATGTCTCGGACGAGAAACACAGCGCGGTGCTGGCGCCCGACGACCTGAAGGACTGGCGTGCCACCTATGAGGACACCCTGTCTTACGAATACGAAGGCTGGACGGTGCACAAGACCCACGCCTGGAGCCAAGGGCCGGTGATGCTGCAGGGCCTTGCCATCCTCAAAGGCTTTGACCTTGGCGCGATGGATCCCTTCGGCGCCGAGTTCGTGCACACCGTGACCGAAGCGATGAAGCTCGCCTATGCCGACCGCGAGGCCTATTACGGCGACCCTGCCCAGTCCGAGATCCCGATGGAGTACCTCCTGAGCGAGGAATACAACGCCGAGCGCCGCAAGCTGATCACCGACAAGGCCTCGACCGAGCAGCGCCCGGGACGGGTGCCGGGCTTCGAACATCTCGCCGACGCCTATGTCGAGCGCGCGGCGCGGGACTTCAACGTCGGCCAGGTGGCGGCGCAGGAACCGACCATGTCGCACCTCACCGAAAAGCGCGGCGATACCGTGCATCTCGACGTGATCGACCGCTGGGGCAACATGGTCGCCGCGACACCTTCAGGCGGCTGGCTGCAAAGCTCCCCGGTCATTCCGGGCCTCGGCTTCCCGCTCAACTCCCGCGCCCAGATGTTCTGGCTGGAGGACGGTCTGCCGACCTCGCTGGCGCCGGGCCGCCGCCCCCGCACCACCCTGACCCCCAGCTATGCGGAAAAAGACGGTGTGCAGATGGTCTTTGGCACCCCCGGCGGTGACCAGCAGGACCAGTGGCAGCTGATCTGGTTCCTGCGTTTCGTGCATTTCGGCATGGAACTGCAGCAATGCATGGATGCGCCGCTGTTCCATTCCATGCACTTCCAGGGATCCTTCTTCCCACGCGAAGTGCGCACCGCCGAAATGATGGTCGAGCCCAACTTTGGCGAGGCGGTAATCGCCGACCTGCGCGCCCGGGGTCACAACGTCGTGGTGGCGGATCCCTGGACCGTCGGCCGCCTGACCGCTGCCCTGCGCGAGCCGGACGGCATGCTGCGCGCGGCGGCGACCCCGCGCCTGATGCAGGCCTATGCGGTCGGCCGATGACCTGGTCGCTGATTGCCAAGAATCCCGAGGATGGCGCGATCGCTGTGATCGTCGCCTCCCGGTTCTTCGCCTGCGGCGCGGTGGTGCCCTTTGTCGGGCCGACTGTCGCCGTGGCGTCGCAGGCCTTCTGCAATCCGGTCTGGGGCACCGAGGGACGCAGGCGCATGGCCGCCGGTGAAAGCGCCCAGGCGGTGCTCGCCGATTTCGCCCTTCGCGATCAGGGGCAGGCGATCCGCCAGGCCCATATGATGGATGCCGAAGGTCGCTTTGTCGCCCATACCGGCGCCGATTGCGTCGACTGGGCCGGGCACCTCTTGGCCGAGGATCATTCGGTGGCGGGCAATATGCTGACCGGCCCCGAGGTGATCGAGGCAACCTCGGCGGCCTACAAGGACAACGCGGATCTGCCCTTTGCCGAGCGTCTGATCGTGGCCATGCAAGCCGGAGAGGCCGCAGGTGGCGACAAACGGGGCCGTCAGGCCGCCGGACTGGTGATCCATCGCGGACAAGAGCATGCCTGGCTCGACATCCGGGCCGATGACCACGCGGACCCCCTAGGTGAGCTGGCCCGCCTCTGGGAGGTCGCGCAGGAACGCTATGTGCATTTCTCCAAGGGCATGCCCACGGCCGAGAAGTTTTCTGGCCTGCCCACCCGCGAAGGCATCGACGCCGATATCGCCGCGGCAGAGGCCCGCCGCATCGCAGAAGGACGCCCCAGCAAATCGCAGGCCGTCGATTATTGATCAAACAGCGCCCGGTATGCCCCGGGCGCTGTTGTTTTTACCCTTTGCGCCATTTTTTGCTTCAATATGCAGACCCTGTCTGAGAAAAAGTCTGTCATGTCATCACACTCCCGCAGCTCGTCTATCGAGCCGATCAAACAAAAGGTTCTGGCCCTGATCAAATCGGGCAGCCTCGCCGCGGACGGAAAACTGCCCACCGAACGGGTTCTGTCGGAACAGTTCGACGTCAGCCGCAGGGCGGTGCGTCTAGCCCTCGACAGTCTGGAAGAACAGGGGCTGGTCTGGCGCAAACAGGGCAAGGGCACCTTTGCCGGACAGCCCGCCGACCCAACCGGAGACCTCGCAGCCAAGATCGCCGGGGAAACCAACGCGCTACAAGTGATGGAAGCGCGCCTGTGTATCGAGCCGGAGCTTGCCGCGCTGTGTGCCAAACGGATGCAGCCGGATGAGCTGATGCGCCTGCGCCGTCTGGCCCAGCGGCAGTTTGAATCCAACGGTCCGGAAGCGATCGAACTTTGGGATGGCGCCTTTCACCGGCTGATCGCCCAATGCGCCCGCAACCGGCCATTGCTGACCTCCTTTGCCCTGCTTGACCGGATCCGCGAGAACCCGGAATGGATCCGCATCCGCGCCCGTGCCCGAAGCGGCCCGTCGCTGGAAGTGTCGCATTGCGAGCACGTGACCATCATCGAGGCGATTGCCACCGGCGACAGCGATGTGGCCCGCACCGCCATGCGCGAACATCTGACCACCCGCTTTGACGCGCTGCGGAGCGAAATGGACCCCGGCGACGACAGCTGGGAGACCGAACTGTTCGACATAGACACCGGCAAGTAACAGCGGCGTACAGATCACAACGGAACCGGCAGGAGACGCATCATGACATCCACCCTTCCCGCATCGGTGCAGAGCTGCCACTGGGGCTTTTTCGACGCGGCCCATCCGCCTGCCCTGTCCATCGACAGCGGCGAAGAGGTCATCATCGACACCGTCTCGGGCGGCCCCGACATGTTGCCCGGAGATGGTTTTCACGTGCCGCCGGAATTGCTGGAAATTCACGCCGCCGGTCTGCCGGGCATGCCGGGCCATATCCTGACCGGCCCGGTCGAGGTGCGCGGCGCCCAGCCGGGCGATGTGCTGCAGGTCGATATCCTCGATATCTCGCTACGGCAGGACTGGGGCTACAACATGATCCGGCCCTTGGCCGGGACGCTGCCGCTGGAATTTCCCAAACGCCAGCGCACCATCCTGCCGCTGGACGCCGAGCGGCAACTGGCCCACCTGCCCTGGGGCACCGATCTGCCGCTGGCGCCGTTCTTTGGGGTCATGGGGGTGGCGCCGTCGCCGGAATGGGGGCGGATCTCCACCATCGAGCCGCGTCGCCATGGCGGCAATATCGACAACAAGGAACTGATCGCGGGCACCACCCTGTACCTGCCGGTTCTGGCACCGGGCGCGCTGTTTTCCTGTGGCGATGGTCATGCCGCGCAGGGCGATGGCGAGGTCTGCGTCACCGCCATCGAAACGGCGCTGCGCGGGCATTTCCGCCTGACCCTGCGCAGGGACCTGTCGCTGGACTACCCACAAGCAGAAACGCCATCGCATCACATCACCATGGGCATGCATCCCGATCTGGATGTCTGCGCCGAAATGGCCCTGCGGGACATGATTGCCGTGGCCGAGGCGCGATTGGGGATCAGCCGGGAAGACGCCTATATGCTCTGCAGTCTCGCCGCCGATCTGCGCATCACCCAGACGGTGAACCGCGAAAAAGGTGTGCATATGATGATGCCGAAAAGCCAGCTGCAACGCCCGTAACGGCGCCTGTATCCAGTCCGCCGCGCCGACACAGGACTGTCAGGCTGGATCACCCTGATCCACCGCCTCGAAACCTGAAATGATATCCAGTAGTTCGCGGGTAATTTCCTCCTGCCGTTTCTGGCGATAGGCATCCATCAGCTCTTCGCGGTGATCGCTGATATTGCCTTCCGCCCGGCGCATGGCAGCCAGACGCGCAGCGTGTTCGCTGGCCAGGGATTCGGCAAGCGCGCGATAGATCTGCACAAAGATCCGCTGCCCGATCAGCCAGGAGAACAGCTTGGTCGGCGCCATGCGGTAGGTCGGCAGGCTGCGCGATGGCCAGGGTTTGCGGGCCAGAGCATCGAGATCCCCGCGCGGCACCGGCAGCAGCGGCCACTCGGTCGGCACCGCCAGCGAAGCCCCGGCGCGGCGGTTGAACAAAAGCGAGACTGTCCCGACGCCCGCTTCGGTCCAACGGTCGATTTCCACCGCAACCGCATGCACCGTGGCCGTCAGACCGGCGGCCGATCCGGGCAGCGCAAACAGCGCATCGGGCATATGCCCTTCTGCCTCCATATGCGCGGCCACCCGCTGGCCCAGCACGCAGAGGCGGCAATCGCTTTCCTCCAAGAGCCGCGCGACCGCGCGACCACCAATTCGGTCGTTGAACCGCCCGCATAGCCCCCGGTCAGAGCCGATGACGATCAGCGCCGATCCCGGCGCCACCTCTGCGGGTGACCCCACCTGCGGCTGCAGAGACTGATCACGCAGCACAGCCCGCAACCCAAGATCCACCGTGCGTTCATACTCCAGCATCGCCGCAGCGGCGCGTTCGTACTGGCGGATACTGACCGAAGAGAGACTTTTCATGGTGCGTACGATGGAATGGATCTCGGCGGTGGTGTGCATCCGCGCCGAAAGCGCCTCAAGCGTCTGCATCACCCACTCCTTCGCGCCGCGGCGAATGCGGATCATCGGGATAGAACCCGGTCAGCGCCGCCTGCATCGCCGTGATCAGGGCCGCCCGCTGCGCCGGGTCCAGCGGCGCGCCGCCCTCGATGGCATCGCAGATCTCGGGACAGGTCCGGCGGGCGGCCCGAGCCGCATGCAGCCCCGCATCGCTGACCCTGTCAGCAGGAATGGCATCGAACAACCCTTCGGTCGCGGCCAGCAGCGCCGCGATCTGGTCCGCCACCTCAAGCAGGTGATGTTCACGCTGCTTGAGGATTTCCCGCACCCGCAGCCCCCGGTCCAGCCGCTGCCGTGTCTCGGCATCGATCTGGGTGCCAAAGCGGGCAAAGGTCTCCAGCTCTTCGAATTGCGCGTAATAGAGCCTCAGATCTCCCGCCACGGCGCGAAAGGCAGGCAATTGCGCCTTGCCGCCAACGCGGCTGACCGAGGTGCCGATGTCGATGGCCGGCAGCCTGCCCTTTTCGAACAGCGAGGGCGACAGGTAGATCTGCCCGTCCGTGATGGAAATGAGGTTGGTGGGAATAAAGGCGGAAATATTCTGCGCCTGAGTTTCGATCACCGGCAGAGCAGTCAGCGAACCGCCACCGTGTTCTTCGCGCAGCGGGGTGGCGCGTTCCAGCAGCCGCGAATGAATATAGAAAATGTCACCGGGATAGGCCTCGCGGCCGGGCGGGCGGCGTAACAGAAGCGACAGCTCGCGATAGGCGCGGGCATGGCGGGTCAGATCGTCATAGACGATCAGCACATCACGCCCTTCGTCCATGAAATGCTCAGCCATGGCAGTGGCCGCATAAGGCGCGATGAACTGCAACCCCGGCGCGTCCTCTCCGCCGGCCACCACGACAATGGTGCGCTCCAGTGCGCCGCCCTTGCGCAGGCTATCGATCACCCGCGCCACCGCCGAAGCCCGCTGCCCGATGGCGCAATAGATCGAGATCACCCCGGTGTCGCGCTGGTTCAGGATGGTATCGACGGCGATGGCCGTCTTGCCGGATTGCCGATCACCGACGATCAACTCGCGCTGACCACGCCCGATGGGCACGGCGGCATCGATCGCCTTGATCCCGGTCTGCAGCGGCACGCTGACCGGGGCGCGGTGCATGATGGGCGGGGCCGCACGTTCGATGGGGGCGCGGTCGCGGCACTGCAACGGTCCAGCACCATCGATGGGCTGCCCCATCGCATCGACAACCCGCCCCAGCAGCGCGGCACCAACCGGTGTGTCAACGACGCGGCGTGTGCGGTGCACCTTGTCACCGGGGCGGATGCCGACGCTGTCACCCAGTACAATTACCCCGATGCGGTCGGTAGCCAGGCTGGAGGCGATACCAGTCTGCCCACCGGCAAAGACCACCAGCTCATCCGCCCTGAGGTCGGGAAACCCGGCGATCCGCGCAATGCCATTGCCAACAGAAAGCACCCGGGCAACATCGGTGATTTCGGCCACCGGGGCGGTTTCGGCAAGGATCCGGTCCATCCGGTCGACCAGCCCTGCGGCAATCCGGCCCGCCATGCCCTGCCCGTCTGTGCGCTTGTCATTGCGCCCGCCGTTCTGCCCGTCATGCGGCATCGGCAGCCTCGCTTGCCACGGCATCCAGGCTTTCTTCGATCAGCAGGCCCAGCCGGTCCAGATAGCGCCCTGCCGACCAGTCCAGCACCTGATGGCCCAGCGTCAGACGGATGCCAAAGGTGACATCCCCGGCGGTGGCATAATCCACCTTTATACCCTCTGCGATCTCGTCGTGGATGGCGCGGGTCAGGTGGCGCCGCGCCGCGCTTGGCAGCTCCATGCTGCATTCCACCAGCGCCGCCCCCGGCATGCCTTCCGCTGCCCGTTCCAGCCGCCTGCGCTCCTCAAGGTCGAGCGAGGACAATTGCCGGGCGAACTCTGCCGCCATCTGCTCCGCCAGATCGGCCCCGGCGAAATCCGCCAGAACACGGCGCAGCGCCTGCCCCACGTGGGCGGCTGTGCGCTTTTGCATCTCCAGCACGATTTCAGTGCGGTCCTCCTGCAAATGGTCCAGCCAAGCCGCACGTTTCTGCTCCATGTCTTCGCGCAGATCGGCCTCCAGCTCTTGGCGCAACGCCTCGGCTGCGGCGCGGGCCTTTGCCATCTCGGCCTCCCTATGGCTGTCCAGCGCCTGCCGCTCGGCCCGCAGCGCTTCGGCTTCGGTGACAGCCTCTTCACGCACGCGGCGCGCATCGCCAAGCCGCTCGGCAATCCGTTGTTCCCGCTCGGCCATTGCCTTGGTCACAGGCCCGTAGAGAAAGCGTTTCAGCAACCAGATCAGAACGAGGAAGTTCACCAGTTGCGCCGCGACGGTCAGCCAGTCGATCTGCACCGGATCATCCTCCGCCCGGGAGCGCCGCAGTCAGAGCGGCGATGTCCACGAATGGGTTGGCAAACAGCAGAATCATCGCCACCACGAAACAGTAGATCGCGGTGGATTCGATCATCGCAAGACTGACGAAAAGGGTGCGGGTGATCGTCGGGGCGGCGTCCGGCTGCTGTGCAAGGGACTGCAGCGCCTGCGCCGCGGCCCGGCCTTCGGCCAGCGCGGGGGCGATGGCACCGATGGTGATGGTCAGCCCCGCCGTGACAATCGAGGCGATGGCGATCCAGACGGAAGCGTCCATGATCAGGGTTCCTTTCGTGTTTGGCTGTGACCGGTTTGGTTGGCAGGGGAGGCGCCAGCACCAGACGATGGCGATCGGCTGCTGCGGGCGCCCGAGGCAATGTAAACCATCGCCAGAACGGCAAAGATATAAGCCTGAATCAGGCCAGTCAGCAGGCCCAGAACCTGCATGACCACCGGGAAGAAGAACGGCGCCACGCTGATCAGGATGCCGACGATGATCGTGCCGCTCATGACATTGCCGTATAGGCGCACGGCCAGAGCAACGGTCCGCGATGCCTCTGACACCAGATTGAAGGGCAGCATGATGGGGCTGGGCCGCACATAGGTCTTCAGGTAACCGCCGATCCCCTGCCGAGCGATGGAAAAGGCGGGCACTGCCACCAGCACCGCGATGGCCAGCGCCGCAGTGGTGGAGAGGGAGCCGGTAGGCGGCACATAGCCAGGCACCACCGACAGCAGGTTGGCGGCGGCGATGAACAGGAACAGGGTTCCGATAAAGGGCAGATAGCGCGCGCCGTCACCGCCGCTAATCTCGGAAATCTGGTCGCGGATGGCGGTAACGATGACCTCCAGCATGACCTGCCAGCGGGAGACCTTTTCGCCCGTCGACAGGCGCGAGGTGACCAGCCAGGATCCGGCGGCCAGCAGCGCCATCACCAGCCAAGTGAACGCCACGGTGGCGGTCAGCTGCAACCCGTGCCATTCGGCCAATACCCATTGATCGGGACTGATCTGCATCACGGTGTCTCCGCCTGTGTCATTCATCACTCCCTTCGCGCTGCACCCAGTACCAGGCGTTGAGACAACCCAGCGCCGCACCAGCCAAAAGCAGGATCAGCGTCCAGGACCGGTGCGACTGGACGTGTCCATCGATCCAGACGCCCAGCGCGACGCCCAGAACCACCGGCACCGCAACTGACCAGCCGACAAGACCGAACATCCCCAGCCCATAAAGCGCGCTGCGCTGCGGGTGTTTTTGTGCCACCTGTTTCCGACGGGCCTTGCGGACGATCTCTTCCGCCTCCTCTGCGTCGGGCCGTTCGCCGTTCATAGCGCCTGCTCCAACTCCAGGAACCGGCGCACGATCTGTGCCTCCAGCCGAGCCAAGGCGGCGCGGGCGGCCCGTTCGCTTTGCTCGGCGGCGCGGAAATCGGCCTGCGCCCGCTGTTGCACCGTCTGCAGATCATCGCCCAGCACCGCGCCGGAGGTGGAGACCAGCACCTCATCCCCGACCTTCACCAGTGTTCCGGAATGGATCCCAGCATAGCGCACCTGCCCGCCCTTCTCCTCGTAAGTCAGGATGCCCGGGGCCAGCTGAGAGACATAATCGATATGGTGCGGCAACATCCCGAATGCGCCATCCGGCCCTTCGGCCACGATACGCACAACCTCCAGATCAAGGCACATCCGGTCGGGCAGCAGGATCTTAAGCCGCATGTCCCGCCCCCTCTTTCTGCGCTAGATCCGCCACGGTTCCGATCATGTAAAAGGCGCTTTCGGGGTGGTCGCGGAATTCATCGTTCAGGATGCGCTCACAGGAGGTCAGCGTGTCGCTCAGCGGCACGAAACGCCCCGGTATGCCGGTCATCTTTTCGGTGGAGTAAAACGGCTGTGTCAGAAACCGTTCGATCTGCCGGGCGCGGCGCACGGTGGCGCGGTCCGTTTCAGAAAGCTCCTCCAGCCCCAGCATGGCGATGATATCCTTGAGATCCTCGTACTCGGCCAGCGTGTTGCGCACCGCGCTGGCGATCATGTAGTGGCGGGTGCTGACAACCCCCGGCGTCAGCATCCGGGAAAAGGATTTCAGCGGGTCGATGGCGGGATACAGCCCTTCGGAGGCCTTCTTGCGCGACAGGGTGATCGAGGCTGACAGGTGCGAAAACGTATGCGTCGCCGCCGGGTCGGTGAAATCATCGGCCGGCACGTAGACCGCCTGAATCGAGGTCATGCTGCCCCGGCTGGTGGAGCAGATCCGCTCTTCCAGATCGGCCAGCTCGGTGCCCAGCGTCGGCTGATAACCCACCCGCGACGGGATCCGCCCCAGAAGGCCCGAAACCTCGGAGCCGGCCTGCACGAAACGGTAAATATTGTCGATCAGCACCAGAACATCGCGGTTCAGATCGTCGCGGAAATACTCGGCAATGGTCAGGGCCGCATGGCCGACGCGGAACCGCACGCCGGGGGTTTCATTCATCTGGCCAAAGACCATCACGGTGCGGTCCAGCACCCCGGCCTCCTCCATGTCGCGATGCAATTCCTCGGCTTCGCGGCAGCGTTCCCCGATGCCACAGAACAGGCTGATGCCCTCGTATTCGGCGACCATATTGTGGATCATCTCGGTGATCAGAACGGTCTTGCCGACACCGGCGCCCCCGAACAGCCCCGCCTTGCCGCCGCGTTCCAGCGGGCTGAGCAGGTCAATCGCCTTGATCCCCGTCTCAAACAACTCACCCTCGGCCCGGCGCCGGGACAGCGGCACCGGCGTGCCATGGATCGATCGGCGCGGCATGTCACCGGGCAGCGGGCGTCCGTCAATGGGATCGCCGAACAGGTTGACCATGCGTCCCAGCAGGGCAGGCCCCACCGGCACCGAGAGCGGCAGACCGGTGTTGCGCACCGGCATGCCAAGGCGCAGCTCCGTGTTGGGGTTCAGGATCAGCCCGCGCGCAGTCTCCCGCCCCGGCAGGCTGGCGACCTCGATGGTGATCGCGGGATCGGACAGGGTGACCAGACGAGTGCCGATTGCAGGCAGCTCTGCTGCGAACCGGACATCGGCGATGCTGCCCTCGATAGCAGTGATATGGCCAATGGATGCGCTGTCGGACACGTCGGATCCTTTTGTTGCACCTGTGCTGCAAGCCTATCAGAAACAGGCGTTTGGTGCTGATATTATGACCCATCGGCACATTCACATTGATTGGAGTCAATTCAATGACACGGGAATCAGACTATTCTGCCTATGATTTCCGCACCCGGGCGGAGCGGATCCGCTACACCCGGTGTTTGTCTTATGACGCACAACCAAAGGTGTCCCATGGCCAAAACTCAATCTGAATCGAAAACTTCCGGCGGCTTTGATCAGGCGGCGCAGGCTCTGTTTTCCGCCAATCCTCTGCTGGGCCCGCAGGCGCATCAATTCTGGGAAGTCCAGGAAAAGATCCTGCAAGAGGCCGAACAATTTTCAAAACACTGGTTCGACCGCCGCCACACGGCGGCCCGCACCGCATTGCAGGCCACGGCAGAGCTGTTCGGCACTGCTCCGGTCGATCCGGGTGCGGCGGCCAAGGTGCTGCACGACTGGCAGATGCAATCCGCCGAGCGGGTGGCCGAAGACGTCCAGGAATGGGTCGATTTCTGCACCCGCAGTGCAGAATATGTCACCGCCGGTGAAGTCAGCGCCAATAAGGAAACGCTGGATTCGGTCTCCGCTGCGGTCGAGGATGCAGAGCACGGCCACGCAATTCCGGTGTGACCCGGCCGCCACCTGACATTTCCGGATGGGCAGTTTCCAGGTTGTCCCGCACCGCGTGACGGAGAGTGATATGGCACCGGTGACGGGCACAGCACCAGACGCCTTGCCTTTCGCCCTGCCTGCAGCGGATGTCGCTGCGGCGCTGGCCTGCGATCCGACCCGCGGCCTGAACGCCGCCGAAGTTGCCGCCCGCCGCGCCCACCACGGCAGGAACCAGCTGCGGGCCCAAAAGCCGCAAAGCGCGCTGCTGCTTCTGGCGCATCAGTTCCGCAGCATCATCATCTGGCTGCTGGCCATGGCAGCCGGGCTGTCCTTTGCTTTTGGTGACATTCCAGAAGGTCTGGCGATCCTGGTGGTGATCCTGTTCAACGGCGCCATCGGTTTTTTCACCGAATTGCGCGCGGTCCGCTCGATGGAGGCATTGCTGCGCATTGCCGAGGTCAGGACGCTGGTGCGCCGCGACGGCAGAGTGCGCCGGATCGATGCCCGCGCGCTGGTTCCGGGAGATATCGTGATCCTCGATGCCGGAGACATCGTCACCGCCGATCTCCGTCTGCTTCAGGCCTCGAACCTGCAAAGCGATGAATCGATCCTGACCGGGGAATCCCTGCCCGTTTCCAAGAGTATCGACCCGGTCGCCCCGGAGGCCGGGATCCCGGACCGTCACAACATGGTGTTCAAGGGGACCGCGATCACCCGCGGCGCCGGAGAGGCCATCGTCGTGGCCACCGGAATGACAACCGAAATCGGCCAGATCAGTGCCCTGACAGAAACCGCCGAGGCCGAGATATCGCCACTGGAGCGGCGGCTGGACAGGCTCGGCCACCGGCTGGTCTGGCTGACGCTGGCTCTGGCCGCGTTGATGATCGCAGCGGGCGTTCTGCGCGGTCACGCGCTGATCGACATGATCCGCACCGGCACGGCGCTGGCGGTGGCGGCGGTGCCCGAAGGCCTGCCGATCGTCGCCACCCTCTGTCTGGCGCGCGGCATGTGGCGCATGGCGGCGCACAATGCGTTGATCACCCGGTTGTCCTCGGTAGAGACTCTGGGGGCAACGACGCTGATCCTCACTGATAAGACCGGCACACTGACAGAGAACAAAATGGCGGCGGTGCGCTACCTGTTCGAAGGCGCCGAGGTCCGGCCCGCGAAAAATGCCGCCGCACCGGCTGACGACCGCTTCGATCTGGCGCTGCGGATCGGGGTTCTGTGCAACAATGCCGAAACCGGCAATTCGGCCACCGGAGACAGCGCCAGCGGTGAGCCAATGGAGGTTGCACTGCTGCACGCCGCCCAAGCAGCCGCGATGACCCGTGCGGGGCTTGAGCAAGATTTTCCCCAGGTGGCCGAACACGCCTTTGACCCCGAGCATAAGATGATGGCCAGCGTCAACCGCGCCGCGGACGGGGACCGGGGCGGGTTCATCTACGCCATCAAAGGCGCGCCCGAAGCGGTGATCGAAGCCTGCGACACTCACTTGCTGCCGGATGGTCCGGCGCCGCTGGACGGCCCAGCGCGGCAGGAATGGGCAGCCCGGCAAAGCGCCGCCGCGCGCGAGGGGTTGCGGCTGCTGGCGCTGGCAATCAAACACTCCGAAATACCCGACGAAAATCCCTATCAGGGCCTGACGCTGGTGGGGTTGGTGTGTTTCCTTGACCCGCTGCGCGCTGATGTGCCCGATGCGATCCGCGCCAGCCTGGCGGCCGGGGTGCGGGTCGCGATGATCACCGGCGATCATGCAGACACCGCGGCAACAATTGCGCAGGACGCCGGTTTAACTCTGGGCGACCTCACGGTGATCGAAGGCGATGACCTGCGGGATTTCGACCCTGATACAGCGGATTCTGCCTTGCGTGACAGGGTGCTGGCGGCAGATGTCTTTGCCCGTGTGGCGCCGGAAACGAAACTGACACTTGTGCGCCTGTTCCAGCAGGCCGGGCATGTGGTTGCCATGACCGGCGATGGCGTCAACGATGCCCCGGCGCTGAAGAAATCGGACATCGGGATCGCCATGGGTAAACGCGGTACACAGGTCGCGCGCGAGGCCGCCGATGTGGTGCTGAAAGACGATGCCTTCGGCACCCTGATTGAGGCCATGTGGCAGGGGCGGGTGATCTTTGACAATATCCGCAAATTCGTCGTCTACCTGATGTCCTGCAACGTCAGCGAGGTGCTGGTTGTCGGCATCGCCGTCGGCGCCGGTCTGCCCGCACCGCTTCTGCCCTTGCAGATCCTGTTCCTGAACCTCGTGACCGACGTGTTTCCAGCCTTTGCACTGGGGCTGGGCAAAGGAGACAGAGCGATCATGTCCCGGCCGCCCCGCGATCCCTCGGAGCCCATTGCCGGACGGCCGGAATGGGCGTTGATCGGTGTTCTCAGCCTGCTGATCACCGGCGCGACACTGTCGGGGTTTGCTCTGGCGCTCTACTGGCTGCGACTGGAGACCGGGCAGGCGATCACGGTGGCCTTCGTGACACTGGCCCTGACGCAGCTGTGGAATGTCTTCAATGTGCGGGGGAACAGCGGGCGACAACTTGTCAACGACGTGACGGGGAACCCATACATTTGGGCAGCGCTGGCCCTTTGTGCTGGTCTGGTGGCACTGGCGTTGTGGCTGCCGTCGCTGTCGGCGCTGCTGGATCTTCCCGACCCCGGCCTGTCGGGATTGGGTCTGGCTGCAGCGCTCAGCCTGGTGCCGTTGATTGCCGGGCAAATCCTGCTGTTGTTCAACCTCACACCGGGACGTGACCGCGAGCAGGGAACGCAGCCGTCAGGCCGGGCCAGCCTTCGGGGGCGCGACGTTGAACGCGGTTGATCTGCTTCTGGCTGGATCCGTGGTTTTCACAGCGGCCTTTCTGCGTGGTTATTCGGGGTTCGGTTTTTCGACCGTCCTGATGGCAGGGCTGATCTTCTGGCTGCCTGCCAGCCAGATCGCGCCGATGTCCATCGCGCTTGAGATCATCGCATCTCTGGGACAATCGCGCAGCGTGCTCAGGGATGTGGAACGCCGCGCCCTTGCCTATCTGCTGCTGGCCGGGTTGATCGGCAATCCAATCGGGGTGGCACTGCTGGATCATGTACCGGATCAGGCGATGCGGATCGGCGTGCACGTCTTGATCATCGGCGCGGTTCTGACGCTGCTGCTGCGGCCCATCCGGCCCACAGTTCCAACCGCCATGGTTCTGTCCCTCGCCGGCTTCATTGCCGGTGTGGTCAATGGCGCCACTGCAATGAGCGGGCTGGTGCTGGGCCTGTTCTTCACCACAACCGCGATCAGTTCACGGGCCATGCGGGCGACGATGATCGCCTATTTCTTCTTCACCGATCTCTGGGCTGGCGCGCTTCTGACGGTATCCGGTCATTACAGCGGGCAGATCCTTTGGCATATCGCAGCCGCCCTGCCCCTGCTGTTCATCGGCCTGTGGCTGGGCTCAATCTGTTTTGCCCGCTATGGAAGCCACGACAGGCGTTTTCGCCGCATCGTGCTGTGGCTGCTTCTGGCGCTGTGTCTTATCGGCTTGGGCCGGGCTCTACTGTAGTCAGGACACCCTGGCGGAGAGATACTCCACCAGATGATCGAAACTGTCCATCTGGGGATAATCCGCTTCGGGCATCTCCAGAGCGAACCGTTTGCCCAGCGCGGTGACGAGGTTCAGGAAATCGATTGAATCGATGTCGAACTCATCCCGCAGATCGGCGCTGCTGTCGATGTCGTCCAGCGGGATATCCGGCGCGATCCGGGTCAGCTCTTCGCCAAGGGCCTGTTCTATCTCGGTGCGGGTCATAGGGTTTCGGGCTCCTGTAGAAATCGGTCGATGGCGCGCAGGAACAGCGCGCCGCGATGGCCGTCGCTGACGCGGTGGTCTGCGGCCAGTGTCAGGGTTGCGATCTGGCGCGGCACCACCTTGTTTTCCACCACCCAGGGGCGCAGCGCGGGCGTACCGATGCCGACGATGGCCACCTGTGGTGGGTAGATTACCCCAAACAGCCCGTCGATGCCGCGGTCCCCCAGACTGGTGAGGGTGATGGTGGCATCCGACAATTCGCGCGCCTTGAAGCGGCCCGCGCGCACCCGTCCGATCAGATCGCGCATCTGCGCCATCAACCCGTCGCGCTCCTGCGCGGCCACATCGAACAGCGCGGGCGCCACCAGCCCTCCACCGCGCAGCGCGATGGCAAGACCGATATGGGCCTCCTTGGCTGGGGTGAAGGTGCCACCTTCGAAATGGCCGTTGAACTCGGGGTATTTCTTCAGCGCCCGCGCCATGGCGCGCAGGTAGAACACCGGCGGTAGCACACGGTCCTCGGGCGCGCGGGTTTCGTTCATCTCAGTGATGAAGTCATCAAGCGTGGTCAGATCCACCTGATGGCTGAGGTAGAAATGCGGAATTTCCCGTTTGGAGCGCGACATCGCGGCGGCAATCGCCTGCCGCATGGCGCTGAGGCCAGTGTCCTGCGGCGCAGTCTTGCCGCCTGCCGTGATATGGGCGGCGACATCTGCGTGGTGGATCGGCTGGCCGGTGGGGACGGAGATTGCACTGAGGTCCACACCCTTTTCAGCCGCCAAGCGTCGTGCCGCTGGAGAAGCGACAATGCGTGTACCGGTGGGAACAGATGGTGCCGGTTGCGGAGGCTCTGCGACCGCCCGGAGTTTGGGCTTTTCGGACTCTGGCACAGGCGCAGATTCAGCAGTCCGCCCATCTGCTGTCTCCCCGGTATCGATCCGTGCCAGCGGCGTTCCTACGGGCACGCTCTCCCCGATGCCAACCAGCCATTCCGTCACCGTTCCGGTCTCGTAGCACTCTATCTCGATGGCGCCTTTCTGGGTTTCCACCACGGCTATGATATCGCCGTGCGTGACGGGTTGGCCCACGGCCACCACCTGTTCCATCAGGGTGCCCGCCTCCATATCCGCCCCAAGCGAGGGCATGAGGAAATCGCTCATGGGGTCGCCCCCATCACCCGGCGAACGGTGGCGAGGATCTCCGCCACCTGCGGGATCGCCGCCTGTTCCAGATGCGCCGCATAAGGGATCGGCACCTCGGCGCTGCACACCCGGGCCAAGGGGGCGTCCAGATCCCAAAAGGCCTCTTCCGCCAGGATCATGCCAATCTCAGCGGCCAGGCTGCCGCTCTTCCAACCCTCATCCACCATTACCGCGCAGCGGGTCTTGCGCACCGAGGACAGGATCGTCTCCCGGTCCAGGGGCCGCAGGGAGCGCAGATCGATCACCTCGGCGTCGATCCCTTCCTGCGCCAGCGCCTCGGCCGCCTCCAACGTCTTGAACAGGGATCCACCATAGGTGATCAGCGAGATATCGGTGCCCTCCCGCCGGACCACGGCGCGGTCGATATTCACCGGACCAGCATTCTCCGCCAGCTCCCCCTCGCGGTTATAGAGCATGACGTTTTCAAAGATCAGCACCGGGTCAGGATCGTTGAGTGCGGTCCAGAGCATGCCACGCGCGTCCTCCAGCGTCGCAGGCGCCAGCACCCGCAGGCCGGGGATATGGGCATACCAGCCTTCCAAAGAGTGCGAATGCTGCGCCGCCAGCTGCCGCCCCGCGCCGGTGGCCATGCGGATCACCACCGGCACCCCGAACTGGTTGTTCGACATATGGCGGAAGGTGGCGGCGGTGTTGAGGATCTGGTCCAGCGCCAGCAGCGAGAAGTTGACCGTCATCACCTCGACGATGGGCCGCATCCCGGCAATGGCAGCGCCAATCCCGGCGCCAGTGAAACCGGATTCCGACAGCGGTGTATCGCGGATGCGGTCCTCACCGAACTGATCGAGCAGCCCCTTGGAGACCGCATAGCAGCCACCGTAACGGCCAACGTCCTCTCCCATCAGGAAGACACGGGAATCGCGGGTCATGGCATCGATGATGCTCGCGCGCACTGCGGCGCGGTAGGTGGTGGTGACAGGTTTTCCGGGCGGCGCGACTTCGGGCGGCGCGGGCCGATCAGGCGACATTACATATTTGGCGAGGTCCGCCACCGGCTCCTCTGTGCCACTCTCGGCAAAGGCGACGGCCTCGGCAATCTCGGCATCGACCTCAGCGGTGATGTCATCCACTTCACCCGCGTGCAGCAGATGATTTTCCTCGGCCCAGGTCTGGAAGCG
This sequence comes from Pseudophaeobacter sp. 1A09344, assembly GCF_041008745.1. Lineage (NCBI taxonomy): Bacteria > Pseudomonadati > Pseudomonadota > Alphaproteobacteria > Rhodobacterales > Roseobacteraceae > Pseudophaeobacter > Pseudophaeobacter sp. 1A09344. The sequence goes on from NZ_JAXGFS010000006.1 coordinate 208,134, forward strand.
CACGATTGGCCCCTTGGCGCGCCAGTCGGCGACCTCCTCCTTGGGGCGGTAAAGCTGGGCATCGAACATGGAATGAGCGCGGAAACGGTAAGTGCGGCATTCCAGAAATTGCGGCTTGCCGGAGTCGGCAATCGCCTTCAAAGCCTTCCGCGCAGCGCCTTCAACGGCGACGATATCCATGCCATCCACAACGTGGCTGTCGATGCCATAGCTGGCCGCCTTGGCGTGAATGTCGGTCTGCGATTCCGAGCGGTCCAGCGCCGTGCCCATGGCGTAGCCGTTGTTTTCGCAGACAAACAGAACCGGCAGATCCCAGAGGGCCGCAAGGTTCAGGCTCTCGTGGAACTCCCCTTCGGCAACCGCGCCTTCGCCAAAGAAACAGGCGGTGACGGCTTCGGCCCCTTGCATCCGGTCGGCCAGCGCAAGGCCAGCGGCCAGAGGCAAGCCACCGCCGACGATGGCATTGCCGCCGTAGAAATTGTGATCGCGGCTGAACATGTGCATCGAACCGCCCCGCCCCCCGGCGCAGCCTTCGGCCTTGCCGTACATTTCCGCCAGGACGCGGCCCATGGGCACCCCGCGCATCAGCGCATGACCGTGTTCGCGGTAGGTGGCGACCACCCGGTCCTGCGGGCTGAGCAGCGGGATGATGCCCGCCGCAACCGCTTCCTCCCCATCATAGAGATGCAGGAACCCACGGATTTTTTCGCGGGAGTAGAGTTCGGCGCATTTGTCCTCGAAATGGCGGATGCGGATCATCGCCTTCAGCAGATCGCGGACATGGACGTGGTCAAGGCGGGGTTTCACATGGTCGATGCTCATGTCTCGTCACTTTCCAGGGTTGAGATATCGCCCTCGGGCAGTCCCAGCTCGCGTGCTTTCAGAAGGCGGCGCATGATCTTGCCGCTGCGGGTCTTGGGTAGGTTCTTGCGAAAGGCGATCTCTTTCGGGGCGACCGCGGGCCCCAGCCGTTTGCGGGCGTGCCCCAGCAGATCAAGCCGCAGATCCTCATCCGGCTCATACCCCGGTTTCAGCGCCACATAGGCCTTCACCAGCTCACCCGCGGTTTCATCGGGAATGCCGATAACACCGACCTCGGCAACGGCCTCATGCTCCATCAGGGCGCTTTCGACCTCAAACGGGCCAATCAGATGCCCGGCGCTTTTGATCAGGTCATCAGCGCGGCCCACGAACCAGAAATACCCGTCCGCATCGCGCATCGCGAGGTCACCGGTCAGGTACCAGCCATCGCGGAAGCATTTGTCATAGCGCGCCTGTTCATGCAGGTAGCCACGCATCATCGACGGCCAGCCGGGACGCAAGGCCAATTCTCCCATCGCCTGCGGCTCGGTCAGGGCGCGCAGAGAGTCTCCTTCCGGGTCCATTTCGACGATTCCCGCCTCGATCCCTGGCAGCGGCCTTCCCATTGAGCCGGGTTTCACATCCATCGCGGCATAATTGGCGATCATGATCCCGCCGGTTTCGGTCTGCCACCAATTGTCGTGGAACGGCTGGCCAAAGGCCGCGTTTCCCCAGATCACCGCCTCGGGGTTCAGCGGCTCGCCGACGCTGGCCATGAACCGCAAGGCGGGGAAATCACGCCCCTGAAGCGCCTCGGTGCCAGCCTTCATCAGCATGCGGATGGCTGTTGGCGCTGTGTACCAGACGTTGACGCCCTCGCCTTCCAGAATGTCATACCAGCGAGCGACGTCAAACTCGGCCTCGTCAACGATCATCGAAACGCGGTTGGTCAGGGGCGCGACGATCCCGTAGGACGTGCCGGTAACCCAGCCCGGATCGGCGGTGCACCAATAGGTATCGCCCGCCCGCAGATCCAGTGCGATGCGCCCGGTCCAGTTGTGGGCGACCACCGCCTGATGCACATGCACGACGCCCTTCGGCTTACCCGTGGTGCCCGAGGTAAAATGCAAAAGGGCAGTGTCCTCGGGGTCCATGGCTTCGGTGGTGAACTCCTCCGAGGCATCCGCCATCAGGTCGGTCAGCGGCAGGGTATCCTCTGCCGCCTCGTCGATGACAAAGACCTTCCGCAGATCCGGCAGATCCGGGCGCAGGGCTTTCACCTTGCGCTTATAAAGCCGCGCGGTGGTGATCAGCGCATTGGCACCGCCGATCTCCATCCGCGAGCGGATCGGCTCGGGGCCAAAGGCCGAAAACAGCGGACAGAAGGTGCAACCTGCCTTCAGCGTGCCAAGGGCGGCGATGTATAGCTCCAGCACCCGCCCCAGCAAGGCATAGACCCGATCACCCTTTTGCAGACCCTGGCTACGCAGCATATTGGCGAAGCGGTTGGTTTCCGTCTGTAGCGCGGCGTAGGTAAAATCCTGCTGAGAGCCCGATTTCGAAATCCAGCGCAGCGCCAGCTGCTCCCCATGGCCGGATGCCACGTGGCGGTCCACGGCCTCATGCGCGATGTTCATCCTGCCATCGGACAGCCCATCAATCAGCGCCTGCGCGTCGTCCCAGGAAAACCCGGCGCAGAGGGTATCGTAATCGGTCATATTGGCAGCGGCCCTGACGCTGTCCGGTTTTGTGATCGGCGCTGTCGCCATGGTGATCCTCCCCTCCGCTTGCCGCGCCACGCCGGGGCGCGTCTTTGACAATCATAGGTGGCGGGATGGCCCGCGCAGATGACCAGGATCAAAGCGCGGCGCTTTTCCCTCCTTCTGGAAACGACCGGCGATAGGGGCACGGCGGGGCAAGCCCCGCCAAACCGATGCACTATGCCGTGTCGCGACCGCCGCGGAACGCCCAGTAGATCGCCGGGATGACCAGCAACGTCAGCGCGGTAGAGGTCGCCAGCCCGAACAGCAGTGAAATCCCCAGCCCCTGGAAAATCGGATCGACGAGAATAAAAGCCGCGCCCGACATCGCCGTGATCGCCGTCAGGAAGATCGGCAGGAAGCGCACGCCCCCCGCCGCCAGCAGCGCATCATGCAATGATCGCCCGTTGTCCTGTTCGCGGCGGATGAAATCCACCAAAAGGATCGAGTTCCGCACGATAATCCCGGCAAGGCTGATGAAACCGATCATCGATGTCGCCGTGAAGGGCGCATCCATCGCCCAGTGGCCCAGGGTGATCCCGATCAGAGTCAGCGGGATCGGCGTCATGATCACCAGCGGTAGCTTGAAGCTGCGGAACTGGCCGACGATCAGGAAATAGATCCCGATGAGCGCCGCACCAAAGGCTGCGCCCATATCGCGGAAGGTGACATAGGTGACCTCCCACTCGCCATCCCACAAAAGGATCGGATTGCTCTCATCCATCGGCTGACCGTAAAGGGTGACCTCGGGCTTCATCCCCTCGGGCCAATCGCGGGCGTCGATCTCCTCCTGCACCGCGATCATGCCGTAAATCGGCGCTTCGAACCGGCCCGCCAGATCGGCGGTGACCATCTCCAAATCCAGCCCGTTCTTGCGGAACACCGGCCATGAGCCCTGCTCGACCGAGACGCGTACCACCTCGCCCAGTTCCACGTTGCCCTCACCGATGCCGGCGGGACCACGGGCGGGCAAGGGTGTCGCCAGCAGCGCTTCGGTGACCTGACGGCGCTCCTCGCTCAGCTTCAGACTGATCGGGATGGGCCGCACCCCGCCGCCGCGCTGGGAATAACCAACAGTGGTGCCATGGAACAGCAGCGACAGTGTGTCATAGACCGCGCTTTGCTCCACCCCGTGGAAATCAAGGCTGGCCTGATCGATCTCGATCCGCAGCCGTTCGGGCGGGTGACCGAAACTGTCGTCCACATCGACGATGAAATCCACGTCCGTAAAGATCTCGCGCAGGCCGGTGGCCACCTCGCGGCGGGTTTCAGGATCGGGGCCATAGACCTCGGCCAGCAGCGTCGCCAGAACCGGCGGTCCGGGCGGCACCTCGACCACCTTGACCGATGTGCCTGCGGGCAGATCCACCTCGGCCAGCCGCGCGCGCAGGTCCAGCGCGATGGCATGGCTTTGGCGATCACGCTCTTCCGAGTCGGCCAGGTTGATCTGCAGGTCGCCCAGTTCCGGGTTCTGCCGCACGAAGTAATGCCGCACGAGGCCGTTGAAGTTGAACGGCGCCGCAGTACCTGCATAGGCTTGGATGCTTTCGATCTCGGGGATTTCGGCAGCCGCCTGCGACAGTGCGAACAGGGCGCGCTCGGTGTCTTCCAGTGTCGCGCCTTCCTGCAGATCGACGATCACCTGCACTTCGGACTTGTCATCAAAGGGCAGTAGTTTCACGACCACCGACTGGGTGCCGAACAGGGTGACCGAGGCCCCGGTGGCCACAAAGACGAGGATCAGGAAAATGGCCGCGCCGCTGCGGCTGGCCAGCAAGGGCCGGGCAATGGCGCGATAGATGCGGGCCATGCGGGAATCCTCGCCGTGACCATCCTCTGCCCCATGAGCCGCAACAGCGCCCGGTTTCTGCCGCTGAAGCCGCAGCATGATCCAGGGTGCAAAGATCACCGCCACGAAAAAGCTGAGGATCATCGCCGCCGAGGCATTGGTGGGAATGGGACTCATGTAGGGGCCCATCATGCCGGAGACAAACAGCATCGGCAGCAAGGCAAAAACGATGGTGAGCGTGGCGATGATGGTCGGATTGCCCACCTCGGCTACCCCGCGCAGGGCGACCTTGGTCTTGTCGCCATTGGGATCCAGCCGCCAATGGCGGGCAATGTTTTCCACCACCACGATGGCGTCATCGACCAGGATTCCGATCGAGAAGATCAGCGCGAAGAGCGACACCCGGTTGATCGTGAACCCCATCAGGTAGGAGGCGGCAAAGGTCATCAGGATGGTGGCGGGAATGATGATCAGCGTCACCACCCCTTCACGCCAGCCGATGAATACCACGATCATCAGGAAGATCGACACGCTGGCCCCCGCAAGGTGCGAGAACAGCTCGTCCGATTTCTTCTGCGCCGTCTCACCGTAGTTGCGGGTGACCTCAACCTCCAGCGCATCGGGCAGGAAATCGCGTTCGGCGATCTCCAGCCGCTGCAGCAGCTCCTTGGCCACGTTGACAGCATTGGCGCCTTCGCGTTTGGCAAAGGCAAGCGAGACCGCCGGTCGTGGTGTGGCCTCTCCAGGGTGCAGGGTCCAGGCGCGGTTGTCGGCATCGGCGGGCGCAATGCTGACGCGGGCGACGTCCTTGACGTAGACCGGACGCCCGTCACGGGTGGTGACCAGCAAAAGGCCGAGATCGGGCTGGCCGACCAGGCTCTGCCCGCTCAGCAGATCGCGGGAGGCACCGGTCTGGCGCACCCGGCCCAACAGCTCGGAGCGGTTGGCATTGCGCACCTTCTCGGCCAGTTGCTCCAGCGTGACACCATAAAGGGCAAGCGCCGCCGTGTCCGGCTCCACCCGGATTTCCGTGCGGCTGTCACCGACGATATAGGTGCGGCCCACGTCCTCAGCCTTGGACAGTTCCGACATCAGCTGCGAGGCGACTTCGCCCAGGTTTGCCCTGTCCCACCGCTCTGCCTCATCGCGCGGCAGATCCGCGCGCGGGGCGAGTGACAGAACCAGAATAGCGACGTCGTTGACCCCGCGCCCGATGATCAGAGGCTCCGGAATGCCGATGGGCAGTTGGTCGAAATTGGCTCGGATTTCGGAATGCACCCGCAGGATGGCGTCATCCTCTGGAACGCCCACCTCGAACCGGGCGGTGGCCATGATACGATCATCAAAGCTCTGGCTGTAGACATGTTCGACGCCGGGCAGGCGCTGCAGCAGTGCCTCGATCGGTTTGGCGACAAGCTCCACCGCGTCATCGGCGGCCAACCCGTTGGCCTGGATGAAGACATCGACCATGGGCACCGAGATCTGCGGCTCTTCCTCGCGCGGCAGCAGCAGCAGGGCCACAAACCCCAGAATCAGAGCCGCAATCAGCAGCAGCGGCGTCAGCGGTGAGTTGATAAAGGCGCGTGAAATGGAACCCGCAATGCCCAGCGATTCCCCGGCCCCGTCATCGGTGCGCGCGTCGGTGTTGGGTGTCGTGCTCATTGCTGCGCCGCCTCATAGGGGGTCAGCCGGTCGCCGGGCTTCAGCCCCGCCAGAACCTCGATCCCGCCATCAACACGCACGCCAGGCTGCACCACCACTTCGGCATCGCTGTCCAGCCGGGCAAAGGTGACGCCATGGCGCTGCTGCAGATACCCTTCGGGCACCACGATGGCCGGACGTTGCCCGGTGGCGATCAGCAGCCGCACCCGTTCCCCGACAAAGAAATCGCCCAGCCCTTCGGCCTCCACATCGACCACGACCTGACCGGCCACCAGCTCGGGATAGATCTTGGCGACGCGTCCGTCGCTTTGCACCTCGGTGTTGGTCAGCGCGCCGCGCGCCAGAATGCGCACGGTTTCACCGGTTTCCAGATAACGGGCGTGGCGTTCCGGCAATTCGGTGCGCAGCACGAAATTCTCGGTGGCGATGGTGGCGATGGTTTCGCCGGGATTGACGAACATGCCGTCCACCACCGGCACGCTGAGGATCCGACCCGCTTCGGGCGCCAGCACGATCCCCTCGGCCTGACGCGCCTGCAACAGATCCCGCTGGGCCTGCTGGGCGGCCAGATTTTCCTCGGCCACGTTCAGCGCCGTCTGCGCCTGATCCACCGCCGTCTTGGGCGAAGCGCCCCGCTCGCGCAGCTCCAAGGCGCGGGTCAAATCGATCCGCGCAAGGGCGATCTGCGCCTCCAGCGCCCGGATGCCGGCCTCGACCCCGGCGATCTCAAGCGCCAGCTTTTCATCGACGATCCGCGCCAGGGTCTCGCCGCTTGCGACGCTGTCGCCTTCCTCCGCGCTCAGCTCGTACAGGTTGCCGGACAGGCGGGCGCGGGCCAGGGCGCGTTTCACGCTTTCGACCTTGCCGAACACAGGCCGCCAGTCAGAGACCTCGGTCATCTCAACATCAAAAGCCTGCGCATGGACCCCGTTTGAGGCCAGCAGGCAGATCACCGGCAGCAAGGCACGCAGTGATGAAATTCGGAGCGGCAAGGCTCGGGGCGAAAAGCGCATATTCGTTCCTCTTCAGGGCCTGGGGTCGCGCAACATGACTGGTTCCGCACCGAAAGCTTTGGCCGACACATTCGCAGGGCGAAATGTATCGGGCTTTGACCTAGCTCAACCAACCATCCCAAAGGTTGCATGAAAAACAAAGCTTTTGATCATGGAAACGCCGAAAATTGCGCCCTGATGGGGCCGGTCCGGGAGCGTTCCCCCGTTGAAACCCAACCTTGATCCTTTCCAAATCGCCTTTGACATACGCTCACTCATTCCATTGCGTCATGAATTGAGCTTGCATACTCATTGGAAATCCGCCCCCATCTGGAGGATAACCCCAACCGGACACTGACATGAGGACATCAGATGGATCGCGCCCAGATCGTGCATCAGAATTTTCTGGACCGGGTTGCAGCCGGACAGTTGCCAGCCGGAGCTTCACCGCGCAGCGGGCTTGCCCCCGATACAGCCGTCGCGGTCTACCGCGCCCAGGTGCTGAGCCGGGCGCTGGATCTGACCAGCCGCGCCATGCAGAAGGCCGGTGAGGGGTTCTATACCATCGGATCCTCGGGACACGAAGGCATGGCTGCCGTTGCCCGCGCCCTCCGCGCCGATGACATGGCCTTCCTCCATTACCGCGACGCCGCCTTCCAGATTGCCCGCGCCGATCAGGTGCCGGGGCAGCGCATCGCCTGGGACATGCTGCTGTCCTTTGCCTGTTCTTCCGAGGATCCCACCTCGGGCGGACGGCACAAGGTTCTGGGCTCCAAGGCACTGATGATCCCGCCGCAGACCTCCACCATCGCCAGCCACCTGCCCAAGGCGGTCGGTGCCGCCTATTCAGTGGGTGCGGCCCGGCGCCATCGCCCGGAACACCAGCTGCTGGCCGATGACAGCATCGTCATGTGTTCCTTTGGCGATGCCTCGGCCAACCATTCCACCGCGCAGGGCGCGATCAACGCGGCGGGCTGGACCTCGGTGCAGTCGATCCCGCTGCCGCTTCTGTTCGTCTGCGAGGATAACGGGATCGGTATTTCCACCAAGACGCCCACCGGCTGGATCGAAGCCTCGATGGCGGGGCGGCCCGGTATCAAGTATTTCAAGACCGACGGGCTGGATCTTTGCGAGGCCTACGCCACTGCGCTGGAGGCCGCCGAATACGTGCGGACGCGGCGCAAGCCCGCCTTCCTGCACCTGCGCACCGTGCGTCTTTATGGCCATGCGGGCGCCGATGTGCCCACCACCTATCTGGCAAAGTCCGAGGTTGAAGCCGACGAGGCGAACGATCCGCTGCTGCACTCCGTGCGCCTTCTGGCCGAGGCAGGCGCGCTGGAGCCGCAGGAGGCGTTGAAGATCTATAACGACACCTGCGACCGCGTGGAACGCATCCGGACCGAGGTCGTCACCCGCCCGCATCTGAAGACCGGCGCCGATGTGGCCGCCAGCCTGATCCCGCCCGCGCGGATCTGCGCGCCGACCAATGGCGTGCCACCGGAAAAACGCGCCGAGACCTTTGGCAGCGACATGCGCGCCATGGACGAGCCGCAGCCGATGTCCCGCCTGATCAACTGGGCACTAACCGATCTGATGCTGGAGCATGGCGAAATCGTCATGATGGGCGAGGACGTGGGCCGCAAGGGCGGCGTCTATGGCGTAACGCAGAAGCTGCACCAGCGGTTCGGCCCCGACCGGATGATCGATACGCTCTTGGATGAACAATCCATCCTTGGGCTGGCCATAGGCATGGGCCACAACGGCTTCCTGCCGATGCCAGAGATCCAGTTCCTCGCCTATCTGCACAACGCCGAGGACCAGATCCGCGGCGAGGCGGCGACGCTACCGTTCTTTTCGAACGGGCAGTTCTCGAACCCGATGGTGCTGCGCATTGCCGGGCTTGGCTATCAAAAGGGTTTTGGCGGGCATTTCCACAACGACAACTCCTTGGCCGTTCTGCGCGACATTCCGGGGATCGTCATCGCCTGCCCCTCGGACGGGGCCGAGGCCGCGATGATGATGCGCGAAGCAGTTCGCCTTGCCCGCGAGGAGCAGCGGGTGGTGGTCTTTGTCGAGCCTATCGCACTTTATCCCATGCGCGACCTGCATGAGACCAAGGACGGCGGCTGGATGCGCGCCTACCCTGCCCCGGATCAACGCATTGCACTGGGGGACGTGGGCATAGATGGCGATGGCACCGATCTGGCCATCGTGACCTATGGCAACGGGCGGTATCTTTCGACACAGGCCAAGGCAGAGCTGGAAGCCAAAGGCATCAAGACCCGCATCATCGATCTGCGCTGGCTGGCGCCGCTCCCGGCGGAGGCGCTGCTGGAGGCCACCAAAGGCTGCAAACACGTGCTGATCGTCGATGAATGCCGCACCACCGGCAGCCAGTCCGAGGGGTTGATGGCGCTATTCACCGAAAACGGCGTCACGTCGCTCGCCCGCCATGCGGCGGGGGATTGCTTTATCTCGACCGGGCCCGCCTATGCGGCCACTCTGCCGTCCAAGGATAGCATTCTGGCCGCCGCCCTTGACCTGACCGGAGGTGCAAAATGACCCGCAAGGCCGTACTGATCTGCCCCGGACGGGGCACCTACAACAAACCCGAACTCGGTTACCTGCACCGCCACCATGGCGACAAGGCCGCGCTGTTTGCGGGCTTTGACGCCCAGCGCGGCGCCGCAGGACAGGAAGAGGTCACCACGCTGGACGGGGCCACCCGGTTCTCGGTCTCGAAATATTCCCGCGGAGATATCGCATCGCCGCTGATCTATGCTGCTTCGCTGGCAGATGCGCAGTCTCTGGCGAAGGATATCGAGGTTGTCGCGGTCACTGGCAATTCCATGGGCTGGTACATTGCCCTGGCCGCCGCCGGGGCGCTCAGCGCCGAGGACGGCTTTACCGTGGTCAACACCATGGGCACGCTGATGCAGGAGCAATTGATCGGCGGGCAGCTGGTCTATCCTTTCGCAGGTGCAGACTGGCAGAACGATCCCGCCCGCAAGGCGGAGCTGCTTGCGATCGTGGCCGAGATCAACGCTCGCGCTGGTCACGACCTGGCCCTGTCTATTGATCTGGGCGGTATGCTGGTCTTGGCCGGGAACGAGGCGGGCCTGTCTGCCTTTGAGGCTGCCGTGCCGGTGGTCGAAGAGCGGTTCCCCATGCGCCTGGCCAATCACGCGGCCTTCCACACCGCCCTTCAAGCCCCCGTCGCTGCCGAGGGGCGCAAACGTCTGGCCGCGGGCATGTTCAGCCAGCCCAAGGTGCCGCTGATCGACGGGCGCGGTCATGTCTGGTGGCCCGGCGCCACCGATACGCAGGCGCTGTGGGACTACACGCTGGGGCATCAGGTGGTGGAGCCATACGATTTCACCCGTGCGGTGCAGAACGCAGCGCTAGAGTTTGCGCCGGATCTCTTCATCGTCACCGGCCCCGGCACCACGCTGGGCGGCGCGGTGGCGCAATCGCTGGTGCACGCGGGCTGGCAGGGTATGAGTGGCAAGGCTGATTTCAAGGCACAGCAGGCCAAGGCGCCCTCCCTGATCTCCATGGGCGATGATGCGCAGCGCGCGATTGTAACGGGTTAGGGTCTAATCAGCCCTGCGAACAGGCTCGTGATCGGCGGCGCATTGGCTGTGATCGCCAAGCGCCGTCAGCACCTTGCAATGACCGCCATTGCCCCCGTCACACAGATGGGAAATACGCTCCAGCTCTGTCGCCAGTTGCTGTAGCCGTGCAATGCGCGCGCGCACCTGATCAAGCTGCGCGCGGGCGATGCGGTTGGCCTCGGCGCAATCCTCGCCCAACTCACCATCCAAGGCCATCAGCACCTTGATGTCCTCCAGCGCAAAGCCAAGGTCGCGGGCGTGTTTGATAAAGCCCAGCGCCTCCAGCCCCTCCTGACCATAGCGGCGCTGGTTGCCCGCATTGCGCCCAGCAGGCGGCAACAAGCCGATCTCCTCGTAGTATCGGATGGTGGGCACCTTGACCCCGGTGGCCTTGGACAGCGCGCCGATGGAAAACATCGTGGATCCCTCTTGAACCTCTAGTGACTAGAGCCATTAGGTTGACCTCGAATCGGAACAAAGGACAAGGGCAATGGCAGGATGTTGCGGGCATGAGGCGCGGTTTGACGGGGTTTCAGCGGCCTATAAACGACGTCTCTGGATCGTGATCGCGATCAACGCGGGCATGTTCGCGGTGGAGATGGGCGCGGGCCAGATGGCAGGCAGTCAGGCGCTGAAGGCGGACGCGCTGGATTTCCTCGGCGATGCGCTGACCTATGGGATCTCACTGGCCGTCATCGGTGCCAGCCTGCGCACCCGCGCGCTGGCGGCGCTGGCAAAGGGGATCAGCCTCTTGTTGATGGGGATTTGGGTGTTCGGATCGACCCTCTACCACGTGTTTGTTCTGGGCGTGCCACAGGCCGAGGTGATGGGCGTCATCGGGTTCATGGCCCTGGCGGCCAATGTGACCTCGGTCCTCTTGCTGGCGGCCTATAAGGACGGGGATGCCAATGTACGCTCGGTCTGGCTGTGTTCGCGCAACGATGCCATCGGCAATGTGGCGGTGATGATCGCGGCGCTGGGGGTCTGGGGGACAGCCACCGGCTGGCCGGACCTAATCGTGGCCGGGATCATGGCAGGGCTGTTCCTGAATTCCGCCTGGCAGATCCTTGTGCAGGCCATTCAGGAACGCCGCGAGGATCTGGCGCATCAGCACTAAGGACTAGGGCGGTGCCTGCCGGGGGGCAGGCAGGCGCAGCCCGACCTATCGGCCGGGCGAAACTCAGGCAAACAGCCCGGCGTAATCTTCGCGCAGGGCCTTTTTCTGCACCTTGCCCATGGTGTTGCGCGGCAGGGCATCGAGCAGGATCACCTCTTTGGGCTGCTTGAACTTCGCCAGATGCCCCGAAAGCGCGGCCTTGACCGCCTCGGGGCTGGTGCCTTCGCCCGTGGGGACAACCACGGCCACCACTGCCTCGCCGAAATCAGGATGCGGCACGCCGATCACCGCGCTTTCCAAGACGCCGGGGAGATCGTCGATCAGACTTTCCACCTCTTTGGGGTAGACGTTGAAGCCGCCGGTGATCACCAGATCCTTTGCCCGGCCGACGATGGTGACATAGCCGTCTTCGTCCATGCGGGCCATGTCGCCGGTGATGAACCAGCCATCAGGCAGCAGCTCCTCGGCGGTCTTTTCCGGCATCTGCCAGTAGCCCTGAAACACATTGGCCCCGCGCACTTGGAGGACGCCAGTCTCACCCGTCGGAACTTCCTTGCCCTCCGCCATGATCCGCGCCTCGACCCCTGGCAGCGGGAAGCCGACGGTACCGGCGCGACGCTCGCCGTCATAGGGGTTCGAGGTACTCATATTGGTTTCGGTCATGCCGTAACGTTCCAGAATACGGTGCCCGGTCCGGGCCTCCCATTCCTCATGCGTGTCCACCAACAAAGGCGCCGAGCCGGAGATGAACAGGCGCATGTTCTCGGCGCGTTCGCGCGTCAGGCGCGGATCCGCCAAGAGGCGCGTGTAGAAGGTCGGGACCCCCATCAGCGCCGTGGCGCGCGGCATGGCGTCGAGGATCTCGTCTGCGTTGAAGCCCTTGAGAAACACCAGCCGCGCGCCCGCCAGCAGCGCCACATTGGTGGCCACGAACAGCCCGTGAGTGTGAAAGATCGGCAGCGCGTGGATCAATACGTCCTGCTCGGTGAACTGCCAGTAGTCGCGCAGCATCAGCGAGTTCGACGCGAGGTTCTCATGGCTCAGCATCGCCCCCTTGGAGCGCCCGGTGGTGCCCGAGGTATAGAGGATCGCCGCCAGATCATCCGGCCCGCGCGGCACCGGATCAAAGCCGCCACGCCCCACGACGGCATCGGTCAGGCTGCCCAGACCCTTGCCATCCAGCGTCACCACGCGGGCGTCACCTGCGATTTCGGCAATGTCATCTTCGCGGGCGGGATCGCAGACCACCACGCGGGGGCTGGCATCGCCCAGGAAATAAGCCACCTCGGGCGTTGTATAGGCGGTGTTGAGCGGCAGAAAGACGCCCCCGGCCATCACCGTACCAAGGTAAAGCTGGATCGCCTCGATGGTCTTTTCCACCTGCACCGCCACCCGATCACCGGGCTGAACCCCCATCGCCACCAGCGCCGCCGCGTTGCGCTCGGCGCCTGCAAACAATTCGCCGAATGTCATGCTGGCCCGCGCCGGGAAAGTGGCGAAATTGCGCGTCTCGTGGCCAATTGAGGCGGCCCGCAGCCGGGAAATCAGGTGGTTGGCATCATACATCGGCTGGCTCCTTCATCAACGCAGGTATCTGCGCCAGAGCGGGGCGGGAAATCAAGCCATTGAGCGTGGTCGTGTCTGCTAATCGTGTTGGTTCGGTTTGAGGCCCTTAGTGACACACTATTAGAAGAAGGTGCTATTTTCTGGTGATGGTTGTGTTGACATCCAGCGGCTCACCATCAGAAGAAAAAGTGACTCCGACCGACACACTGTGGGCAAGCAATCGGTCCAGAAACCCGACTCGAATTGGCCCGCTTATTGGAGCACCGGCGCTCACCAGAACACCATCATCGTCGCGATTGTAAAACCTCATCGAGCTCGACTTGTTTTCAATCAATGTCGCTTTGAAACCATTCAGGTTGAACCAGTTGGCCATTTGTTCGGGATTGTTCAGTTTTGCGGCCAATAGGAAAACACAGACATTCACTTTCTCCAATGTGTTTAGATGGTTCCAGCGCATCAGAGAAGAACCGTACCGTGGTTCGCCCCCAGTATCCGCAACGCAACCATCGACATGTTGAAATTTGGCCAGAGCCGTCTGGTATCGACGAAACTCAGGGGCGCTCAATCTTTCGACTTGTTGGCTCAGTGGCATCCCAAAGATAAGGAACTCTGGTGCGTCATTGTCTTCTGCAGAGCCAACGGAAGGCAACAGAAAGACACTCATCATAGCCAAAATGATCGTCCGCACTTTTTTCTTCATGGTCTTGAGGTTGGTCCAGAAGGCGCGATTATTCAAGATACCGAACGACAGACATGTCCACACCACCACCCAACACGATTTGCAGACATCTCCTTGATCTTTGCCTCGTACAGGCGCAGGTTTCTGCCCATGACGAAATCCTTAACATCGCATCGACCTATTCTGGCGATTCTACTCAAGGTGGCGGCCATCGGGTTGTTCACCATGCTCTCGGCGCTGATCAAGGCCGTGACCGAGGATGTTCCGACGGGCGAAGCAGTGTTCTTTCGCTCCTTCTTTGCGATTCCCGTCATCGTTGTCTGGCTCGCCCTGCGCGGTGATCTGCGCGATGGGCTGAAGACCAAGAACCCGATGGTGCATGTCTGGCGGGGTCTGGTCGGGACCTCGGCCATGGGGATGACCTTTCTGGGGCTTGGCCTCTTGCCCCTGCCAGAGGTCACGGCCATCGGCTATGCCACGCCGATCTTCACGCTGATCCTGGCGGCGATCTTTCTGGGGGAGACCATTCGTCTGGTGCGGATCTCGGCGGTGGCCATCGGCCTTGTCGGGGTGATGATCATGATCTGGCCGCGGCTGGGTTCGGGCGCGGATCTGTCGGACGGGGCAACGCTGGGCGCGCTATTGGTGCTGGGCGCGACCATCGCGCGGGGGTTCGTGCAGATCCACGTGCGCCGCATGGTGATGACCGAACCCACCGCCGCCATTGTCTTCTATTTCTCGCTGACCGCCTCGGGCCTTTCGCTGCTGACGCTGCCCTTTGGCTGGGTCATGCCCAGCGCCGAGGTTCTGGCGATGCTGATCGGGGCGGGGCTTGTGGGCGGCATCGCGCAAATCCTCGTGACCTCATCCTACCGGTTTGCGCCTGCCTCGATGCTGGCGCCCTATGATTATGTCTCGATGATCTTTGCCATCCTGCTGGGGTATTTCTGGTTCGAGGAATTGCCCACCTTTATCATGCTGGCGGGGGCGACGCTGGTCATTGCGGGCAATGCACTGGTGATCTGGCGCGAAAGCCGCCTGGGGCTGGAGCGCGGCAAGGCGCGGGCGCTCACCGATCCCAAGGGCGGATAGGTCAGGGCGACAACGACAATGTGATTGGCGTGGATATGTTGCACCGCGCCACTATGCGGCGCAGTGACCATACCCGCCACGGATCGCCGTTTTGACTGAACCCTCTCCCATATCCCGCCGCCCCGCGATCACGCTGACGCGCCTGACAGATGTACCGCCCGAGCAGGTTCTTGCGCATATGTCCGATCCACGCGTGGCCACGCATCTGCCCTTGATGACGACAGGCTGGGACGCGGCCATGGTGCGCCATTTCATCGAAGTAAAGGAGACGCGCTGGCAACAGGACGGCTTGGGTCACTGGGCGATTCTGGCCGATGGGGCCTATGTGGGATGGGGCGGCTTTGAAAAGGAAGGGGAGGAATGGGATCTCGGGCTGGTTCTGCGGCCAGACTGCTTTGGCCTTGGGCCGCGCATCTCGCGGCACCTGCTGGAGTTTGCACGACATGATGCGCGCATTCCCTATGTCACCTTCCTGTTGCCCCCTTCGCGCAAATCGCTGGGTGCCCTGTCCCGGCTGGGTGCGCGGTTTCTGGAAGAGATCGACTACGATGGCTCCCGTTTCCTGAAATTCCGTCTCGATACTGCCTAAAGGCTTTGGCACGCCGCGATGAACGACATTGGCCCGGGACAATGCCCCGGGCCGTTGGGTCTGTGACTGCTCCCAGTCCTGATGGGCTGATCAGATGCTGGGGCCCTTGGGGTCCAGCGTGATCTTCCACAGCTCCTGATCGGCGCGGTCCATCAGGCGCACGGTCATCTGCTGGGTGGCACCGTCGATGTCCACAAGGCCGAAGAACTGCAACCCTTCGGAGGGCGGCAGGTTGGCTTCGCCCTCTTTCGGGGCCTTCACGAATTTCACCTCGGGACCAAAGGTGCCATCCAGCGCGTTCGGGCCGAATGTACCGGCATGGAGCGGGCCGGAGACGAACTCCCAGAAGGGGTCGAAGTCCTGGAAGGCGGCCTTGTCAGGGTTGTAGTAATGCGCCGCGGTGTAGTGCACATCGGCGGTTAACCAGACGATGTTGTCGATCTTGGCGGTCTTGATGAAGCGCAGCAGGTCGGCGATTTCGAATTCGCGGCCCTTGGCGCTGCCATCGTCACCGTTCGAGATCGCCTCGACCCGCTCACCATCGCGCACAACCAGACCGATGGGCATGTCACAGGCGATGACCTTCCAGGTGGCGGTCGATTTCGCCAGCTCACGCTTGAGCCATGCGATCTGCTCGGCGCCCAGAAGCGTGGTGGCCTCATCCGCAGGGTTTTCCTGCAAGCCAAGGCTGTTGCCCGCGCGATAGCTGCGCAGATCGAGGAAGAAGACGTCCAGCATCGGACCATAGCCGATCTTGCGGTAGACCCGGCCGGGTTCTGCGGGCGTGTAGCTGATCGGGGTCATCTCGTGGAAGGCCTTGGCCGAGCGGGCCGCCAGCACGTGCACGTTCTTCTCGGTGTAACGGTCGTCGCCGCTCAGATCCTTGGCGTCGGACCAGTTGTTCACCACCTCGTGGTCATCCCACTGGAAGAAGGTCGGGCAGAGCGCGTTCATTGCGCGCACGTGCTCGTCCATCATGTTGTATTTCCACTGGCCGCGGAATTCATCGAGGGTTTCGGCCACTTTGCGCTTTTCCTCGATCAGGGTGGAGTTCTTCCAGATCAGCTGACCGTCCTTTTCGACCTCGTCCTGCATCGGGCCATCGGCATAGATGGTATCGCCCGAGTGGATGAAGAAATCGGGGCGGTGCTGGGCCATGGTCGCATAGGTGCGCATGCCTTCGTCATCGATGCCCCAGCCCTGACCGGCGGTGTCGCCCGACCAGGCAAAACGCACATCGCGGCGCGCGGTCGGCGCGGTGCGGAACTGACCGACGATGGGGTCCGATGTCGCCTGCAGATCGTTCAGATCCGCAGCCACAAAACGGTAGAAGATATCCTGATCCGACGGCAGGCCATCAACCATGCGCTTGACGGCGAAATCGTTGCTGGGGCCTGCGGTCAGCGGCGCCAGCTGGCGCGCATTGGCAAAGCTTTCGGTGGTGGAGACTTCCATCATCACCCGCGCGGGGCGGTCGGTGCGGGTCCAGATCATGCCGGACATGGTGTCCACGTCGCCGGACTGAACGCCGTGCGTAAAGACCGGGCGTGCCGAAGCACGCGAAATCGAGGGCGCCGCCAGCGAGGCAGCAAAAGCGGTACCGCCCGCCAGGAAAGCCCGGCGGCTGGGGCGCATAAAGCGATGAGAAGACATGAGATTCCCCTGTCTGTTACATTGGATAGGTGGCGCCAGACAGACCGCGCCAATGTAAAATCTTTCCGTGCTCAAAATGAAACTTTAGCGAACGTTTTGTGACCCCCTGCCCGCGCGGTAAAAGGACGGGCTGGCCAGGTCAGGCGGAGTCCAGCCGCGCACGCAGGGCGTTTACCCGGTCGCGCAATTCGATCAGCTCATTCAGATCGCCGCCCATCGCCTCGATGACGCAGGTGGAAATTTCCTGCGCCTCGGCCTGCAGGGCCTGCCCCTTGTCGGTCAGGGACACGATCAGGCTGCGCTCATCCTCGGGATTGCGGCGGCGGGTCAGGTAGCCTGCGCTTTCCATCCGCTTCAACAGCGGCGTCAGCGTATTGGTTTCCAAATCCAGCCGCTTGCCCAGATCGCTGACCTTCTGTTCGTCCTGCTCCCACAGGGCCACCAGCACCAGATACTGCGGATAGGTCAGGCCCAAGGGCGCCAGCAGGGGACGGTACAGCCGCGTCAGCGCGTGGTTCGCCGAATAGAGCGAAAAGCACAGAAGATCGTCGATTTTCAGGGTCCTGTCCATGTCTTCAGATTTATGTCGCGCACGCTTTAATCGCAAGCGGTTGATTTTCGGCCTGTGATCCCTATTTAAATCGTACACGATTTAATCGCACACGACTCAAATAGGAGACAACATGTCCATCACCCCGATCTACACCGCAGGCGCCACCGCAACCGGCGGCCGCGACGGCAAGGCCAGCATCCACGGTAGCGAGGTTCATTTCGATCTGGATCCGCCCCGCGAAATGGGCGGCGGCGGTAAAGGCAGCAACCCGGAACAGCTTTTCGCCGCCGGATATGCGGCTTGCTATATCGGTGCGATGAAATTCGCCACGACCCAGGACACATCCCTGGCCAAGGTGCCCGACGATGTTTCTGTCGATGCTGCGGTTGGCATCGGCCCGCGCGCCGAAGGCGGCTTTGGCCTGTCGGTCACCCTCAAGGTCTCCATGCCCGGTGTGGACAAGGCCGAAGCCCAGCGCATCGCCGATGCGGGCCACGCCATCTGCCCCTATTCCAACGCCACCCGCGGCAATATCGAAGTCACAACCGAGGTGGTTTGACCCGCCCGCTACCGGGCGCCCACCGCATCGCAGGTGCTGAAACGGAAAAAGCGCGGGCCAATCGGTCCGCGCTTTTGCATTTTACCAACAGATCTGACGGATCAGCTGCGCACCAGCGCCTCATAGGCCTCGGCGATCTCGCGGGTCAGCGCGCCGACTTCGAACGTGTAGGGGCCGATCTCGCCCACCGGGGTGACCTCGGCAGCGGTGCCGGTGAGCCAGCACTGTTCAAAGCCTTCCATTTCCTCGGGCATGATGTGGCGCTCGTGCACGGTGATGCCACGGTCCTTCAGCATGCCGATCACGGTCTGACGGGTGAGACCGTTGAGGAAGCAATCGGGCAGCGGCGTATGCACTTCGCCATCCTTCACGAAGAAGATATTGGCGCCGGTCGCCTCAGCCACGTAGCCGCGGTAATCCATGAACAGCGCATCCGAGCAGCCCTTGGCCTCGGCCTTGTGCTTGGAGATGGTGCAGATCATGTAAAGGCCAGCCGCCTTGGCGTGCACCGGGATGGTTTCCGGGCTCGGGCGTTTCCACTCTGCGATGTCCAGCTTGGCGCCCTGCATCTTGGCGTCGCCGTAATAGGCACCCCAGCCCCAGACAGCGACCGCCATCCGCACCGGGTTCTTGGCCGAAGCCACGCCCATGTCTTCACCCGCGCCGCGCCAGACCAGTGCGCGCACATAGGCATCGGTCAAACCCGAAGCCTTCAGGGTCTCTTCCTTGGCGGCTTCGATCTGATCCACGGTATAGGGCATCGGCATGTCCAGCGCCTCGGCAGAGGCAATCAGGCGCTCGGAGTGTTCGCGGCTCTTGAAGATCTTGCCGTTATAGGCGCGCTCGCCCTCGAAAACGGAAGACGCATAATGCATCGCATGGGTCAGGATATGCACCTTGGCATCCCGCCATTCGACCATCTCCCCGTCCATCCAGATCAATCCGTCACGGTCATCATATCCGGCCATGCCGCACCTCCACTAAATCCATCGATGTTTTCATAAGTTGCGCTTGAAATGACCGGAGCGGACATATTGTTGCGCCAAAGCTGCGATTCGATACATCTTCACCCTTGGAATGTCAATAACGCTGACTTAAACTGCCTGTGAGAGCAGTGGAGGGGACAGCCATGCCGGAAGGGCGTTCAGGACAGGGTTTTGGCGGCGAAAGCCTGTTGTTTCTGACGGACGAACAGCTCCGCCAGGGGATCGAGGCGGTGTTCTTTGCCTACCGGGGTTTTACCGCAGATCCCGACCGGATCCTCGCCGAAATGGCCTATGGTCGGGCGCATCACCGGGCGATCCACTTTATCAACCGGGCGCCGGGCACCACGGTCAACAACCTGCTGACCATTCTGGGCGTCACCAAGCAATCGCTGAACCGGGTACTGCGCACCCTGATCGAAGACGGGCTGGTCGAAAGCAGGGTCGGCACCGCCGACAAGCGGGAACGGCATCTTTACCTCACCGAAAAGGGCGTGGCCTTGGAAACGGCACTGTCCGATGCCCAGCGCGCCCGCATGCGCAGCGCCTATAAAGAAGCCGGCCCCGAGGCGGTACAGGGCTTCAAGAAGGTGCTGGAAGCGATGATGGATGCGGATATGCGCCGGGTCTATGCCAAGCTGCGGGAAACCGGATCATGAGCACCAACGACGCACATCTGATGATTGTGGATGATGATGAGCGCATCCGCAGCCTTTTGAAGAAGTTCCTGATGCGGGCCGGGTTCCTTGTGACCGCCGCGCGCGATGGCGCCCATGCCCGGCGGCTGCTGGCCGGGCTGGATTTCGATCTGATCATCATGGATGTGATGATGCCCGGCGAGGATGGTGTCAGCCTGACCCGCGCGTTGCGTGAAACCATGACCACGCCGATCCTGCTGCTGACCGCCAAGGGCGAGACCGATGACCGCATCGCCGGGCTTGAGGCCGGGGCCGACGATTACCTCTCCAAACCGTTTGAGCCCAAGGAGCTGCTGCTGCGCGTCAACGCGATCCTGCGGCGGATGCCCGATACCGTGGCCGAGGACAGCATTCCCAAGGTTCTGCACCTCGGCGCCATCCGCTATGACATCGAACGGGGCGAGATGTGGCAGGGGGACGATCTGATCCGCCTCACCGGCACCGAAAGCCAGCTGATGAAGATCTTTTCCGCCCAGCCCGGAGAGCCGATCAGCCGGGCAAAACTGGTCGAGGATCTGGGCCGCGACCGGGGCCAGGCGCAAGAACGCGCCGTGGACGTGCAGATCACCCGCCTGCGCCGCAAGATCGAACCCAACCCGAAACAACCGCAATACCTGCAAACCGTGCGCGGTGCGGGCTATATGCTGGCGCCGGACTGAGCCACCCCCGGCCCCGCCCCAGACCGGTAACGCTGCCGCCTTTCCACGGCGCGTTTATGCCGCTCTCACACCTCGACTTTGACGTGCAGATATGATCTGAACGCCCTGCCCGTCTCCGCCCGGGCGCATGTGGAAGAACTGACAGAGGCAGCCAGATGACCGAGACCCAGACCCCCGTCGAAGAGATGAGCTTTGAACAGGCCATGCACGAGCTGGAACGCGTGGTGGATCAGCTGGAACGCGGCGATGTGGCGCTGGATGCCTCGATCGCGCTGTACGAACGCGGCGCGGCGCTGAAGAAACGCTGCGAGGACGAGCTGAAGCGCGCCGAGGAAAAGGTCGCCGCCATCACCCTGGATGCAAATGGCACCCCGACCGGCACCCAGCCGCTGGATGCGGGCTGAGGGCATGACCACGGAGATGCAGGCGGACACGCGCGCCTTTCAGGCGGCGCTGCTGGATGCCCAGACCCGGATCACCGCCCATATGGACATGCGGCTGAGCGGCACCGACCGCCTGCACGACGCCATGCGCTACGCCATGGTCGGCGGCAAGATGCTGCGCGGATTTCTGGTGCTGGAAAGCGCCCGCTTGCATGGTGTCGATGCAACCGCCGCGCTGGATGCGGCGCTGG
This sequence comes from Pseudophaeobacter sp. 1A09344, assembly GCF_041008745.1. Lineage (NCBI taxonomy): Bacteria > Pseudomonadati > Pseudomonadota > Alphaproteobacteria > Rhodobacterales > Roseobacteraceae > Pseudophaeobacter > Pseudophaeobacter sp. 1A09344. The sequence goes on from NZ_JAXGFS010000006.1 coordinate 229,534, forward strand.
CCATCGAATGCGTGCACGCCTATTCGCTCGTGCATGACGATCTGCCCTGCATGGACGATGACGACCTGCGCCGGGGCCAGCCGACCCTGCACCGCAAATGGGACGAGGCCACGGCGACGCTCGCCGGGGATGCCTTGCAGACATTTGCCTTTGAACTGTTAGCTGCCGATCACATCGGCCCGCAGGCGCTGGTGCTGATCCGGGCGCTGGCGCAATCGGCGGGCAAGGATGGCATGGTTTCAGGGCAGATGATGGACATCGCCGCGGAAACCGCAGGCATGCCGCTGACACTTGACGAAATCACCCGGCTGCAAGCCCGCAAGACCGGTTGCCTGATCGAATGGTCCGCCACCGCCGGTGCGGTTCTGGCCGACGCGGATACCGGGCCTTTGCAGGCCTACGCCTCGGCGCTGGGGCTTGCTTTTCAGATCGCTGACGACATCTTGGATGTTGAAGGCGATGCCAGCAAGGTCGGCAAGGCCCTGCGCAAGGACGAAACTGCTGGCAAGGCCACCTTTGTCTCCCTGCTGGGGCTGGAACCGGCAAAAGCCCGCGCAGAAGAGCTGTGCGGCACCGCCTGTGCCGCGCTTTCTTCCTATGGGGAAGAGGCTGCAATCTTGAAGGACGCCGCCCGCTTCGTTATTGCGCGCGATAGCTAACCTGCGCACCATTTGCTGCGCCACTCCCGAGGAGGAGCCATGTCTGAGAGGCCCCATACCCCGCTACTGGATCAGATCGCCCGCCCGGCGGATCTGAAAGGCCTCAGCGACCGCCAGCTGACGCAGGTCGCGGACGAGCTGCGCCAGGAGACCGTTTCGGCCGTTTCCGAAACCGGCGGCCACCTGGGCGCAGGCCTTGGCGTGGTGGAACTGACAGTGGCGCTGCACGCGGTGTTCGACACGCCGCGCGACAAAGTGATCTGGGATGTCTCCCACCAGTGCTATCCGCACAAGATCCTGACCGGGCGCCGCGACCGCATCCGCACCCTGCGCAAGAAAGACGGGCTGTCCGGTTTCACCAAACGCGTCGAATCTCCCTACGACCCCTTTGGCGCCGCCCATAGCTCCACCTCGATCAGCGCAGCGCTGGGGTTCGCCGTCGCCCGCGATCTTGGGGGCAACGTGCCCGAAGGGCTGGGTGATGCCATCGCCGTGATCGGCGATGGCGCCATGTCGGCTGGCATGGCCTTCGAGGCGATGAACAACGCCGGCCATCTGGGCAAGCGGCTGATCGTGATCCTCAACGACAATGAAATGTCGATTGCCCCGCCGGTGGGCGCGCTGTCGTCCTACCTGTCGCGCCTTTACGCCGAAGAACCCTTTCAGGAGCTGAAGGCCGTGGCCAAGGGCGCTGCCTCCTTGCTGCCAGAACCCTTCCGCGAAGGCGCCAAACGCGCCAAGGACATGCTGAAGGGCATGGCCGTCGGCGGCACCCTGTTTGAATCCTTAGGCTTTTCCTACCTCGGACCCATCGATGGGCACGACATGGACCAGCTTTTGCCGGTGCTGCGCACGGTCAAGGCGCGCGCCTCGGGACCGATCCTGATCCATGTGCTGACGAAAAAGGGCAAGGGATACGCCCCCGCCGAACGTGCCGATGACAAAGGCCACGCCACGGCGACCTTTGACGTCATCACCGGCAAGCAGAACAAGCCGCCGTCGAACGCGCCGTCCTATACCTCGGTCTTTGGCGACGAGTTGGTGAAGCTGGCCGCGAAGGACGACAAGATCTGCGCAGTGACCGCTGCCATGCCCGATGGCACCGGCCTGGGGCTGATGGCCGAACGCTACCCCTCGCGCACCTTTGACGTCGGGATCGCCGAACAGCATGGCGTCACCTTTGCCGCCGCACTGGCCGCCGGGGGGATGAAGCCCTTCTGCGCGATGTATTCCACCTTCCTGCAACGCGGCTATGATCAGGTGGTGCACGATGTGGCAATCCAGCGCCTGCCGGTGCGTTTCGCCATCGACCGCGCTGGTCTGGTGGGCGCCGATGGCGCCACCCACGCAGGCAGCTTCGACATCGCCTATATGGCCAACCTGCCCGGCATGGTGGTGATGGCCGCCGCCGACGAGGCCGAACTGAAACACATGGTCGCCACCGCCGCGGCCCATGACGACGGCCCCATCGCCTTCCGCTATCCGCGCGGAGAGGGCGAAGGCGTCGATATGCCCGAAGAGGCCGAAGTTCTGGAGATCGGTAAGGGCCGGATGATCCAGAAAGGCGCCCGCGTTGCGATCCTGTCTTTCGGTACCCGTCTGGGTGAGGTGAAAAAGGCGGCCGAGTCCCTGTCTGCCAAGGGGATCACGCCCACTATCGCGGATGCGCGGTTCGCCAAACCCTTGGACCGCGAGATGATCCTGCAGCTGGCCGAAGGTCACGAGGCGCTGATCACCATCGAAGAAGGCGCCGTGGGCGGTTTCGGCAGCCATGTGGCGCAGCTCCTGGCCGAAGAAGGCGTCTTTGATTCCGGCCTGAAGTTCCGCTCGATGGTGTTGCCCGATACTTTCATCGATCAGGCCAGCCCGGCGGATATGTACGATACCGCAGCGATGAACGCCCCGCAGATCGAAGCCAAGGTGCTGGAGGTTCTGGATATCGCGACGATTGGGGAAAAGCGGGCCTGATAGCAGGCCAATAGGTCTGGGACTGCCTGGGGAGGCAGGCGCAGGCCGGGCCGCAAGCGCCCAGGCCGATTGGTCGTACTACAAGGCTGGCGGATCCGCCGGGGGCGTGTAACTTTCCAGATCCTCAGCCATTTTCACCGCGCGCAGGCCCGTGCGGTAATCGGGATAGGCCAGCGTGACGCCCAGTTCCTCCTTGATGCGGGTATTCCGAACGCGCTTGTTCTCACCGTAGAAACTGCGCGCCATCGGGGTCATCCCGGCCTCCTCGAACGGCACTTCGGCAGGCACCGGCAGGCCCAGCAGCTCGGCGCCGTAGCCCAGCACATCCTGCGGCGGGGCGGGTTCATCATCGCAGACATTGTAGATCGCACCCTGATTGGGTCGGTCGATCGAGGCCTCCAGCACCGTCGCGATATCCTCCACATGAATGCGGGAAAACACCTGTCCGGGCTTCACGATGCGCCGCGCTTTTCCCGCCATCAGCTTGGCAAAGGGACCGCGGCCGGGACCGTAGATGCCCGCGAGACGAAAAATGTGCAGCGGTAGATCCGGGATCGCCCGCCATGCCGCCTCGGCCTGTGCGCGCCAGTTGCCGCGGCGGCTGGAGGGAGCGACGGGCGTGTCCTCATCCACCCAGGCGCCGCCCTGATCGCCATAGACGGCGGTGGTGGATAGATAACCGACCCAATCGAACTGTCCGGACGCAGCGCGCGCCGCCAGTTCGTCCCGCAGCGCCTCCATCACCGGATCGCCGCCCTCATTCGGACCAACCGAGGACAGCACATGGGTGACGCCATCGAGCGGAAGCATTGCGCCGGGCCATTGCAGCAGCTCTACGCCCTCATCCGGCTGGGCTTCACCCAGATCCCGCGTGGTGCCGATCACCCGCCAGCCCCGCGCCAGCATTCGCCGCGCCAGTGCCCGGGCCGAGTAGCCATATCCGATACAGAGAAGTGTTTTTGTCATGCCCCAATAGATGCGTCGCAGAGAGCCGCCCGGCAAGGGCGGAAATATCCGCGATGACGCAAACGGGATGGACCGGGGCGAAAACGCCGCTAAACCGGGGGCAGCGAACGGAAAAGGATCAGGCGATGGCGCTGCTACTCGGTGTGGATACGGGCGGGACCTATACGGATGCGGTGCTGATCCGCGACGAGGAAGAGGTGATCGCATCGGCCAAATCTCTGACCACCCGCCACGATCTAGCCATCGGCGTCAGCGGTGCGGTGCGGGCAGTGCTGGACCAGTCCGGCGTCGCGCCGCAGGAGATTTCGCTGGCGGCATTGTCCACCACCCTGGCCACCAATGCGTTGGTCGAAGGGCAAGGTGGACGCGTGGCGCTGATCTATATCGGCTTTGCCCCCGAAGATCTGGAACGTCACGGGTTGCGCGATGCGCTGAAAGGCGATCCGGCGCTGGTGTTGGGGGGAGGGCATACCCATGCCGGAAGCGAGGCTGCGCCGCTTGATACAGACGCGCTAATGGCCCTTTTAGAGACTGAATCGGCGGGGGTGAGCGGCTATGCCGTGGCCGGTGTCTTTGCCACCCGCAACCCCGCGCATGAGCTGGAGGCCGCCCGGATCATCACCGAAGCAACCGGCGCGCCGGTCACCTGTTCGCACCAGCTATCGGCAAAACTCAACGGGCCGAAACGGGCGCTGACAGCGGTGCTGAACGCGCGGCTGATCGGGATGATCGACCGGCTGATCGGGCGGGCGCAACACACATTGGCGGACCTCGGGATCACGGCGCCGATGATGGTCGTGCGCGGCGATGGCGCCCTGATGTCGGCAGAACAGGCGCGGGAACGCCCCATCGAGACGATCCTCAGCGGCCCGGCAGCCTCGATCGTCGGCGCGCGCTGGATGACCGGGGTCGACACCGCGCTGGTCAGCGATATCGGCGGCACCACCACCGATGTGGCGTTGATCCGGGACGGCAAACCGGCCATCGACCCTGCCGGGGCACGGGTCGGAGATTACCGGACCATGGTAGAGGCTGTGGCCATGCGCACAACCGGCCTGGGCGGCGACAGCCAGGTCCATATCCAAAGCGAAGGGTTGAACGGCGGGGTGACCCTGGGTCCGCGCCGGGTGGTCCCGGTCTCTCTGATCGCCCATCAGGCGCCGGAGGTGGTGCATGCGGCGCTGGACCGGCAGGTCAACGCAACGGTTGTCGGGGAACACGACGGCAGATTTGTCCGGGCGATCCCGGGTCAGCCGACCAGCGGCCTTGGGGAGCGGGAGGCGGCCCTGCTGAACAAGATTGGCACCGATGTGCATCCCCTTGGCGCCGTGCTGCGCACCCGGATGGAGCAAGGCGCCCTGAACCGGCTGGTGGATCGCGGGCTGGTGCAGTTGGCCGGCGCCACCCCGTCGGATGCCTCCCATGTACTGGGTCGCCTGAACGATTGGGACAGCGCAGCCGCCGAAAAGGCGCTGACCATCTTTGCCCGCCGCCGCATCGGCAGCGGCGACCCACTGGCCCCCGATGCCGAAACCCTGGCCCGTATGATCATCGACCAGCTGACAGAACAGACATCATTGGCTTTGTTAGAGACTGCTTTTGCCGAAGAAGGCGACACATTCGGACTGCCTGCGGATCAGCTGGCCCGCCATATCCTGCTGCGCAGGGGATTGGAAAATCACCGGGGCATGCTGTCGCTCAGCGCGGCGCTGAACGTGGATGTGGTGGGGCTTGGTGCCTCGGCCCCCAGTTACTATCCGGCGGTGGGAGAGCGCCTGCATTGCCGGATGATCCTGCCCGAACACGCCGGGGTCGCCAATGCCATCGGCGCCGTCGTCGGCCGCGTCACCCTGCGTCGCAGCGGCACCGTGACTTCCCCTGCCGAGGGGAAATTCCGGGTACATCTGGAGGATGGGCCGCAGGATTTCAGCGCCTCAGAGGACGCGCTGGCCTTGCTTGAAACCCATCTGAGCCAAGAGGCAGAGAAAGAGGCCCGCGCGGCAGGGGCCGAGGATATCCATGTGCATGTGGAACGGGACATCCGCACCGCCCAGGTCGAGGCGCGCGAGGTCTTCGTCGAAGCCTTCATCACCGCCGAGGCCAGCGGCCGTCCGCGTGTGGCACTGGGCTGATACCCAGAAATAAGGAACCCGCCCTTGCGGCAGCAAGGACGGGTTCAGCACCTTATATTCCGATGATATCAGGCTCTATTCCGCAGCATCGGCCCGTTTTGGCAGCACCCAGTCGGGGCGCGGGAAATGGCAGGTATAGCCATTCGGCAGACGCTCCAGATAGTCCTGATGCTCGGGTTCTGCCTCCCAGAAATCACCGACAGGTTCCAGTTCCGTCACCACCTTGCCGGGCCAGATGCCCGAGGCATTCACATCGGCAATGGTATCTTCGGCCACGGCCTTTTGCGCCTCGTCCACATAGTAGATGGCCGAGCGGTAGCTCATCCCGATGTCATTGCCCTGCCGGTTCACCGTGGTCGGATCGTGGATCTGAAAGAAGAATTCCAGCAGTTCCCGGTAAGAGGTCTTTTCCGGATCAAACAGGATCTCGATCCCTTCGGCGTGGGTTCCGTGATCGCGGTAGGTGGCGTTGGGGACATCGCCGCCGGTATAGCCGACACGGGTCTTGATCACCCCGGGGCGTTTGCGGATCAGGTCCTGCATGCCCCAGAAACAACCGCCGGCCAGGACGGCACGTTCAGGATTGCTCATCTGTTATCCTCCACTTGGTCGATATAGTCGCCATAGCCTTCGGCCTCCATCTCGTCGAGAGGAACGAAGCGCAGTGACGCCGAGTTGATACAATAGCGCAGGCCACCCCGGTCCAGCGGGCCATCCGGGAACACGTGGCCCAGATGGCTGTCACCATGAGCCGAGCGGACCTCGGTACGGATCATGCCCAGAGAGCGGTCTTCCAGTTCGGCCACATGCGCCGGTTCGATGGGTTTGGTGAAACTGGGCCAGCCGCAGCCGGATTCATATTTGTCGGACGATGCGAACAGTGGCTCCCCCGAGACGATATCCACATAGATGCCTGGCGCCTTGTTGTGCAGCAACTTACCCGTGCCGGGGCGTTCGGTGCCGGATTTCTGCGTGACGTAGTACTCTTCGTCTGACAGGGCGGCAATGGCATCTGGATCTTTGGTGTATCGCGTCATGTCGGGTCTCCGGCAAATCGTGGTGAGTCAGTACATGGGCTGATGCAGCGGAAATGCAAAGCGATTATTGCCCATCTCGCGCTCTTGTGCGGCAGCGGGGCATCCCGGAATGATCCAAACCGGTGCCCGATCCGTAGCCCTGATAACAACAGTGGAGAGTGAAAATGGTTCGAATGTGGGTATTGGCGGCGCTGTTAATGGTGGGGCAGATGGTGCAGGCGGCACCAGTCGGGGGCGTCTTTGCCTCCATCGATGGCGGTAAAATCGACATATCATCCTTCCGGGGGCAGCCGGTTCTGGTGGTGAACACCGCCTCGCGCTGCGGCTTCACCAAGCAATACGACGGGCTGCAAACGCTCTATGACCGATACAAGGACCGCGGCCTAGTGGTGCTGGCCGTGCCGTCGAATGATTTCAAACAGGAATTGTCCAGCGCCGAAGAGGTCAAGGAATTCTGCGCCCTGAACTATGATCTGACCCTGCCGATGACCGATATCACCCCGGTGCGGGGCGATGGGGCGCATCCGTTCTTCCGGGCGGTGCGGGCGGAAACCGGATTTGAGCCGGGCTGGAACTTCAACAAGATCCTGATCGCCGCCGATGGCACGGTTGCGGGCACCTGGGGTTCCATCACGCGGCCTCTGTCGGGGCAGATCACCGGCGCCGTCGAAGCCAACCTGCCGCGATAACAGAAATCTATTCTGCGGGTTTCGCTGCGACTTTGGCCGCTCTGCCCGGCTGACGGGACAATTGCACCGCCAGAATGCCGCCGGTGACAATCAGCACCCCGACAATATCAAGCGGCCCCAGTTTTTCACCCAAAAGAAGGCTGGCAATCGCCACCCCGAAGACCGGGTTCAGAAAGTGGAAGGTGGCGGCACGCACCGCGCCAATGCGGTTCAACAGCAGCACCCAGATAAAGGTCGCGGCAAGCCCCGGCACCAGCGTAGTGTAGGCAAAGGCCAGTGCCAGCGGCAGGGTCGGATTTACAAAGATATCCTCGAACAGCGGCGCCGCGATAAACAGGCAGGCCGATCCGATCAGCATCTGCAACCCGACCACCATCATGAAATTGCCGCCCGATGTGGCCCCGCGCAGGGCCAGAGTTGCCAGGGTCAGGGCCAGAACGCCGACACCGCAAAGCACCATGCCGAACAGATCGACCCCGGCGCTGATCCGGGTGCCCATGATCAGGGCAACGCCGACAACACCGGCCAGAAGGCCGACAATGCCCAGGGGTTTCAGACGTTCCCGGAACACCAACCAGGAGGCCAGTGCTACCAGCAAAGGCATGGTGGAGGCGATGATCGCCGCCAGCGACGCTTCGATCGTCTGCATGGCGACAAAGTTCAGCCCCAGATACAGCGCATTCTGACAAATCCCGAAAATGATGGTCGCGCGCCACTGTCCGCGTGTCAGCCGCCAGGTCTGTCCCATTGCCAGCGCAATGGAAATTCCGATCAGGCCCGAGATCAGGAACCGCACCGCCAGGGAAAACAGGGGCGAAGCATCCACGACGATGATCCGCGCAGAGGTGAAAGCCGAGGACCACATCAGGGCAAAGGTCAGCCCCATGGCGATTGCACGAATGTCCAAAGCTGATCCTCCCCTGAATTGCCCGGACAGTCCCGCAAATGGCGCCGGGGCGCAAGGCCCGCTCACATCACAGTGAGACATCCCGGCTGGTCTTGGGCCCAAAAAGAAAGGGCCGCCCGAGGGCGACCCAAATTCCTGTCAGATCCAAAGGATCCGGTCCGAGACTTATGCGTCTTCGTTGACGCTGTCTTTCAGAGCCTTGGCGATGGTCATTTTGACAACCTTGTCGGCTTCTTTCATGAACTTTTCGCCAGTGGCAGGGTTGCGCACTTCGCGCTCGGGGCGCTCGCGGCAATAGATCTTTCCGACACCGGGCAGGGTCACGGCGCCGCCGTTGGAAACTTCACGCGTGATCAGCGCGCAGACGGCGTCCAGAGCGGCACCAGCTGCTTTCTTATCGCTGCCCATTTCCTCAGCCAGCGCTGCGACAAGCTGGGTTTTGGTCATCGGTTTGGACATTCTTAGCTCTCCTTAAAACTGCCCGAACTGTGGGGCCTCATTGCGTGACATTATCGTTATGTTGTGCGGTAACACAACGCGTAGCGATAGCAAAGATCGTGAAAACAAGCGAATTTCCGCAGAAATTTGGGGAAAACTAGCCTCAGAGGAAGGCCGTTTCATCAAAAGAGCGCAGTTTTCGGCTGTGAAGCCGCTCCAATGGCATGCCGCGCAGCTGCTCCATTGCCCGAATTCCGATCTGCAAATGGCGCGCAACCTGGGTCTGATAGAAGTCCGACGCCATGCCGGGCAGCTTCAGCTCGCCATGCAGCGGCTTATCCGAGACACAGAGCAATGTGCCATAGGGAACCCGGAAGCGATAGCCATTTGCGGCGATCGTCGCACTTTCCATATCCAGCGCGATAGCGCGCGACTGGCTGAGCCGCTGCACCGGGCCGGACTGGTCGCGCAGTTCCCAGTTGCGATTGTCGATGGTGGCGACGGTACCGGTGCGCATGATCCGCTTCAGATCGTAGCCTTCGAACTCGGTGACTTCGGCCACGGCCTGTTCCAGTGCGATCTGGATTTCCGCCAGCGCCGGGATCGGGGTCCAGACAGGCAGGTCATCATCCAGCACGTGATCCTCGCGCAGGTACGCATGGGCCAGAACGAAATCGCCCAGCGCCTGCGTGTTCCTGAGGCCGGCACAATGGCCAACCATCAGCCAGGCATGCGGCCGCAGCACCGCGATATGATCGGTGGCGGTTTTGGCATTGGACGGGCCAACGCCGATATTAACCAGCGTGATGCCGCTGCCATCCGCCCGTTTCAGATGGTAGGTCGGCATCTGCGGCAGTTTGGCGATGGCTGGAATGTCGGCATCTGCATCGGTGATCTCATGATCGCCGGTGCTGACAAAACTGCTGTAGCCCGAGGCCGGATCGGCCAGCTGCGCGCGCGCATAGGCTTCGAACTCGGCCACGTAGAACTGGTAGTTGGTGAACAACACGTGGTTCTGGAAATGGGACGGATCAGTTGCCGTGTAATGGGCCAGCCGCGCCAGCGAATAATCGACACGCTGGGCGGTGAACAGCGACAGGGGGCCGCTGCCATTGGCGGGCTGATGGGTGCCGTTGACGATGTCATCATTCGTCGTGGACAGATCCGGCACATCGAACACATCGCGCAGGGTAAACCCGGCGGCGCCTTCCTGCGGCACCGTCAGATCGGGACGTGCAGCCACCGCGAAATGCACTGGAATCGGCGTATCGGAGGCACCAATTGTCACCGGCTGTCCGTGGTTCTTGATCAACAACCCGATCTGCTGGATCAGGTAATTGCGGAACAGATCCGGGCGCGTCACCGTGGTGGCATAGGTGCCCGGCATCGACACGTGGCCAAAGCTGAGCCGCGAATCCACCTGCGCAAAGGAAGAAGTGGTAAAGCGGATTTCAGGATAGAAGGCGCGGATGCGCTGATCCTGCGGTCCCGTGTCCGACATCACAGAAAGGAAGGCATCACACAGGAATTCCGTGGCCTGCCGATAGAGCAGCTCCAGCCGCTCCACGGCCTGCGCCGCGTCGGTGAATGTCTCGGGGGCGGGATGTTCAGGCAGGCGAATGGTGGTCATGAAATCGGCTCTAACACGGGGATTTTCTTGAATGTACGCACATCCACCAGCCCCAGATCCGAAATCCGCAGCTCTGGAATTACCACCAGCGCCAGTAGGGAATGCTGCATATAGGCGTTGTTCAGCTTGCAGCCACAGGCCTCCATCGCCTCGACCATCTTCTGCGCCTTGGCGGCAACCTCGGTCGCGGGGCTGCTGGACATCAGGCCCGCGATAGGCAATTCGACCAGCGCCAGCTCCTCTCCGTCGCGGAACAGGGTGATACCGCCGCCAACCTCGGCCAGGCGATTTGCGGCCAGCGCCATCTGCTCCCGGTCGGTGCCAACCACGATCATGTGGTGGCTGTCATGCGCCACGGTCGAAGCCATCGCCATGGACCCCTGATAGCCAAAGCCCGAGACGAAGGCATTGGTGACGCCGCCCGTGGCCTGATGGCGTTCGACCAGCGCGATCTGGCAGACCTCGCCGGTGCCTTGGACCAACCCGTCGACCACCGGCAATTCCGCCTTCAGCGCCTTGGTCGGGGCCTGGTTCTCCACCACGCCAATCACATTGGCGGTAACCGAGTTCGCCCCCTCCGGCGCATTCAGTTCAAAATCACCCGCCGACAGCGCGTGGCCCAGATGCACGGTACCCGTGGCGCTCTCTGGCCAGTCATAATGCGGGCATTCAACAGTAATAGAGCCGTTTTCTGCCACGATCTGCCCGCGCGCGATCACCAGTTCGATGGGCAATTCGCGCAGGTCCGAGGTCAAGATTACATCCGCGCGCCGCCCAGGGGTGATCGAGCCAAGCTCGCGCTCCAGCCCAAAGTGCGTCGCCGTGTTGATGGTGGCCATCTGCAGCGCGATTACCGGATCACAGCCGCAGGCGATGGCGTGGCGCACCACCCGGTTCATATGGCCATCGTGCACCAGCGTGCCGGAATGGCAGTCATCGGTGCAGAGAATGAAGTTGCGCGGATCCAGGCCCTTTTCCGTCACAGCGGTGATCTGGCTTTCGACGTCATACCAGGCCGAGCCCAGCCGCATCATTGACCGCATGCCCTGACGGACCCGGGCGATGGCATCGGCTTCGCAGGTACCTTCGTGATCATCCGCCGGGCCACCGGCCACATAGGCCGCGAAATCCGGTCCCAGATCGGGAGAGGCATAATGCCCGCCTACTGTTTTACCTGCCCGTTGGGTGGCGGCGATTTCCGCCAGCATCTTGGGATCGGCGTTGGCGACGCCGGGGAAGTTCATCATCTCACCCAGACCGATGATGCCGGGCCATGTCATCGCCTCGGCCACGTCTTCGGCGGTGATCTCATATCCGGTGGTTTCCAGCCCCGGCGCCGACGGCGCGCAGCTGGGCATCTGGGTGAAGATATTGACCGGCTGCATCAGCGCCTCGTCATGCATCATACGCACGCCATCAAGGCCCAGAACATTGGCGATCTCATGCGGGTCAGTGAACATCGAGGTGGTGCCATGCGGGATCACCGCGCGGGCAAATTCCGCCGGAGTCAGCATGCCGGATTCGATATGCATATGGGCATCGCACAGGCCGGGAACCATAAAGCGACCGTTGGCCTCGATCACCTCTGTCTCCGGTCCGGTGCAATAAGAGGCGTCCGGCCCGACATAGGCAATGCGCCCCGCGACGATGGCGATGTCGTGCCCGTCCAGCACTTCACGGGTGTGGACATTCACCCATCTGCCCTGACGGATCACCGTATCTGCGGGCGCGCGGCCTGCGGCGACTTCGATCAGTTTCGGGGCGGAATCGGGCCAGCTGGGAAATGCGGTCTGTGTCATGCGCCAATTGTTCTGATTGCGCTCACAAGTGCAAGGGCCGAAGGCATCCTGTCATCAAAGGATCACCTTCTGCACAAAGCGAAAAATCCCCCTTGCCACTTCCCTGTCGGCGGAGGAGGCTGGAACAAGATGATCAATAAGGCCCGAAACAGGCTCTAACTTGGATATATGGAGAGGTTCCCATGACCGTCACGGATCTGCGCCCCGATGCCGACCGGCAGAATATCGAACACTGGCAGGAGCGGGTGGACCTTGCGGCGACCTTCCGCTGGACCGAGCGGCTCAATATGCACGAAGGCGTGGCGAACCATTTCAGCCTCGCGGTGAACCCCGAAGGCACGCGGTTCCTGATGAACGCCAACCAGATGCATTTCACCCGCATCACCGCCTCGAACCTGTTGCTGCTGGATGCGGATGATCCGGCCACGATGAACCGGCCCGATGCCCCCGATCCCACCGCCTGGGGGCTGCATGGCTCGATCCACCGCCTGTGCCCGCACGCGCGCTGCGTGATGCATGTGCATTCGATCTTTGCCACGGTTCTGGCCTCGCTCGCCGACAGCAACCTGCCTGCCATCGACCAGAACACCGCGACCTTCCATGACCGTTACGTGATCGACGATGGCTATGGCGGTCTTGCCTTCGAGGATGAAGGCGCCCGCTGCGCTGCCATGCTCACCGATCCCAAGAAGAAGGTGATGATCATGGGCAACCATGGGGTTCTGGTGATCGGCGACACGCCCGGCGATACCTTCAACCGGCTCTACTATTTCGAACGCGCGGCCGAGACCTATATCCGCGCCCTGCAAACCGGCCAGCCGCTGCGCTATCTGTCGGACGAAGTCGCCGAAAAGACCGCTGCCGAGCTGGACGCCTATCCTGGGCAGGCCGAAGCACACCTGCGCGAGATCAAGGCAGTACTGGACAGCGAGGGGTCAACTTACGCAAGCTGAGGCGGGGCCTGTCCCCGCATGAGTTGTTGATGAGGGCTGCCCGATGCATGCGATTGCCGATACCACCCGTCTGACGGCAGAGGGCGTGATCACCGCCGATCAGGCCCGCATCATCGAATCCCGCGCCCGCGAAGCGATGATAACCCTCGGGGTCAACGTCATCCTGTGCCTCGGGATCCTCGCGGCGACGGGCGGCTTCATCTTCTGGCTGGCCGATCCGCTGCCCGTGGCGATTGCGGGCCTGCTGATGACCCTCACCGGGCTGGCGATCCTGGCCCGGGGGGGCGAGATGTTCCACATGTTCGGCAATGCTGCCACGCTGATCGGCGCAGGCATGCTGATCGGTGGCGCCACGCTGGAACTGATGGACAATTACGAAGAGATCGCGGGCTGGGTCCTGTTGCCTGTGGGTGGTTTGCTGCTGGCAGTTCTTGCCCTGCGGTACTGGCGCGGCGGGCTATCGTCGCATTTCGTGCTGGGGGCGCTGATCCTGATGGCGCTGGCCGTCCATATCATCGGGATCGAAGCGCTGAGCAGACAACACGATATCGGCTCACCGCTGCGCAACTTTGAAATGCTGTATTATGCGGCGCTGCTGGCGGGGATCGGCGCGCTGATCGACGTGCGGCTGGTCACCGCCTTTGCGCTGGCGCCTTTTGCTCAGGCGCTGGAAACGGGCAGCGCCTATTTCCACGCCGCCTACGTGTTCTATTCCCCGGAACCTACCCTATCGATTCTGCAGATGTCTGCGCTGATCGCCCTGTGCCTGTGGCTCGCCCGCAGCCAGCCGGAACGCATTGCGCGGCATCTGCGCATTCTTGTCATGCTGGCCTTTGTGGTGGCCAACCTCTGTGCGCTGGTCGGTTCGCTCTGGGGGGATTTCGTGGGCGAAACCATCTGGGGGCCGGGACGCTACTACGGCAGCGTCCATCAGGACTGGGACAGCTTCAATGCCGCCCGCACCGCGTTTCGGGACACCGCGCTGGAGCTGTCGGCCAATCTCTATTCCATCCTTTGGGCGCTTGCGCTGGCGGGCATGGTGGTCTGGGCGGCGATGCGCAATGAACGCGGTCTGTTCAATGCGTCGCTGACCTTTGGCGGTATCCACGCCTATACCCAGCTGTTCGAGAGCTTTGCCGATGAACCGCTGGCCTATGTGATCGGCGGACTGGCAGCGGTTCCGCTGGCCTGGGGGATCTGGCGGCTGAACCTGTGGATCACTGCCCGGCAAGCGGCCCCCTAACCCCTACCCCCGGCGCATCTGGCGCGGGGTACTGCCGAACTCCTGCCGGAAGGCACGTGTCATGGCGCTGGGATCCTCATAGCCGCAGCGCAGGGAAATCTCGGCCACGCTGAGCGTGGTTTCCAGCACCAGTTTGCGCGCCTGTATCAGCCGCAGCCTGCGATAGACCGCTTGCGGCGGCGCGCCCAGTTCCGCCTTCATCCGCGCCTCCAGATCCTTTTGACTACGGCCCACCCGGCGGGCGACCTCTCCGATGGGCAACGGCATCTCCAGATTCGCCTGCATCAAGTCGATGGCCCGCACCAACGACCGGCTGCGGGCCAGTGGGATGACCTGACCGCCAGTGGCCTCCGGGCTCATGAACAGCGCCGCAAGCTCCAGCCGCAGCGCTTGGCCGTGGCGTTCCGCGATCAGATCCAGCATCAGCTCGAAGGCAGCCAGCGCGCCGGAACAGGTGACCCGATCCCCGTCCCGCACATAACGCAACCGCTGCGCATCGACCGAGGGGAAGGCTTCGGTGAAACCCTGCAACTCTTCCCAGTGGATGGTGGCCCGGTGCCCGTCCAATAGCCCCGCAGATGCCAGCAGCCAGGCCCCGGCATCAAACCCCGCCATCACCGCGTAGCGCCGCGCCGCAGCCCGCAGCCCGCGCAGTGCCTTATCGGTGGCCAATGGCCGGTAATGATAGCTGGGCATGGCGATCAGCATGTCGCCGCCGTATTCAGCGAGCCGCCCGTGCGCGTTGACCTCCATCCCCGCCGACGACACCGCCGTGCCGCCCTCCAGCGTCAGAAAGCGCCAGTCGTAGATCTGCCGCCCGGCCAGCGTATTGGCCGCGCGCATGGGCTCGACTGTATTGGCCAAACAGTGACCCGAGAAATCATCAAACAGCAGCACATCCACCTGCTGCGGTGCGGCGCGATCTTTCACCCAACTTTGCATGATTTTCTCCATCTTCGCATGAAATCTACCTATATCCCGCGTAGTCTCCCGGACAAGCGAACAAGAAGGATTCCGCAGATGCAGTTTGGGATGACCGAAGAACAGTCGATGATCGTCGACACCACCCGCGCCTTTGTCGAAAAAGAGCTGTACCCGCATGAGCTTGAGGTGGAGCGCAGCGGTCATCTGCCGATGGAGCTGATCAAGGAGCTGCAGGCCAAGGCGATGGAAGCGGGTCTTTATGCCGCCAACATGCCCGAAGAGGTGGGTGGCGCCGGGCTCGATACGCTCAGCTGGCTGATGTACGAAAAGGAACTGGGTCGCGCTAACTACGCGCTGCACTGGACCTGCGTTGCGCGCCCGTCGAACATCCTGCTGGCCGGCACCGACGAGCAGAAGGAAAAGTACCTCTACCCCTGCATGAAGGGCGAAAAATGGGATTGCCTGGCAATGACAGAGCCGGGCGCCGGGTCCGATCTGCGCGGCATGACCGCCACGGCGCGGGCGGATGGGGATGATTACATCCTCAACGGCACCAAGCATTTCATCAGCCACGCCGATATTGCCGATTTCGCCATCGTCTTCATGGCCACGGGTGAAGAGGATACCCCGCGCGGGCCGAAAAAGAAGATCACCGCCTTTTTCGTCGACAAGGGCACGCCGGGCTTCAGCGTGCGCGACGGCTACCGCAATGTCAGCCACCGCGGCTATACCAACGCGGTGCTGGAATTCGACGATTGCCGCCTGCCGAAATCCGCCATTCTGGGTGAGGTGGACAAGGGGTTCGAGGTTGCAAACACTTGGCTAGGCGCAACGCGACTGCAGGTTGCGGCCACCTGCCTTGGCCGCGCCGAACGCGCCTTGCAGCACGCGGTGGAATACTCCGCCGAGCGCAAGCAATTCGGCCAGCAGATCGGCAAATTCCAGGGCGTGTCCTTCAAACTGGCGGATATGGCGACCGAGCTGAAGGCAGCAAACCTTCTGACCTGGGAAGCAGGCTGGAAATTCGATCAGGGCAGCGTCACCGAAAGCGACATGTCCATGGCGAAACTGAAGGCAACTGAAATGCTGGCCATGGTCGCGGATGAGGCGATCCAGATTCACGGCGGCATGGGCCTGATGGACGAGCTGCCGCTTGAGCGTATCTGGCGCGATGCCCGGGTTGAACGGATCTGGGAAGGCACCAGCGAAATCCAGCGCCACATCATCAGCCGGGAGTTGCTGCGTCCTCTGGGCGGATAACCCCCGGTGGTGAAGACCATATTTCCCTGCTACCGGCCGTTTTTCACTCATTGGATGAGCGCCGGATTTGGGTCAGATTTCGCGACCTGTTTACGGTACGCCTCTGTCGCAGACCTGATACCGTCGGGTTCCTGTGCAAACAAAGTGCAGCGATCTCCCGGGAAAAAAGGCAGTTCAAAAACGACAACCCCCCGGACCCAAAAGGAACCGGGGGGCGTTCTGAAATCGCGGTCTAAAGCATCCCTACTCAATCCGCACAACCATAAAGGGATCATTTCGTTAATGAAACGTTATCAGCGCGGCTATAATTCCGCCCTTGGCCCAAAATTTTTCAGTTTGCATGGGGTTTCAGCATGACTCCGCGCCTGTCACGACTGTTGCGGCCCGAAACAATCGCCGTCATTGGCGGCGGCGACTGGTGTCGGCTGGTGGTTGAGCAATGCCGGTCGATGGGATTCGCTGGCCAGATCTGGCCGGTTCACCCCAAGGCCGAAGAGATCGCAGGTCTGCCCGCCTATGCATCGGTGGCGGATCTGCCCGCTGCACCGGATGCCAGTTTCATCGGGGTGAACCGCTTTGCCACTGTGGATATCGTCGCCGACCTTGCCGCCCGGAATGCCGGCGGCGCGGTCTGTTTCGCCTCCGGTTTCCTCGAGGCCCAAGCCGAGGATGCCGAAGGCGCTGACCTGCAGGCCCGATTGCTGGAGGCCGCGGCCGAGATGCCGATCCTCGGACCGAACTGCTATGGCTTCATCAACTATCTGGACGGCGCGCTCTTGTGGCCGGACCAGCATGGCGGGCAACC
Organism: Pseudophaeobacter sp. 1A09344; assembly: GCF_041008745.1. NCBI lineage: Bacteria > Pseudomonadati > Pseudomonadota > Alphaproteobacteria > Rhodobacterales > Roseobacteraceae > Pseudophaeobacter > Pseudophaeobacter sp. 1A09344. The sequence goes on from NZ_JAXGFS010000006.1 coordinate 246,944, forward strand.
CACCGACAGCGGTGTGGCCATCGTCACCCAAAGTTCGAACATCGCCATCAACCTCACCATGCAGCAACGTGGCCTGCCCCTTGCCTATGTGGTGACAGCGGGCAATCAGGCGCAATCCGGCATCGCCGACATTGGCGCCGCCCTGCTGGAAGACGACCGGGTGACGGCCCTTGGTCTGCATATCGAAGGCTTTGGCGATCTGCGGGCCTTCGAGGCCCTCGCCCAACGTGCCCGGGAACTGGGCAAACCAATTGTTGCCCTCAAGGTTGGAAAATCAGCCGAGGCCCAGGCAGCGACCGTCTCCCATACCGCATCGGTCGCCGGGGGGGATGCAGGGGCTACGGCGCTGCTCGCCCGCCTTGGCATTGCGCGGCTCGACGATCTCTCTTCTTTCCTTGAGACGCTGAAACTGCTGCACGTCACCGGGCCTCTCACCTCAAACCGGATCGCCTCGATCAGCTGTTCTGGCGGCGAGGCCAGTCTGGCGGCGGATACGGCCCATGACCTTGATGTGGTCTTTCCGCCGCTAAACGAGCGCCAGACGACCAACCTGCGTGCGGCACTGGGGCCGATGGTGGCACTGGCCAACCCGCTGGATTACCACACCTATATCTGGCGCGACGTCGATGCGATGACCCGCGCCTTTTCCGCGATGATGGACCCCTCTCTGGCGATGACCCTGCTGATCGTCGATTTCCCGCGCCCCGATCGCTGCTCGGCCGCGGACTGGGACTGCGCGATTGAGGCCGCAATTGGCGCCCGCCAGCAGACCGGCGCCAATGTGGGGATGGTAGCCTCCCTGCCCGAATTGCTGCCCGAGGAGGTCGCGGCGCAGCTGATGGCGGCAGGCGTGGTGCCCTTCTGCGGATTGCGCGAAGCGATCATCGCCTGCGAAGCCGCCGCAGGATCCCCCCTGCCCGCTGCCGAGCCGCTGTTGCTGCCCACGCCGACGGTGGATCCCGATCTTATCCCCGAGGCCGAAGCCAAGCGGCGCCTTGCGGATTACGGACTGCGTATCCCGAAATCCCATCGCGCAAAAACACCGGGCGCAGCGCGCGCCAGCGCAGCCGACATTGGCTACCCGGTAGCGCTGAAAGGTGAAGGCGTTGCCCACAAGACCGAGGCGGGCGCCGTGGTTCTGAACCTGATGTCCGGCGGCGCCGTAAGCGCGGCCGCCGAGCAGATGCATGCCTCCTCCTTCCTGGTCGAAGAAATGATCACGGATGCGGTGGCCGAACTGCTGATCGGCGTAGTGAAGGATCCAGCACATGGCTTTGTCCTGACCCTCGCCGCCGGTGGAACCCTGACCGAATTGATGCAGGACAGCGTCTCACTTCTGCTGCCCGCCAGCGACGCGGCCATCGAGGCTGCGCTCAGCTCCCTGCGTATCGCCCGGGTGCTCGACGGCTATCGGGGCAGACCCGCCGCAGACCACGCGGCCATCCTGCGCGCCGTTCGCGCGGTCGGCTCTTATGTGCTGGACCACGCCGAAGGACTGGAAGAGATTGAGATCAACCCGCTGATTTGTACCGCCGACGATGCCATCGCGGCGGATGCGCTGATGCGCAGAAAGGACTGGATGAGATGACCGACACAGATACCGCACAGAGCCCCGTCAAAACCCGCCGCGAAGGCGCCATCCTTGAGGTGACGCTGGACCGGCCAAAGGCCAACGCCATCGACCTGAAGACCAGCGTTGTCATGGGCGAGGTATTCCGCGAATTCCGCGATGATCCCGAATTGCGCGTCGCCATCGTGACAGGTGGTGGTGACAAGTTCTTCTGCCCCGGCTGGGATCTGAAGGCTGCCGCGGATGGTGATGCCGTCGATGGCAATTACGGCGTTGGCGGCTTCGGCGGCCTGCAGGAAATGCGCGAGATGAACAAACCGGTGATCGCAGCGGTGAACGGCATCGCCTGTGGCGGTGGGTTGGAACTGGCGCTGTCAGCCGACATGATCATCGCCGCCGATCACGCCACCTTTGCCCTGCCGGAAATCCGTTCGGGCACGGTGGCCGATGCGGCGTCGATCAAACTGCCCAAACGCATCCCCTATCACATCGCCATGGAGCTTTTGCTCACCGGGCGCTGGTTTGACGCGGAAGAGGCGAACCGTTGGGGTCTGGTGAATGAAATCGTCGCCGCCGATCAGTTGATGGACCGCGCCTGGGAGCTGGCCCGGCTGCTCGCCTCTGGCCCGCCGCTGGTCTATGCGGCGATCAAGGAAATCGTGCGCGATGCCGAAGATTCCAAGTTCCAGGACGCGATGAACCGGATCACCCAGCGGCAATTGCGCTCGGTCGATGTACTCTATGACAGCGAAGATCAGATGGAAGGGGCCCGCGCCTTTGCCGAGAAACGCGATCCGGTCTGGAAGGGCCGCTAGAGCTTTTCAGGCTGAGCCTGAAACGATAGATCGCCTGAGACACGTCGCTAAGCGTCTGCCCGAGCGGGCGGACGCGTGCCTTCCGCTGGCGCGACAGGCGTGAAAAGCTTCAACTCCCTTTGATGCGCTGCACCGCCCAGCGCGCGGCATCGGCGACCACGGGATCCGCATCCTCGGTCAGCCGCGCCGCCACCGGGCCAAGGGCGGGATCGCCAGAATTGCCGATGGCATATAGAACATTGCGCACAAACCGATCCCGCCCGATCCGCTTGATCGGCGAGCCCGAGAACATCGCCCGGAACGCCGTATCGTCCAGCGCCGCCAAATCGGCCAGACGCGGCACGCTGAGCCCCTCGCGGGCGGCATAACGCATGTCGCTGGCTGCAACCGCGAATTTGTTCCACGGGCAAGCGGCCAGACAATCGTCACAGCCATAGATCCGGTTGCCCATCTTGCCGCGCAGCTCTTCGTCGATCGGGCCTTTGTACTCGATCGTCAGATAGGAAATGCAGCGCCGTGCATCCAGTTGATAGGGCGCGGGAAAGGCATCTGTCGGACAGGCCGCAAGACAGGATCGGCAAGACCCGCAATGATCCCGCTCTGGCGCATCGACCGGCAGCTCCAGCGTGGTAAAAACAGAGCCTATGAAGGCCCAGTTGCCCCAATCCCGGCTGACCAGATTGGTATGTTTACCTTGCCAGCCCAGCCCGGCCGCCTGCCCCAGCGGCTTTTCCGGCACCGGCGCAGTATCGACAAAAACCTTCACCTCGGCAGGATCGCCCGCCTTCTCCGCCTCGGCAATCAGCCAGCGGGCCAGACGTTTCAGGCGTTTCTTGACCAGATCATGGTAATCCTTGCCACGCGCATAGACCGAGACCGCGCCCCGGTCAGGCTGGTCCACAACCGCCATTGGGTCTTCGTCGGGGGTATAGCTTTCGGCGAGCATGATCACCGATTTCGCCTCGGGCCACAGCTGCGCCGGATCACCGCGCCAATGGCTACGCTCCGCCATCCAGCCCATCTGCCCGTGATACCCCGCCTCCAGAAAGGCCTGCAGCCGCGCGGGCACCTCGGGCACATCCCCCGGGCGGCAGATCCGGCAGGCGACGAACCCTTCGTCCAGCGCCTGGCGGATCAGCTTTTCCTTCAGGGCAGCGCTCATGCCAACACCGGCAGGCGCAGATCAAAAATCGAGGTCGGCATAATGCGGCGGCGGCCGGAAGCCGGGGATCTGATCAGCCAGGATCGACCGGAATGCCGGGCGCGACTTGATCTTGGCATACCAATCCTTCACGGCGGCAGAGCGGTTCCAATCCACATCGGAGATATAATCGAGCGATGACAGATGCGCGGCGGCAGCAAAATCCGCCAGCGTCATGCTGTCCCCCGCCAGCCAGCGCCGGTGGTCCAGCAGCCAGGCCATGTAATCCAGGTGATACTTGATCGCCCGGGCGCCAGCCTTGACGTTGCGGCTGTCAGGATAGCCTTCGCCGGTGACCTTCTTGTTGACCCGCTCATAGAGCAGTTTCGAGGTCACCTCGTGGTGGAACTTGTCATCGAACCAGCTGACCAGACGGCGCACCTCATAGCGGCCATCGGGATCAGAGGGCATCAGCGACGGCTCGGGGCGGCTTTCCTCCAAGTATTCGCAGATCGCCGCGCTTTCCGACATCATCTTGCCATCAAGACGTACCACCGGAACCTTGGCCGCCGGGTTGCGCCGCAGGAAATCGGGATCTTTCTCCCAATAGCGTTCTTCGACCAGTTCGACCTCGATCTTCTTTTCCGCCAGTGACAAGCGGACCTTGCGACAAAACGGTGAGAGCGGGACATGATACAGGCGTGCCATTGGCGGGTGGAGTCTCCTGAAGCGTGCGGGATAGAACCAGCAATGCCCGCTTGTGGCAAAAGTTTCAATCCTCGAAACAGGCTGATCGTCCATCTGCGCGGATGGTGGCCGCCCCATCCCGGATCTGCGCCGCCCGTTGACGGACGAATTTTGACGGCCGCGACGCCGATCTACCCTTGGGATCCGGCAGCACCGCCGCGATCAGCGCCGCCTGACGCGCGGACAAAGCATCCGGACCGACGCCGAAATACTGCCGCGCCGCCGCCTCGACGCCAAAGACGCCTTCGTCCATCTCTGCGACGTTCAGATAGACCTCCAGAATGCGCCGCTTGCTCCAGATCGCCTCGACCAGCGGGGTCATCAGTGTTTCCAGCGCCTTGCGGATCCAGCTGCGTCCCTGCCAGAGGAATACGTTCTTCACCACCTGTTGGGAAATCGTCGACCCGCCACGCTGACCGCCCTCAGCCAGTGCCGCACGGATCGCGGTGACATCAATACCCCAATGCTGGCAATACCGCGCATCTTCCGCCGCCACCACGGAGCGCGCCATGACCGGCGCGATATGGTCAAACGGGACCCATTCCCGATCCACCTCACCCAGCCTGCGCTGTTCGCTCCAGATCGTATGGGTGATCGGCGGGTTCACCACCGAATAGAGCGCCACCAACGCCACAGCCAGCAGGGCAGCCGCAAAAAAGGCTCTAAGAACCCATTTGCGCACCCACCTCAAGGGCCAGGTCATCCGGCGCAGCAGAGACGCACTGCGCGGGCCCGGCTTTTTCTTCGCTGCCTTAGCCATACCCCCTCTATACGGCAGAGCCACCCGTGGCTGCCACCGTGAAATCCGCCTGCTGCTCCGGAGCCCTCATCGCATGCCCAAAACGGGCACGGGACAAAGGGACGGCTCAGGCAGAATTGCGGAGGCTCCGCGCCGCAGGCGGGGAAACCGCCATTGTGCTTGAACCGGTCCTGTCCCGGGACAGGCAGGGGTCAGGCGATGTAGGCGCCGGGGCTTGCTGCTCGGGTGACTCGGAGAAACACTCCCCCAAAAAGAAAAAGCCCCGCAGGCGGGTCGCCTGCGGGACAATTTGATAGCGTTGTTTTCGTTCGGCTTATTCGGCGGGAACGGCAGCCTGCTCTTCCGAGATCGGATGCGTCAGCTTGTTCAGCATTTCCTTGGGGCAAACCTGCAGGAAATTACCCTTCTCGATGTCCCAGTGTTGCAGGATCTCCGCGGCCTTGCGGCTTCCGGTTTCCTCAAGATGACGCTCGATCAGGCCTTTCAGCTGCGCTTCCCAATGCGTCACGGTGACCGGGCAGGTAACCAGCGATTCCATGTTCATCATGGTCTCGGCCTTGCCCTCGGGGTCATAGAGATAGGCCATACCCCCGGTCATGCCGGCACCAAAGTTGGCGCCGATCGAACCCAGGATCACCGCAACGCCGCCGGTCATATATTCACAACCGTTGGAGCCGCAGCCCTCGATCACCACCTTGGCGCCCGAGTTGCGGACCCCGAAACGCTCGCCCGCGCGGCCCGCTGCGAACAGGTAACCGTCCGTAGCGCCATAAAGCACGGTGTTGCCAACGATGGTGTTGTCGCTTGCCACCAGCGGCGAGGCCATCGGAGGACGCACGACGATCATGCCACCCGACAGGCCCTTGCCGACATAGTCGTTGGCATCACCGGACACTTCCAGTTTCAGACCCGGCGCCGCAAAGGCCCCCAGGGACTGACCGGCCGAGCCTTGCAGCTTCACCGTCAGGTGGTTGGGCTGGAAGGAATTGCGCATGCCGAAGTTGCGCACGATATGACTCGACGTGCGGGTGCCCACGGTGCGGTGGGTGTTCTGCACCGCATAGGACAGCTGCATCTTTTCGCCATCCTGCAGGAACCGCGCCGCATCGCGCACGATTTCCGCATCCAGCGTATCCGGCACCGCATTGCGGTCCTTGTCGCGGTTGTAAACGATGCTGGCAGAGCCATCGACGGTGATCAGCAGCGGGTTGAGGTCGAGATCATCGAGATGCGCCGACCCGCGAGAGACCTGCGCCAGCAGATCCGCACGGCCAACCACTTCATCCAGGCTGCGCGCACCGATGGAAGCGAGGATTTCCCGCACTTCCTGCGCATAGAAGGTGATGAGGTTCACCACCTTGTCGGCGTTGCCGGTGAACTTGTCACGCAGGCTTTCGTCCTGGGTGCAGACGCCCACCGGGCAGGTGTTCGACTGGCACTGACGCACCATGATGCAGCCCATCGCGATCAGCGCGGCGGTGCCGATGCCGTATTCCTCGGCGCCCATCATCGCGGCCATGACGATGTCACGACCTGTGCGCAGACCACCATCGGTCCGCAGAGTCACGCGGCCCCGCAGGTTGTTCATCGCCAGCACCTGATGCGCTTCGGTCAGACCCATTTCCCAGGGCAGACCCGCGAATTTGATCGAGGTCGCGGGCGAAGCACCGGTGCCGCCATTGGCGCCCGAGATCAGGATGATGTCGGCCTTCGCCTTGGCAACGCCAGCAGCAATGGTGCCAACACCAGAGGAAGCCACGAGTTTCACCGTCACCTTGCAGCGCGGGTTGATCTGTTTCAGGTCATAGATCAGCTGCGCCAGATCCTCGATCGAGTAGATGTCGTGGTGCGGCGGCGGCGAAATCAGCGTCACGCCCTTGGTCGAATGGCGCAGACGGGCGATCAGGTCGGTAACCTTCATCCCCGGCAGCTGACCACCTTCACCCGGCTTGGCACCTTGAGCGACCTTGATCTCCAGCTCTTCACACTGGTTCAGGTATTCGGCGGTGACACCGAAACGGCCAGAAGCCACCTGCTTGATCTTGGCCGAGGGGTTGTCGCCATTGGGTTCGGGCACAAAGTGTGCCGGATCCTCGCCCCCCTCACCGGAGTCCGATTTGGCGCCGATGCGGTTCATCGCGACGTTCAGCGTCTTGTGTGCCTCGGGCGACAGCGCCCCCAGCGACATACCCGGCGTCACAAAGCGTTTGCGGATCGCGGTGATGCTTTCCACTTCCTCCAGCGGCACCGGTTTGCCCAGTGGCTTGATGTCCAGAAGGTCGCGCAGATGGATCGGCGGATTGCTTTGCATCTTGGCCGAATACTGCTTCCACATCTCGTAGGACGCCTTGTTACAGGCCATCTGCAGCATGTGCATCGAGCTGGCTTCCCAGGCATGGGTCTCACCCGATTTACGCGCCTTGTAAAAGCCGCCAATCGGCAGAACGTTCTGCTGTTCTGCCCATGCGGTGCCGTGGATTTCCTCGGCCTTGACCTGGATACCCGACACACCGATGCCGGAAATCCGGCTGGTCATACCCGGGAAGTATTCGGCGCACATGGCGCGGGACAGGCCTACGGCCTCGAAGTTGAGACCGCCACGGTAAGAGGAGATCACCGAGATGCCCATCTTGGCCATGATCTTCAAAAGGCCCTGATCGATGGCTTCGCGGTAGCGGCTGACGTTTTCGGTCAGGCTGCCGTCCAAGAGGCCGCGTTCGATACGGTCTGCCAGCGAATCCTCGGCCAGATATGCGTTCACCACGGTGGCGCCACAACCGATCAGCACCGCAAAGTAATGCGGGTCGATACACTCGGCCGAACGCACGTTCAGCGAACAGAAGGTCCGCAGACCCTTGCGGGTCAGATGCGAATGCACGGCGGAGGTCGCCAGGATCATCGGCATTGCAACCTTATCCGCATTCGAATGCTGGTCGGTCAGAACGATATGGCCAGAGCCGGAGCGCACCGCCTCTTCGGCCTCGGCGCGAATGCGCTGGAGGGCCGCGTTCAGCGAGCCTTTGCCTGCCACGAAGGTACAGTCGATCTCGACCAGCGGCGCGTTGAGGCTCTCCATCAGCTTGTCCCACTGGGCGTTGCCGACAAAGGGGCTTTCCAGAACGAAGATCTCGGTCTGGCTGCTGTCCTCGTCCAGAACGTTCTTGAGGTTCCCGAACCGCGTTTTCAGCGACATCACCCGGTATTCACGCAGGGAATCGATCGGCGGGTTGGTCACCTGGCTGAAGTTCTGACGGAAGAAATGCGACAGCGGGCGGTATTTCTTGGAGAGAACCGCCGACGGGGTGTCATCGCCCATCGAGGCGAGGGTTTCCTTGCCGTCCTCAGCCATCGGCGCAAGGATCTGTTCCAGTTCTTCGATGGTGTAACCGGCAGCAATCTGGCGGCGGCGCAGTTCTTCGCCCTGGAACAGCGGCTTTTCCGTCACCGTGGCAAGCGACTCGTCCAGATCGTTGATCTTTTCAACCCACTCGCCGAACGGCAGCGCGGCGGCCAGCTTGTCCTTGATCTCGGTGTCGTGGAACAGCTTGCCCTTTTTCATGTCCACGGCCAGCATCTGACCAGGGCCAAGCGCACCCTTTTCCACCACGTTGGCTTCGTCGATCGGAACCATGCCCGCTTCGGACCCCGCGATCACCAGACCATCGCCAGTGACGACATAGCGCATCGGGCGCAGGCCGTTACGATCCAGACCGGCGCAGACCCAGCGACCATCGGTCATTGCCAGCGCGGCCGGGCCATCCCAAGGCTCCATCACGGAGTTGCAGTAGGAATACATGTCGCGCCAGGCTTCGGGCAGTTCGACCGCCTGTTTCGACCAGCTTTCGGGTACCAGCATGGTTTTCGCCATGGGGGCGGAGCGGCCCGCGCGCACCAGAACCTCAAACACCGAATCCAGCGCCGCCGAGTCGGAAGACCCGCCCGCGATGATCGGTTTGATGTCCTCGGCATAGTCGCCAAAGGTGGAGGAGGCCATGCGGATCTCGTGGCTCTTCATCCAGTTGACGTTGCCCTTCAGCGTGTTGATCTCACCATTGTGGGCCAGCATGCGGAACGGCTGTGCCAGCCACCACTGCGGGAAGGTATTGGTGGAATAGCGCTGGTGATAGATCGCAAAGGCAGATTCAAAGCGTTCGTCCATCAGGTCGGGATAGAAAACCGCAACCTGTTCGGCGAGCATCATGCCCTTGTAGATGATCGACCGGCAGGACAGCGACGCGATATAAAGACCACCAATCCCGGCAGCAGCGGCTGCTTTCTCAATCCGGCGACGGATCACGTAGAGTTCCCGCTCAAAGGTGTCTTCGTCCACGCCCTTGGAGTTGGAGATCAGGATCTGCTCGATCTCGGGGCGGGTGGCGTTAGCCTTTTCACCCAGGCAGGTCACATCGACGGGCACGTGGCGCCAGCCATAGATGTAATAGCCCATGCGCAGAACTTCGGTTTCCACGATGGTCCGGCAGGTTTCCTGAGCCCCGAAATCGGTACGCGGCAGGAAGACCTGACCAACCGCGATCAGCTGATCGGTGTGCGGCTCGTGGCCGGTGCGCTTGATCTGGTCATAGAAGAAGGGAACCGGGATCTGCACGTGGATGCCCGCACCATCGCCGGTCTTGCCATCGGCATCGACCGCACCGCGGTGCCAGATCGCCTTCAGCGCGTTGATACCGGCTTCGACCACCTTGCGGCTGGCGCTGCCATCCTGCGAGACGACCAGACCCACACCGCAGGAAGAATGCTCTTCTTCCTCGGAATAGAGACCGTTTTCTGCCATCCACTTGCGCTTGGCTTCTTCGGCGCGGACCCATTCTGCATCATATTTCGTCATGTCATTTTCCTTTGCCTGGCGGGGGCGCCTCGCCTGTTTCAGGGGCGCGCATCCGCGTGGGACCGAAGTCTTTGGTTATTCAGCTGCGACGGCTGCCTTTGCGTTGAACCGCTCCAGGATCGCCTCGGCACAGTCACGGCCATCCTTGATGGCCCAGACCACCAGGCTCGCACCGCGCACGATATCGCCCACGGCATAGACGCCGGGCAGATCGGTTGCGCCGGATTTGAATTCGGCCTTGACGGTGCCCCAGCGGGTGACCGGCAATTCGGGCTGGCCCCAGAGGGTGGGCAGATCTTCGGGTTCAAAGCCCAGCGCCTTGATCACAAGATCGGCCTCTTCGACATAGTCGGCACCTTCGATCACCTCGGGAGCCTGACGGCCGGTGGCATCGGGGGCACCCAGACGCATTTTCTGCACCATCACGCCAGTCACCTTGCCATCCGCATCGGCAAATCCCTTGGGCGCCGACAGCCATTCAAAGACGACGCCTTCTTCTTCGGCGTTCTGCACTTCACGCTGCGAACCGGGCATGTTGGCACGGTCGCGGCGATAAAGGCATTTAACCGATGTCGCGCCTTCGCGGATCGAGGTCCGCACGCAGTCCATCGCGGTGTCACCACCACCGATCACGACGACCTTCTTGCCTTCGGCATTCAGCTCGCCGCTGTCGAATTCGGCAACCGTGTCGCCAAAGCTGCGCTTGTTGGAAACGGTCAGGAAGTCGATCGCCTTGACGATGCCTGCCGCGCCGCTGCCCGGCATGGCCAGATCGCGGGATTTATAGACGCCGGTGGCAATAATCACCGCGTCATGCTTGGCCCGGAGATCAGCAAAGGAGATGTCCTCGCCCACGTTGCAGTTCATCACGAATGTAACGCCGCTGTCTTCGAGCAGTTTGTTGCGGCGCATTACCACGTCTTTTTCCAGCTTGAAGCCGGGAATGCCGTAGGTCAGCAGCCCGCCGGCCCGGTCATAGCGGTCATAGATCGTGACCTGCACACCCGCGCGGCGCAGCATGTCCGCCGCCGCCAGACCACCGGGGCCGGCACCGATGATGCCAACGCTTTCGCTACGCTCATGCAGCGGTGCAAAGGGTTTGACCCAGCCGTTTTCCCAGGCGGTGTCGGTGATGTATTTCTCCACCGCGCCGATGGTGACCGTGCCATGGCCGGATTGCTCGATGACACAGTTGCCTTCGCACAGGCGATCCTGCGGGCAGATGCGGCCGCAGATTTCCGGGAATGTATTGGTCGCCTGGCTGGTGGCATAGGCTTCTTCCAGACGGCCGGTCGCGGTCAGACGCAGCCAGTCGGGGATGTTGTTGTGCAGCGGACAATGGGACTGGCAATAGGGCACGCCACACTGGCTGCAGCGGCTGGCCTGCTCTTCTGCCTTCGCCTGGGCGAACTCCGCATAGATTTCGTCGAAATCTTCCTTGCGCGCTTCCGCGGTCCGCTTCTCGGGCATGTCGCGTTCGATCTGCACGAATTTGAGCATTGGTTGCTTGGCCACGGGGGGACTCCATTTTTAGCTTGCTCCGGCCGTCATAGATCGAAGCGCGGCGGATTAAAAGTCAACTGTACTGACCTATTTTGTCAGTTCTCGCTTTCTGATACCCGCTGGAGCAAAAAAGTACAGTGATTTTAGATCCGGATCGGACCTAAGTGCTGCGCTTCCCATCCGGGCGCAAATTTACTAAAGAAAATTGACCGCTTAGGACCCCTCCGGTCCGATACAGGAGCGCCCGGCCATGCCTCTCTTTCAACTCGTCCTGGTCGCCCTCATTCAGGGCATCACCGAATTCCTGCCGATTTCCTCCTCCGGGCACCTGATTCTGCTGCCTGCGCTGACCGGGCTGGACGATCAGGGGCAGGTGATCGACGTGGCCGTTCACGTCGGCACACTGGCGGCCGTGGTGATCTATTTCTGGAAGGATGTGCGCACCGGCTTGATTGGGTTGCCGCGTCTGGCCTGCGGACATGTAGACACCGAAGGTGCCCGACTGGCGCTGGGGCTGATCGTCGCAACAATCCCCACGGTCCTGTTCGGCGCCGCCCTGCATTTCACCGGATTCAGCGACGCGCTACGCTCCACCGCTGTCATCGGCTGGACCATGCTGATCTTTGGCATTGTCCTTTATGTCGCCGATCAGAAGGGCGCGAGCCTGAAATCTGCACAAGACTGGGGCATGCGTGATGCGCTGATCATGGGGTTGTGGCAAATGATCGCGCTGATCCCCGGCACCTCGCGGTCCGGCATCACCATCACCGGTGCCCGGCAGTTGGGCTATACCCGCACCGAAGGCGCACGGATTGCCATGCTGATGTCGATCCCCACCATTATCGCCTCGGGCGTTCTGCTGGGGGCTGAAGTCGCGGTCGAGGCAAATACCGCCCTGATGCGCGACGCCGCCATCGCCGCCGTGCTGGCGCTGGTCTCGGCCCTTGCAGCCCTTAGCCTGATGATGAGGTTGCTGAGATCGGTCAGCTTCACCCCCTATGTGATCTACCGGGTGGTTCTGGGCGTTGTGCTGCTGATCGTCGCCTATAGCTGAGATCCCTCTGCACCGATCAGACAAAGAACAATCAAAGAAAAAGCGCGGCACCAGATGGTCCGCGCTTCATGATCTTTTATGGGGTCTGCCGCCAATGCGATCAGGCGTCGCCCTTTAGGTTGCGGGCCGAGGCGGTCATCACGTCGTATTGCCCGGAGGGGCGGAATTTCCACAGGTAATCCGGCAGGATCGGACCCATCAGTTCCGGCTCGATCCCCAGATCGGCGAACCCTTTGGCGCCCTCAGATACCACATTGTCGCGGCGCAGGTTCTTCAGCTGGTCGCGGGTCAGCACCTTGTTCTCGATCAGCTGGAAGCTGGCGGCCTGAAGCATGTCAAACCCGAAAGCCACGATACCGGCAACAAATCGCGGCAGCGACAGCACCAGACGACGGCGATGGATAACCGACAGCATCTCCTGCATCAGCGCGGCAAAGCTCTTCACTTCCGGCCCGCCCAGCTCGTAGATGCCCGGCTCGGCCTGGCCCAGCACACCGGCAACGGCGGCGCGCGCCACATCATCCACATAGACCGGCTGGAACAGGGTCTTGCCGCAGGCAATCGGCAGCACAGGCGACAGCCGTGTCATCGAGGCGAAGCGGTTGAAGAACTGATCTTCGGTGCCAAAGATGATCGAGGGACGCAGGATCACTGCAGCCGGGAAAGCCTCCTGAACGGCGGCTTCGCCTGCGGCCTTGCTGCGGGCATAGTCGCTGTCGCTTTCGGCATCGGCGCCAAGGGCAGAGATATGTACCAGCTGCTGGACACCCTGTTCGGCAGCGATCCGGGCGATGCGGCCCGCGCCTTCGGCCTGGACGGCATCAAAGGTATTCTTGCCCAGCTCGTTCAGAACGCCGACGCAGTTCACAACCGCATCCGCGCCCTGCATTACCGCCGCGACAGAGGCATCGTCGCGGATATTGCAGAAGACAGGCTCAACCTGACCAGGGACACCGTAGGGTTTTACATGCATCGCCTCGTTCGGGCGGCGCACGGCGACCCGGACCCGCCAGCCTTCCTTGGCCATCCGGCGCGCAATGTATCGACCGACAAAACCAGATCCGCCATAGATCGTGACCAGTTTGGACATCTTTTGGCTCCTGCAGTTAGCTCTTGACCCGATCTACCGGGCCAGCGGGTTTCAAACAAGGCGCAAAATCGTGTCCGGACCCACAGTTTCATGATAAATCGCTGGCTTTACCGCCGCCACAGGCCCCGGCCTTCACGGGGTCCCGGCCGCGGGGCCCGGAATCCGGCTGCAAATTGCCACCCGATGCAAAAATCCGTTTGACGCTCCTGCCGCCGGTGCGTATACGCCGCTGCACGACACCTGCCCAGGTGGCGGAATTGGTAGACGCGCTAGCTTCAGGTGCTAGTGTCCGTATGGACGTGGAGGTTCGAGTCCTCTCCTGGGCACCATAATCCTTTGTCGGAACCCCCCACAGTTTCAGATGTCAAAGACGCCCCGCAGGGCGCCCTTGAATGATGTCTTGCCTCAGTTCAGACTGATATTCAGCCCTGCTTCCTGCTTTAGAAATCCTGCCACTTGTCGATGGCGGCGTTGCCATCCGTGGCAACGGCAGGTGTCGCCTCGCTGAAATCCCAGTCCGCGTCACCATGGGCCGTTGGCATGCTTGGCGCTGCTTCAGGGGTGTTGGGCATTGCCGTGATATTACCACCGGCTGCGATTTTGAAATGAGCAACCAGCTCGGCCAGCTTGGTGGCGTCACTGTTCAGCATGTGCCCTGCTGCGGTGGCCTCTTCCACCATGGCGGCGTTCTGCTGAGTCACCTGATCCAGCTGCACCACGCCGGTGTTGATCTCACCAAGGCCCGTCGATTGCTCCACAGCGCCTTCGGCGATATCGGTGACCAGACCAGAGATATGGTTCACCCGCTCGACAATGTTCTGCAGCGCCTCCCCGGCCTTGCCAACCAGATCCACACCTCGTTCCACCTGTCTTGAGCTATCGCCGATCAGCGTCTTGATTTCCATCGCCGCATCCGAGGACCGCTGCGCCAAAGCCCGCACTTCGGAGGCAACCACGGCAAAGCCTCGGCCTGCTTCGCCTGCACGGGCGGCCTCGACCCCCGCGTTCAGCGCCAGAAGGTTGGTCTGGAAAGCGATGTCGTCGATGACACTGATGATCTGGGCGATATGGGTCGAGGATTGCTCGATCTCGGTCATCGCCGAGACTGCACTTTGCACCACGACGCCACTGTTCTCGGCCTCTTTCTTGGCCTCGTTCATGATGTTTTCAACGCTGCGGGCGCCATCGGCAGCGGATTTGACCGACGCCGTCAGCTCGTCCAGCGCAGCAGCGGTTTCTTCCAGCGTCGCGGCCTGGCTCTCGGTGCGGTGTGACAGATCATCCGAAGACTGGCTGATCTCGGCGGCGCCGTTGCGGATGCTGGAGGCCGATTCCACCACTTTCGTCACTGTGCCGTTCAGATTTTCGACGGTCCGGTTGAAATCCAGACGCAACTGTTCGTAATCCTCGGGGAACCGGTCGGAGATGCGGGTTGTCAGATCACCGCTTGAGAGTTCCGACAGCCGCGCGCCGAGGCTGGCAACGACCTTGGCCTGATTTTCACTATGTGCCTTTTGAGTCTGCTCCATCTCACGCTGGCGGACCAGGGCTGCATGGAAGACGCCCAGACTGCGGGCCATGTCGCCGATTTCGCCTTTGTCCGGAAGGCCTGTCATCTCGATGTTCAGATTGCCCTCAGACAGGGAAATCATCCGGTTGCTGATCCGGTTCAGGAGACCACACAGCCATTTCCCCAGACCCAGCGCCATGGCGCCGGCCAGAACCATCGCCACGATGGCCGCGCCGATGCCGGTGTTGCGGATCGTGTTGGTGATCGCCGTGATCGCATCCAAGGGGACAAGCGCATTGCCCACGGCAACCAGATTTCCGGAGAAGTCACGGATTTCAAACGGGCTGCCCGCATAGGCATGGCCGCCAAGGTCATAATCCGACGTCTCTGCCGCCTCGCCTTTCACAAAACCTGCAATGGCAGCCGCATCCAGAAGAGCGGGACCGTCGTAACTTCCGGTCAGTCGGCGGATCTCTTCGCCAGTGCTGGAGAACAAACTGATATCGCTGTCTGGCAACAGGTAGATTTCAAGCGCGGAATCGCCTCCTTCGGTCAGGCTTTCGACCAGCGCGCTGTCGAATTTGAGGCCGATTTCAACGCTACCCACGTGGCTGCCATCATGGCTGATCGGGGCGATACCGCGGATACCGATGCCCGCGCGTCCCCGTTCAAGGCCCGAAACTGGCGCCTGCGTCTTGTTCGCGGCTACAACGGAATGGCGGAACCCGGATAGGTCATCGCCAAACTTCTCGGGCTTGTGCACCCGGAACAGAGACAGCGCCTCTGGAGTGTGAAACTGGAACTGAGCGATCCCGGCACTCGTTGCCAGTCCTTTGAAGTTTTGGGCAAAAATCCGGTCAAGCGTGTCTCGGTCCTGCTCTGCCACGGCGCGCTGCACGTCCGACATAGCAGCCACGGTCTGGGCCGTGGTCAGGGCGAGCCGCTGGCGCCCTTCGATCTCGGAACTGACACGAGCCTCGAACTGACGCAGCTCGCGGAGTGTTCCCTCATCCGAGACTGTCCCCAGGCCCATGAACAAAGGCACAGTGACAATCGCGATCGCAACCAAAGAACTGACCAACAGCGCAACAACAATCCGCATTCTGAGGGACATCGTTAAAAACTCCTATCAACAGAGTCTTTTCCTAGCGCGAAGAGGCTTAAGAATTTGCATACTTAAATCACGACATGTTGATCTTTTCGCACCTACGGGTATTGAGAAGCCGCCTGAACCTTGGCTCCATATTTAGCATTTATTCGAATAAGTTACGATTTCAGAACCATGGGCGGACGGATCCCGGGCGCATGAGCAGACCAGAATATCGCCCGATTAAATCACCGAGAATAACAAGAGAAACCGGATCGACCGGCGTTAGAAATCTACCCGTTCGGTAGGCTCAGTACGGGTCCGGGGAGGCATCAAAGCCGACTGTCCTGAACCTCTTTCAGATCGGGAATGACATCGGCGGTGCCATGGCGAGTCACCATCAGGGCCGCCGCGCGGGAGGCTTGCGCCATGGCCTGCGCCATCGGCATTCCGCGATCCAGACCGGAAAGGACATAACCGGTAAAGGTGTCTCCTGCCCCGGTGGTATCGACCGGGGTGACCGGCAAGGCTGGAATATCCTGCACCGCGCCTGTGGTGCCATGGAAATGGCGCGCGCCCTCTGCCCCGAGGGTAACGATCACATCTTCAACGCCCAGCGCCTCGGGCGGTTTGCCGGTGGCCTCCTGCAACTGGCGCGCCTCGACCGCATTCAGGAACAACAGATCCAGATGCGGCAGGACCGCTGCAACCGCTGCCGCGTCAAAAGGCGCTGCCGCATAGGCCACGCGCAGCCCCAGATCACGGCCCATCCGCGCTGCATCGACCTGCAGGTTGGTTTCGTTCTGCATCACCAGAATATCCCCGGCAGAGGCAGCCGACAGGGCCTGACCGATCTGATCCGGGCTGATCGCGTGGTTGGCGCCGGGAAACAGGATGATCTGGTTTTCGCCGCTTTGATCCACCGCGATAATGGCATGGCCTGTAGGGCTATCAATCTGCGCAATGTGGCGGGTGTCGACGCCGTATTCCAGCAACCGGTCCACCGCCCATCTGCCATCCGGGCCAACGGCACCGATGTGGCAGACATGGCTGCCGGCCCGGGCGGCCGCGACCGACATATTGGCCCCCTTACCGCCCAGAAACTGGTCCAGACCCGAGGCCGCCAGTGTCTCACCCGCCACCGGAAGATGCGGCAGCGCGTAGACCATGTCAGCGTTGATCGAGCCCAGGTTCCAGATCGCCACAATTTCTTCCTTATTTCAGATACTTAAAATTAAGTACCCCTGAATATTTCTCGGTCAACCGAAAAATTGGTATATAAGTGGTAAATTTTGCGTTGATCCAATAGGCCCCAATACGGGATATTGGGGATACCGCTTCTTTGAGCCACTACTGATTGCGCCTGCCACTTAACCGGTTTCGAAAGCATCCTGCTTTCACGGTGGGCCAAGACCGACTTGGTGCTTTAGAAGAGGAGAGGTTTATGAGAGTAAAAGTACGTCAGTACACTCGCATTCGCCTCGGCCAGCAGGAGTGCGTTGGCGCGCACACCCGCCGTTGGCCGAAACCAAAGCAGCTTACGCTGCCATTTAGTTAGTTGGTACGCTAACTGGTACACGCACCCCTCGGGGTGCGTGTACGCTTATGAGGATACGCACATTTTTGTGCTTTTCGCAATCTGATTTTTCACCCAGTTCGGTGAATAACAGACTGAGAAACAAAGACGAATCTAAAAAAATTTTCCCTCACAATTACTTAGCTCTTCCTAGCCGATATTACAGGCTGCCAGAACCGCCATGTTCAGCACGTCATTAGCGGTCGAGGTGGTCGAGCAGATCTGGATCGGCTTGTCCACGCCCGCCAGGATCGGGCCGACCACGGTGGCACCGCCCATTTCCTGCATCAGCTTGACCGAGATGGAGGCCGAGTGCCGGGCAGGCACGATCAGGATGTTGGCGGGGCCTGACAGACGCTGGAACGGGTAATTCTCCTGCGCCTTGGCATTCAGCGCCACATCCACGGTCATTTCGCCTTCGTATTCGAAATCGACGCCGCGCTTGTCCAGAACGCCCGGGGCGATATGCATCTTTTCCGCCCGCTCGGACACCGGGTAGCCAAAGGTCGAGAAGCTGACAAAGGCCACGCGGGGATCCAGCCCCATGTGCCGGGCCACACCAGCAGCGCGTTCGGCAATCGTCGCCAGATCGTTCTCATCCGGCCATTCATGCACCAGCGTATCGCCAATCAGCACGATCCGGCCCTTATGCAGCAACGCGGTCACGCCGGCCGCGCCGTGTTTGGCATCGGCGTCAAAGACGTGGTTGATCTGATCCAGAACATGCGCGGATTTGCGGGTGGCACCGGTGACCAGACCATCGCCATGCCCATGCGCCAGCATCAGCGCCGAGAAGACGTGCCGGTCACGGCCCACCAGACGGTGGATGTCCTTACGGTCGAAGCCCTTGCGTTGCAGGCGGTTGAACAGGAAATCCTTGTAGGTGTCGAAATGCTGGGTGTTGGCGGCATTGACCACCTCCAGTTCGCGCACCGCATCGCCAAGGCCGGCGGCCTCCAGCTTGGCCTTCACATCATCGGCACGGCCAACGACCAGCGCCTTGCCAAAGCCGGACCGCTGATAGGTAACGGCAGCGCGCAGCACACGGGGATCGTCGCCCTCGGCAAAGATCATCCGCGACTGGGCCGAGCGCGCGCGGGCGTTGAGGCCGCGCAGGATCGAAGCCGTCGGGTCCATCCGGCTTTTCAGGCTGATCTCATAGGCTTCCATGTCGATGATGGGACGACGCGCGGCACCCGTATCCATGCCCGCCTTGGCCACGGCTGGGGGAATCCGGTGGATCAGACGCGGATCAAACGGTGTCGGGATGATGTAATCGCGACCAAAAGTCAGCGATTTGCCATAAGCAAGCGCCACCTCATCCGGCACATCCTCGCGCGCCAATGCGGCCAGCGCATGAGCACAAGCGATCTTCATCTCGTCGTTGATGGCGCGCGCATTGATGTCCAGCGCGCCGCGGAACAAGTAGGGAAAGCCCAGAACGTTGTTCACCTGGTTGGGATAGTCCGAGCGGCCCGTGGCGACGATGGCGTCGACGCGGACCTCGTGGGCCTCTTCCGGGGTGATTTCGGGATCCGGGTTTGCCATGGCAAAGATCACAGGGTTGTCGGCCATGGAGGCAACCATCTCCTGCGTCACCGCGCCTTTGACCGACACGCCAAGGAAAACATCGGCGCCTTCCATTGCTTCCTCAAGCGTCCGCAGCTCAGTCTTGACCGCATGGGCCGACTTCCACTGGTTCATACCTTCGGTACGGCCCTGATAGATCACACCCTTGGTGTCACAGACGATGCAGTTGTCATGCCGCGCGCCCATGGATTTCAGCAGCTCGATACAGGCGATACCTGCCGCACCCGCGCCGTTGAGCACGATCTTCACGTCTTCGATCTTCTTGCCAGAAATATGCAGCGCATTGATCAGGCCCGCCGCACAGATCACAGCGGTACCGTGCTGGTCGTCATGGAAGACGGGGATATCCATCTCTTCCTTCAGGCGCTGCTCGATGATGAAACATTCGGGCGCCTTGATGTCCTCAAGGTTGATGCCGCCAAAGGTCGGGCCCATCAGCTTGACCGCGTCGATGAACTTGTCCGGATCTTCGGTGTCGAGCTCAATGTCGATCGAGTTCACATCGGCAAAGCGTTTGAACAGGACAGATTTCCCCTCCATCACCGGTTTCGATCCCAGCGCGCCCAGGTTTCCAAGCCCCAAAACCGCCGTCCCGTTGGAGATGACAGCCACCAGGTTGCCCTTGTTGGTATAATCATAGGCGGTTTCCGGGTTCGCCGCGATCGCTTCGCATGGCACCGCAACACCGGGGGAATAGGCCAGGGAGAGATCCCGCTGCGTGGTCATCGGGACGGTCGCATTGATTTCCCATTTGCCGGGTGTCGGCTCCAGATGGAAGGCAAGCGCCTCTTCGTTTGTGATCTTCGCTTTGGGCATGGGCTGTAGGTGTCCTCTCCTAATCGGGCACAGTCTTATCCCAGCCCTGCGTCCCTCTCAATCCGATCCGGAAAGAAAACGACCCCTAAAAAGCAATAATATTTCAAATAAAACTTGATAGATTCCGTCGGCTTTTCGCCACAATCTCGACCGATCCGCGCTATATTCCGTTAATAATACTTAACAGCTTCTGTGTGACGCGTGGCTATAAGGCCGCAAACCGGCGCCAGAACAGCACATGTCAGAACGGCATACGACCATTTCTGAAAAGTCACACCCGCCGCCGCAATACCGGCGGGCAGGGTAAATTTGGGATGCACGATATGACAAGTATCAACTCCAACACCGGCGCCGCCACAGCGCTACACCTGCTGGGAGGGACGACACAGCAGCTGGAAACCGTCCAGAACGAGGTCGCAACCGGAAAAGAGGTGAATACCGCCAAAGACAATGCCGCGCTATGGGCGATTTCCCAGATCATGGAGGCCGATGTCTCCGGGCTGCGGGCAACCTCTGATGCGCTGTCGCTGGGTGAGTCCACCGTCGCCGTCGCCTCGGCTGGTGCGGAACGGATTTCCGAAGCTGTCATCGAAATGAAGGAACTGGCACTTACGGCAAGCAGCGGCCTTGTTGACTATTCCAAGATCGAAGCGCAGCTGGCCCAGAAGACGGAGGAAATCAATTCGATCATTTCTTCCTCCCAGTTCAACGGTGCCAACCTGCTGGCCACAAATGTGGACGGCAATGGCGCAACCGGCCTTAGTATTCCAACCGGAGCAGACCTGTCGTTGCTGACAGTGGATGGTGTCGATTTCGAAAGCGACCCGTTGTTCGATATCAACAACCGCACCCAGGTCACGGATCAGGCAAGCGCCCAAACCGCGCTGAGCGAGATTACCGGTTTCCTGCGCTTTGCCATCGAAGGTGCCGCTGCACTTGGGGCCTCGGCCAATGGACTGGCAGAAGAGAACAAGACCGTGCAGAACCTTGCTGATGCCACAAAGAAGGGGATCGGCGCCCTGGTGGATGCCAATATAGAGGAATCCGCGGCGCGGCTGGTTGCGCTTGATGTGCAAAAACAGCTGGGCACTACCTCTTTGTCGATTGCGAACTACAGCCCGCAATCGATCGGCGTGCTGTTCTGATCAACGCCGGCCCGCCAGGGTCTGAGCAACAGATTGCAAATCCGGGTAATCGGGTTTTCCTTGGACCGTCCGCATTGTAAATGTCGGGCAAATAACCCCGGGGGAGCTCGCATGACCGTTACGCCCATGATGGCGCAATATCTTGAGATCAAAGCAGCGCATCCCGATGCGTTGCTTTTTTATCGGATGGGCGATTTCTACGAGATGTTCTTTGACGACGCGGTCAATGCCGCAGAAGCGCTGGACATCGCCCTGACCAAACGGGGCAAACACGACGGCGAGGATATTCCCATGTGCGGCGTTCCCGTGCATGCCGCCGAAGGGTATCTGCTGACCCTGATCCGCAAGGGGTTCCGCGTCGCGGTAGGCGAACAGCTGGAAAGCCCGGCCGAAGCCAAGAAACGCGGCTCCAAATCCGTGGTGAAACGGGATGTGGTGCGGCTGGTGACTCCCGGCACGCTGACCGAGGATTCCCTGCTCGAAGCACGGCGTCACAACTTCCTGGTTTCCTATTCCGAGTTGCGCGACGAAGCGGCCTTGGCCTGGGCGGATATTTCCACCGGGGCGTTTCACGTGATGCCCATCGCCCGCGTGCGCCTGTCGCCGGAATTGGCGCGGCTGGCGCCATCGGAACTGATCGTCGCTGATGGCGCGCCTTTTGATGCGACCCGCCCGCTTGCAGATGAATACAAGATCCCGCTGACCCCGCTCGGCAAGGCAAGTTTCGACAGCACGGCGGCAGAAAAACGCATCTGCACCTTGTTCAACGTCGGTGCGCTGGATGGGTTCGGCACCTTCACCCGCGCCGAGGTCTCAGCCATGGGTGCGCTGATCGACTATCTGGAGATTACGCAGAAGGGCAAACTACCGCTGTTGCAGCCGCCGGTACAGGAGGCGCAGGACCGCGTGGTGCAGATCGACGCCTCCACCCGCGCCAGCCTGGAACTGACCCGATCCCTGTCGGGCGGGCGCGCCGGATCGCTGTTGTCTGTGGTGGACCGGACCGTGACGCCGGGCGGTGCCCGTCTTTTGGAACAACGTATGGCAAGCCCCTCGCGCACGTTGGATGTGATCAGCGCGCGATTGGCGGCACTGGATTTCGCGGTCGAGGCGACGCAGCTTTCGCAGGACATCCGCGCGGCGCTGCGCAAAACCCCGGATCTGGACCGCGCCCTGTCGCGACTTGCGCTGGAACGCGGTGGTCCGCGCGATCTGGCCGCCATCCGCAACGGGCTGGTGCAGGCCGAAACCATCGCCGAGATGTGCGAAGGTCAGGATTTACCCGAACTTATCGCGTGTGCCGTGCGCGATCTCCTTGGCTTTGACGATCTTCTGTCGCTGCTGGATGCCGCGCTGGTGGCCGATCCGCCGCTGCTGGCCCGTGACGGCGGGTTCATCGCGACCGGCTATGATCCCGAACTGGATGAGGCGCGCACCCTGCGCGATGAGGGACGCTCGATCATCGCCGGGATGCAGCAGAAATATGCGGAGCACACAGGCATCACCTCGCTGAAGATCAAGCACAACAACGTGCTGGGCTATTTCATCGAAACCACCGCGACCCACGCGGAAAAGATGCTATCGGCGCCGCTGTCCGAGACTTATATCCACCGTCAAACTACCGCAAATCAGGTGCGTTTCACCACGGTGGAGCTGAGCGAGATCGAAACCCGGATCCTGAACGCAGGAAACCGGGCGCTGGAGATCGAAAAGCGGCTCTATGAAAGGCTTTCCACCGCCATTCTGGACACCGCTGCGCGACTCAATACCGCTGCCAAAGGGTTGGCAGAGCTGGATCTGATCACCGCATTGGCCGATCTGGCGCGCGGCGAAAACTGGACCCGGCCCAAGGTGGACGCTTCCCGCGCGTTTCACGTGGAGGGTGGGCGCCATCCGGTGGTGGAACAGGCGCTGCGGCAACAGGGCGGTGATACCTTTGTGGCCAATGATTGCGATCTGTCGGCTGGGGATGGCGCCGCGATCTGGTTGCTGACCGGTCCCAACATGGCCGGTAAATCGACCTTCCTGCGCCAGAACGCGCTGATCGCGCTGCTGGCGCAGATGGGCAGCTATGTTCCCGCCGAAGCCGCCCATATCGGGTTGATCAGCCAGCTGTTCAGCCGTGTCGGGGCCTCGGACGATCTGGCGCGCGGACGCTCGACCTTCATGGTTGAAATGGTGGAAACCGCCGCGATCCTGAACCAGGCCGATGACCGTGCTCTGGTGATCCTTGATGAAATCGGGCGCGGCACCGCGACCTATGATGGGCTGTCCATCGCCTGGGCCACGTTGGAACACCTGCACGAGGTGAACCAGGCCCGCGCTCTATTCGCGACCCACTATCACGAGATGACCCAACTGGCCGGAAAACTGGAGGGCGTCGAAAACGCCACCGTCACCGTCAAGGAATGGGAAGGCGAGGTGATCTTCCTGCACGAGGTCAAAAAAGGCGCCGCCGACCGCTCCTACGGGGTGCAGGTGGCGCAGCTTGCCGGCCTGCCAGCTTCGGTTGTGGCGCGGGCGCGCGATGTGCTGGATATGCTGGAACAAGGCAGCCGCGAAGGCGCTGGCGCAAAGATCCAGATCGACGATCTTCCGCTCTTTGCCGCTGCCCCGCCGCCGCAACCAAAACCCGCCGCAGGTCCATCACCGGTCGAGGAATTGCTGGAGAGTATCCACCCCGACGATCTGACCCCGCGCGAGGCACTGGAGGCGCTCTACCGTCTGAAAGACGCCACTGCGTAAATGCAAAGCTGTATTAATGCAAAAAGGCGACCCGCAAGGGCCGCCTTTTTCAATTCTGAATGCCGGGTCCGAGGCGATTTACACCAATAACCCCGGCAGCCTTATGCTGGGGTCGAGGAGACCCCGACCTGCGCCGGCCGCAGCAGGCGGTCGTGCAGCATGAAACCTTCGGCGGAAACCTGAATAATTTCGCCTGCCTTGGTGCCGGGCACCGGGGCTTCGAACATGGCTTCGTGCACCTGCGGGTCGAACTTGTCACCCACTGCGGGCGAGACAACGCGGATGCCGTGCTTTTCAAACACGCCCAGCAGCGCCCGCATGGTCAGCTCAACACCTTCGATCAGGGCCGAGGCCGCCTCTTTCTGTTCGTCGGTTACCGATTCAACCGCGCGCTTCATGTTGTCGAACACCGGCAGCATGTCACGGGCCAGCTTTGAGCCGCCATATTGCTCGGCTTCGCGGCGGGCCTTGTCGCCCCGCTTGCGCGAATTCTCGGCATCCGCCAGAGCGCGCATGAACCGGTCCTTCAGCTCATCACGCTCGGCCCGCAGGGCATCCAGCTCCAGCGCCGCGTCATCAAATTCTTCGGTCTGTGCCGCCAGCTCTTCTGCTTCGGCATTTGCGATATCGTCGAGAAAATCGTCGTTCTTGGGCTCTGCCATTTTTCACCTCTAACTCCGGTCTGACAGCAATTTGCCGACCAGTTGTGCCGTATAGTCCACGATGGGCACAATCCGTCCGTAGTTCAGGCGGGTCGGGCCAATCACCCCCACCGCGCCAATCACCTTTCGATCCGCGTTCATATAAGGAGACACCACCAAAGAGGAACCCGAAAGTGAGAAAAGTTTGTTCTCCGAGCCAATAAAAATGCGCACGCCCTCGCCCTCTTCGGTGAGTTCCAGGAATTCGGCAATATCCTGCTTGCGCTCCAGATCATCGAACAGGCTGCGGATCAGATCCAGTTCTTCTGTGACGCCATTATCGGCAAGCAGATTCGCACGTCCCCGCACGATCAGACGCGCCTGGTCGCTGCCGTCTTCTTCCCAGGCGGCCAGACCGCTTTCGATCAGCTGATGCGCCAGGTTGTCGATCTCCTGCCGCCGGGTGGCGATCTCTTCCTGCATGTCAAGGCGCACGTCACTCAGCGTGCGCCCTTCGACGAGGGCATTCAGGAAATTGGCCGCCTCGCGCATCGAACTGGGCGTCTGCCCCGGCGGCGGGGTGAACAGCCGGTTTTCCACGTGACCGTCGGAAAACACCAGCACCACCATCGCCCGGTCATGACCCAGCGAGACGAATTCGATATGGCGGATCTCGGCCTCATGCTTTGGCGTCAGGACCAGCGAGGCACCCTGCGTCACCCCGGAAAGCGCCGCCCCGACACGGTCGAGCATACCGCTCACATCGCCGGAATTGCGACCCAGGGTGGCGTCGATCTTTTCGCGGTCCTGCGCCTTCAGGTCCTCGACCTCCAGCAGGCCATCGACGAACATCCGCAGACCCAGCTGCGTCGGCACCCGTCCGGCGCTGACATGTGGGCTGTCGAGCAGGCCCAGAAACTCCAGATCCTGCATCACGTTGCGCACCGTCGCCGCGCTGACCTTTTCGCTCAGCGAACGGGTCAGGGTACGGCTGCCGACGGGATCGCCGCTTTCCAGATAGGATTCCACGACCGCCCGGAACACATCCCGCGACCGGTCGTTCATGTCTTTCAGGATATTGTTTGCGTCTGTCATGAGCATTTTCAGCGGTTACACGCTACATAGATAGGAAGGCTTTTCCGGATTGCCATTAAAGAGGCCCACACGCAAAGGTCAATCATGCTTGCATACCGCGCGCAGGCAGGGCTATCCGAAGGCCAGCAAAAAAAGGATTACTCATGCGACCCTCTGGACGACAATTGAACGAGATGCGCCCGATTTCCATCGAAACCGGATTCACCAAACATGCCGAGGGATCATGCCTGATCAAGGCTGGCGACACCCATGTTCTGTGCACCGCCACCATCGAAGACCGCGTGCCGCCCTTTATCAAGGGATCCGGCCTTGGCTGGGTGACGGCGGAATACGGCATGCTGCCCCGCGCGACCAACACCCGGATGCGCCGCGAAGCCTCGGCTGGCAAGCAAGGCGGCCGTACCGTCGAAATCCAGCGCCTGATCGGCCGTGCCCTGCGCGCCGGCGTGGACCGCGTGGCCTTGGGTGAACGCCAGATCAGTATCGACTGTGACGTGCTGCAGGCCGATGGCGGCACCCGCTGCGCCTCGATCACCGGCGGCTGGGTGGCCCTGCGTCTGGCAGTCAACAAACTGATGAAGGCCGGCGATGTCAGCATCGACCCGCTGGTTGATCCGGTGGCAGCCGTATCCTGCGGGATCTATGCCGGCCAGCCGGTTCTGGATCTGGACTACCCCGAAGATTCCGAAGCCGGCGTCGATGGCAACTTCATCATGACCGGATCCGGCAAACTGATCGAAGTGCAGATGTCCGCCGAAGGATCGATGTTCTCGCGCGAGCAGATGAATTCCTTGATGGATCTGGCCGCAAAAGGCACCGCCGAACTGGCAGAAATGCAAAAGGCAGCCTGCGCATGAGCCGAAAGTTTGAAGGCGATCGGCTGTTGATCGCCACGCATAACAAAGGCAAGCTTGAGGAGATGGCGCATCTCCTCAAGCCCTTTGGCGTCTCCGTTGTCGGCGCCGCCGAAATGGATCTGCCAGAACCTGAGGAAACCGAGGACACCTTTGTCGGCAACGCCCGGATCAAGGCGCATGCCGCGGCCAAGGCAACCGGGCTCCCTGCCCTGTCCGATGATTCCGGGATCACCATCGACGCCCTAGATGGGGCACCGGGCGTCTATACCGCAGACTGGGCGGAAACCGGCAATGGCCGCGACTTCATGATGGCCATGACCCGCGCCCATGACGAGCTGGAAGCCAAGAACGCCCCCCACCCGCGTACCGCGCAGTTCCGCTGTACGCTGGTTCTGGCCTGGCCCGATGGGCACGACGAGGTGTTCGAAGGCGTCGCCCCCGGTCATCTGATCTGGCCGATCCGCGGCGAGGCTGGTTTTGGCTATGATCCGATGTTCATACCTGATGGCTTTGACGTGACCTTTGCCGAGATGGACCGCTGGGAAAAGAACAAGATCAGCCATCGCGCAAACGCCGTGGCAAAGTTCATCAAAGGGTGTTTCGGGGAATGACCCATCCCGTGGATGACTGGCGCAATGGGGGCTTTGGCCTCTATGTGCACTGGCCCTTTTGTCAGGCCAAATGCCCCTATTGCGATTTCAACAGCCACGTCACCGCAAACATCGACCAAAGCGTCTGGGTCAAAGCCTATCAATCTGAGCTGGCACGTGTGTCCGAGCAGCTTCCGGGCCGCGTGTTGAATTCGATCTTCTTTGGTGGCGGTACCCCTTCGCTGATGCATCCCGACACCGTTGCCGCCGTGATCGAGGCCGCGCGGGATATCTGGCCCTTTGCCAATGACATCGAAATCTCGCTCGAGGCGAACCCCGGATCGGTCGAGGCTGGCCGGTTTGCAGGCTATCGCGACGCGGGAGTAAACCGGATCTCGATGGGCATTCAGGCGCTAAACGACGCCGACCTGCGCCGCCTTGGCCGTATCCATTCCGTGGCTGAAGCCAAGGCCGCCTTTGACATTGCGCGCAATTGTTTTGACCGCGTCAGTTTCGACCTGATCTATGCCCGGCAAGGTCAGACGCCGCAGGACTGGCAGGCAGAGCTGACCGAAGCGCTGTCTATGTCTATCGACCACCTGTCGCTCTATCAGCTGACGATCGAAGAAGGCACCGCCTTTGGCGACCGCTATGCCCGGGGTAAACTGCGGGACCTGCCCAGCGATGACAGCGCCGCAGACATGTACCAGCTGACACAGGACATCTGCGCCGCCCATGGCATGCCCGCCTATGAGGTTTCCAACCATGCGGTTCCCGGCGCGGAGAGCCGCCACAACCTGATTTACTGGCGCTACGGCGACTATGTGGGCATCGGCCCCGGCGCCCATGGTCGTATCACTCTGGATGGCGCCCGCTATGCCACCGAAACCCACCGCGCCCCCGGCGCCTGGCTGCAAGCCGTTTCTAACGGTTCTGGCGAAAACCTGCGGGAAGCCCTGGAGCGCGAGGATGCCGCTGTCGAATGCCTGATGATGGGGATGCGCCTGCGGGAAGGACTGGATATGGAGCGCTACGCACAACTCTCTGGCACGCCGCTGAACCCTGACAAGCTACAGGACCTTGCCAAGATGGGAATGATCTCTATCTCAGAACAAAGACTGCATGCCACGGACAAGGGACGTGCGGTGCTCAACGCGATCCTTCGCGATCTCTTGGTGGACTGACCCAATGCGCTATATCTACGCCGGACTAGGGATTTGTTGCGTAGCATTGGCAATCGTCGGGGTTATCCTTCCCCTGCTCCCCACCGTGCCCTTCCTGCTTCTGGCAACATTCTTTTTCGCAAACTCCTCGGAACGGCTGCACGACTGGATCATCTCTCACAACATCTTCGGGCCAATGATCCTGGATTGGCGCGAAAACGGCGCCATCCGACCAACCGCAAAAAAGGCGGCAACCGGATCGATTGCCGCCGTTTTTCTGTTGTCTCTGATGCTGGGCGCCCCCTCCCACATCCTTATTATTCAGGCGGTGGTTCTGTCAGGCGTTCTGACCTTTATCTGGTCGCGCCCTAACGGCTGAGCAGATTGCAAAGCTCATCCAACTGATCAAGCGTCTCATAGCTGATCGTCACCGAGCCGCTCTCCCCGCCCGCGATGTGATCAATCGAAACCTTCATCCGCAGCATCGCTGACAGATCGCCTTCAAGCGCGCGGGTATCCGCGTCCTTTTCCACCTCTTTGCGCGGTTTTTTCGGAGACGCGCTCGTTGTGGTACCCGCAGCATCCTTTTTCACCAGATTCTCGGTCGCGCGGACGGACAGCCCGCCTTTGACGATCTTCTTGGCCAGTTCTGATGCATGGTCCGACGTAATCAGCGCCCGCGCGTGGCCCGCGGACAATTTTCGTTCCTGAACAAGCTGTTGCACGTCGGAAGGCAGGTGAAGAAGCCGCACAAGGTTGGCAATATGGCTACGGCTCTTGCCCAACGCCTCAGCCATTTTTTCCTGGGTGTGGCCGAACTTTTCCATCAACTGCTTATAGCTCTGCGCCTCTTCCATCGCATTCAGATCTGACCGCTGAATGTTTTCGATGATGGCGACTTCAAGCATTTCAACGTCGTCATAGTCCCGGATCAGAACCGGAACCTCATGCAACTGCGCTGCCTGCGCGGCCCTCCAGCGCCGTTCACCAGCCACGATCTCGTACGTACCGCCATCGCGCGGACGCACGATCAGCGGCTGCAAGACGCCCTTTTCCTTGATAGAGGCCGTCAGGTCATCCAGATCTTCTTGAAGAAACTGCCGACGGGGCTGATCAGGGTTGGCGGTAACCTTCTCGATTGGCACCAATACTTCGGCATTGCGGGGTGCTTCGGCTTGGGTGCTGACGGGTTCCGGGTTCACATCGGCCATCAGCGCCGACAATCCACGTCCCAATCCGCGAGGTTTGTTCTTTTTTTCTGTCATGGTGCCCTCCCCTTTATGCTGCCAGTCTTTGATGATTGGCGACTATTTCTTCTGCCAGTGCCCGGTACGCCCGCGCCCCCAGCGAGTTCGTATCATAGTTCAGGACTGGTAGCGCATAGGACGGCGCCTCGCTCACCCGTACATTCC
Source organism: Pseudophaeobacter sp. 1A09344 (assembly GCF_041008745.1). Classification (NCBI taxonomy): domain Bacteria; kingdom Pseudomonadati; phylum Pseudomonadota; class Alphaproteobacteria; order Rhodobacterales; family Roseobacteraceae; genus Pseudophaeobacter; species Pseudophaeobacter sp. 1A09344. Next base: position 276,697 of record NZ_JAXGFS010000006.1, read on the forward strand.
GGGGAATCACAGTCCGGAAGACCAGCTCACCCAGGTTGTCGCGCGCATCCTGTTCAACCTGTTGCGACAGATTATTGCGACGGTCGTACATCGTCAGCACTACACCTTCGATCCTAAGATCCGGGTTTGCCGCCTGCCGTACCTCACGAATCGTCAACATTAGCTGCGATACCCCCTCGAGCGCGAAGAACTCACTTTGCAGCGGGATAAGAACCGAATGCGCGGCGACCATGGCATTCACCGTAAGCAGGTTCAGCGACGGCGGGCAATCGATCAGTATGTAATCCCATTCGTATTCGTCCATCGCCGTCTGTCGCAGGGCGTCATGCAATAGGAAGCTGCGCTTTTCGTTGGAAACCAGTTCGATATCGGCGGAACTCAGATCCACCGTCGCTGGAATAACGCAGAGATCCTCGATCTCAGTTGCCCGAATAACCTCGGACAGCGGCGCATCATCAACCAAAAGATCGTAGGTGGTGTAATCCCGATCATCGGCCTCAATTCCCAGGCCGGTGGATGCATTCCCCTGCGGGTCCAAATCAACGACGAGAACGCGCAATCCGCCTTCGACCAGGGCCGCAGCGAGGTTTATTGCCGTCGTTGTCTTACCTACTCCACCCTTTTGATTAGCAACCGCGATGATACGTGGCCCATCCGGGCGGGATAAGTCAGACACGAGCAACTCCCTCTATTTTCAGTACGACCGCGTCGGGTTCAGTTAAACTTGTAATCGGTTCGAAATCGAATCGCCATCGTTGCCGCGCGTTATCCACTTCTTTTTTCCAGTTTGCACCTTTTGGGAACAAGGCGGTGCCTGTCGGGCTGAGGTGACGTTCAGAAAATTCCAGTAGGAGCGACAGATCCGCAAGCGCCCGCGCAGACAGAACATCCGCATTTTGCGGGTCCGCCTGCTCTATTCGCTTTGAAATTACGGTAAGTTTCGCCCCGCACTCCCGTGCCGCCGTACGCAGGAAAGCCGACTTTCGTTGATCCGATTCGATCAGCGTAACCTTGGTATTCGGAGATTCCTCTGCCGCCATAATGGCGACGATAACACCTGGAAGGCCGCCGCCACTTCCCATATCAACCCAGTGGTTTGGCGGAGAAACACATCGGAAAACCTGGACCGAATCGATAATATGACGGGTCCAAAGGTCATCCAGGCTGTTCCGGGAAACTAGGTTGATCTTCGGATTCCATTTTAGCAAAACTTGTTCGAATATTTTTAGCCGGTTGAGTGTTTCACGTGAAACATTCAGCCGTTCCAACAAAGCTTCGGTTGTCATGCAGTACGGCTCCGTAGGGTGGAACTTTTCCGTAATCTCGCCAAAAGCAGGGCCAGTGCAGCCGGCGTCATCCCATCCAGACGTGCTGCCTGCGCCAGGTTTTCAGGACGGGCTCGCTCCAGTTTTTGTTGCAACTCGTTGGAAAGACCTTCGATCCCGACGTATTCAAAATCCCTCGGGATCAGATAGCTCTCATCCCGCTTTAACGCTGCGATCTCTCGCTCCTGCCGGTCGATGTAATTTGCGTAAAGCGCGTCACGCTCCAACTGACGTCGTGTTGTGGTATCGCTGTTCGCGAGTTCAGGTAGCAAAGGGAAAAGATCTTCGAACGACACATCGGGAAACGCCAGGACGTCCAAGCCGGTCCGTTTATTGCCATCCTGATTTACGCGGATACCAGCCTCGGAAACCTGTTTTGGAGTGAACACCGACTTAGTCAGCAAACCACGCGCAGCATCCAAGCGCTCCATCTTCTTTTGGAACATTTCTTTGCGGGCCTGCCCCGCGCAGCCAACCTCAATCGCCAGAGGCGTGAGCCGTTGATCCGCATTGTCGGCCCGGAGGGACAAACGGAATTCCGCTCGGGAAGTAAACATCCGGTAGGGTTCCGTCACGCCATTCGTGGTCAGGTCATCGACCATAACCCCAATGTAGCTGCCGGAGCGACCAAAGACGATCGGGTCCTCCTCCCTGCTCCGCCGCGCAGCATTGAGGCCTGCGACCAGGCCCTGCGCAGCGGCCTCTTCATATCCGGTTGTACCGTTAATTTGTCCAGCCAAGAACAAGCCGGGAACTTCCTTGAGTTCCAAACCCAGTGTTAGCGCCCGCGGATCAATGTAATCGTACTCAATGGCATATCCGGGTTGAATGATCTTGGCGTCTTCCAGGCCAAAGATCGAATGCACGTAGTCCTCTTGAACATCCACCGGCAGGCTTGTGGAAATCCCGTTTGGATAAACGGTGTTATCGTCGACGCCCTCTGGTTCCAGAAAGATCTGGTGCGATGTTTTATCGGAAAACCTGACGACCTTATCTTCAATCGAGGGGCAATACCGCGGTCCGACCCCTTCGATATGACCGCCGTACATAGCAGATCGTTCAAGGTTTTCCCGAATGATCTCATGCGTCTTTTCGTTGGTGTGCGTAATCCCGCAGGACACCTGTTTTGCGGTCACCTGGGTGGTTGCAAAGGAAAAGAACGTTGGATCATCATCCCCGGGCTGCGATTCCAATTCATCCCAACGAATCGTTGTTCCGTCCAACCGAGGCGGCGTACCGGTCTTGAGGCGTCCCAACGGTAATTCAAAGCTATCGAGACGCTCTGCCAGGCTGACCGACGGCTTGTCGCCCATACGGCCGCCAGGTCGCGACACATCTCCGATATGAATAACACCACGCAGAAACGTCCCAGAGGTAAGAATGACAGCCTTCGCCGGGATTTGAGATCCATCTGCCAAGACGACGCCGGTTACCGATTGGCCGGACATGATGAAATCGGTCGCTTCACCTTCGATAATGTCGAGACAGTCCTGCTGTTCGGTAAGCTTGAGCATCTCCCGACGATAGATTGCTCGGTCGGATTGGGCGCGAGGGCCCTGGACGGCTGGTCCCTTCCGCCGATTCAGGAGTCGGAACTGAATGCCGGCAAGATCGGCAACACGCCCCATGACGCCGTCAAGAGCGTCAATCTCCCGCACGAGGTGGCCTTTGCCCAAACCGCCAATAGCCGGGTTACAGGACATCACACCAATGCCTTCGCGTTTCAACGTGATCAGAGCGGTGTTCACACCCATCCGAGCCGCCACATGAGCAGCTTCGGTGCCGGCGTGACCACCGCCGATTACAACAACGTCATAGGCTGAATGTTTCACGTGAAACACTCCTCATTTTCCAAGGCAGAAGCTCGAGAAAATCTCATCCAGGAGATTTTCAACTCCGACACGTCCAACCAACAGTTCAAGCGATCGGATTGCTGATCGCATATCCTCAGCCGCAAGATCATAATGCTCCGGTCCCAGCTCGAGAACCGATTGCGCCTGATGTAAGCTCTTCAACGCGGAAGACAAAGCCTCCCTGTGACGATTTCGGGTGGAGATCCCTGGATGAGCCGAGCGCGACTTCAATACCGTCGCAATGTGCTCAACTAGCCTATCGATCCCCTGCCCCGTTTTCCCGGAAATTGCATCTTCCGCATCATCCCGAGCATCCGCTTTTGGCAGCAGGCGAATATCTCCGTCCTGCATTTCCACGTCAGGCGTTTCGCTAGCTTCCGCCAGAAACACACGGATATCAGCATTCTCGGCCCTCTTCCGCGCCAAGGCAATACCAATGCTTTCGACGTGATCCTCGGTATCGCGCAAGCCGGCTGTGTCCAGAAGCGTGACCGGAAGGCCAGCGAGATCCATCTTTACCTCGATAATATCCCGCGTGGTGCCAGCGTATTCCGACGTAATGGCTGCCTCACGTCCCGCAAGCGCATTCAGAAGCGTCGATTTCCCGACGTTTGGCGCACCAACGATGGCCACCTCAAACCCAGAGCGGATGCGTTCGGCGATTTTGACGCCGGCGACCTCGGTTTCCAAATCCTTTTGAACGCCTGCGAGGAGGCTCGATACCTCGGGCGTAACGTCCACCGGAACCTCTTCATCCGCGAAATCAATGGTGACTTCGATCAAAGAGGCTGCCCGGATCAGATCGCTCCGCCACCGTTCGGCCAGTTGCCCAATCGCCCCAGACAGCACTACCTGGGCCTGTTTGCGCTGCGCCTCGGTTTCGGCATCGATCAGATCGGCAAGACCCTCGACCTGCGCCAGATCCAGCTGTCCGTTCTCCAGCGCGCGACGCGTGAACTCACCCGGTTCTGCCTGACGCAATCCGTCGATTTCGCCAAGCGCATCCAACACAGCAGAAACCACTGCCGTACTGCCATGCACCTGAAATTCAACGACATTTTCACCGGTAAAGCTATGCGGTGCGGCGAAACTCAGTACCAGCGCCTCATCCAGAGGATCACCTGCCGCATCCGTCAGCACCCGCAGTCCCCGTCCAGGAACCGGCACCGCAGTTACGCAAAGCGCGTTCATCGCCTCCAGCGCCTGTGGGCCAGAGACACGAATAACCGATACCCCGGCCTTCCCCTGAGCAGAGGCCAACGCAAAGATCGTATCCATGTGTGGCCGTCCTTTCCTGAGCCGCCGGGTCCTAGGTGTTCATCGAATCGAAGAATTCAGAGTTGGATTTGGTTTGTTTCAGTTTCGACAGCAGGAATTCAATGGCGTCCGTGGTACCCATCGGGTTGAGAATTCGCCGCAAAACAAAGGTCTTAGCCAGATCCCCCTTGTCGACAAGCAGGTCTTCCTTCCGGGTGCCCGACTTTAGAATGTCGATCGCCGGGAAGACGCGTTTGTCGGCAATTTTACGATCCAGGACCAGTTCGGAGTTACCGGTGCCTTTGAATTCTTCGAAGATGACCTCGTCCATACGGCTGCCGGTATCGATCAGCGCGGTTGCGATGATGGTCAGAGATCCGCCTTCTTCGATGTTCCGGGCAGCACCGAAGAAGCGTTTCGGCCGCTGCAGGGCGTTGGCGTCGACACCGCCAGTCAAAACCTTACCCGAGGACGGAACCACGGTGTTAAAGGCCCTACCAAGTCTTGTGATCGAGTCCAAAAGAATCACAACATCTCGTTTATGCTCAACCAGACGCTTGGCCTTTTCGATGACCATTTCCGACACTGCCACGTGGCGCGTTGCCGGCTCGTCAAAGGTGGAGGAGACGACCTCGCCCTTGACCGAACGCTGCATGTCGGTGACCTCTTCCGGGCGTTCGTCGATCAGCAGGACGATCAGGTAGCATTCCGGATGGTTCTTCTCAATCGAGTTCGCAATGTTCTGCAAAATCACGGTCTTACCAGTCCGCGGCGGCGCCACGATCAGGGAGCGCTGACCCTTACCGATGGGCGCGACCAGGTCGATCACACGGGCGGATTTATCCTTGATCGTGGGATCTTCGACCTCCATTTTCAGCCGCTCATCCGGGTACAGCGGCGTCAGGTTGTCGAACGCGATCTTGTGACGGGCCTTTTCAGGATCTTCAAAATTGATCTTGGTGACGTTGGTCAGCGCGAAATAGCGTTCATTTTCCAGCGGCGCCTTGATCTGCCCTTCGACGGTATCACCAGTGCGCAGAGAATACTGACGAATCATGTCGGGCGAGACGTAGATATCATCGGGACCGGGCAGGTAGTTCGCTTCGGGCGAGCGCAGGAAACCGAATCCGTCTTGCAGAACTTCCAGAACGCCGTCGCCGGCAATGTCCCATCCTTCATCTGCGCGTTCACGCAGGATCTGGAACATCATCTCGCCCTTGCGCATGGTCGAGGCGTTTTCGATCTCCAGATCTTCGGCCATGGACAAAAGGTCCTTGGGGCTTTTGGCTTTCAGATCGGAAAGATTCAGGGATTGGACGGTCATCTACATACAGCCTTTGCGTCCCCGGCATCGGGGAGAGGTGTCATTATCAAATCGGAAGACACGAATGCCCGGACGGGCCCGTTGAGGGCCATACATAGGGGCATGTCCACGATGAGTCAAATACCGCCTCAGAGGCCGCCTGAGGCAATGCTTACAACTGTGGCACGCCCGACCCTGTCAGGGGCGTAAGATCGGCCTCAGAACTTGAAAATGACCGATATGACGATGACCACCATCAGGAGCGTCGGCACTTCGTTTGCCATCCTGAACTGTCTTCCCGTCAGGCGGTTCCGCCCGGCTTCGAAATCCTTGATGCGCCACACAAGCCAGGTGTGAAACAGCGTCATACCGATCACACAGGCGCCTTTGGTCCAAGGCCATATATAGGACCAGTCGACCATCCCTGGCGTAAAGACGATGAAAAGGCCGGCGAGCCAGGCGGTGTGCATCGCAGGGCGCATGATCACCTTCATGAGCTTCTGTTCCATGGTCAGGAACACCGGACCCGTCTCTGGCACCTTCTCAGCCTGCTCCACGTGATACACGAACAGACGTGGGAGATAGAAGAGACCCGCCATCCAGCTGAGCACGGCCATGATATGGAGCGACTTTGCATAGGGGTACAGGGTGTACATCCAGTCTGTCAGGTCCATGCGTGTCTTCTCCGCCGTTCGTTTGGGTCACCCTAAAATAAATAAGAAAGATTTAAAGGATGATGTTTTTGTAGGGCCCCCTGTTTTCCGTGGATTACTGAGTGCTTCCTTCCCTTATCCCCAGCGTGGACAAGATTCCACCAGCTGGCGGCTTGAAAGGGTATAAGAATCCTTAACAGCCTTTGTTTTATGGATCGTTAAGTGATCCTTAACCTTGAGCATCGTGGGGATAACTAAGGGATCGATTGTGAAGTTCTGGGATATCCCCGGGTTTGAAGTTATCCCAATCCACGCGGGATGGATGCGGGTGAAACTGGGATGGAATCCGGGCTTTGCCTGTGGGCTTGCCAAAACCGGGGAAAACCATACAAAACGTCCTTAACTTCCGAACCGCTTTCCCACGGGGTTTTCCACATGACTGCCCACATCGTGCTCGCCTCCGGGTCCAGTATCAGGGCCCAGCTGCTGCGGCAGGCAGGCATTCCCTTTGAAACAGATGTGCCGCGTCTTGATGAAGATAGCATCAAGGCAGCCTTGCTGGCAGAGGGCGCGCCGCCCCGGGATATCGCCGATGCCCTGGCCGAGGCAAAAGCCCGCAAGATCAGCAGTAAACATCCTGGTCAGATGGTGATCGGCTGCGATCAGGTGCTTGATTTCAAGGGAAAACTTCTGTCCAAACCGCGTTCTGCCGAAGAGGCGCTGTCGCAGCTTTGTGAGATGCGCGGACAGCGGCATATGCTATTGTCCGCGGCGGTAATCTACCGCGATGGAGAACCATTGTGGCGCCAAGTTGGTCAGGTCCGGTTGCTGATGCGCAAAGCCTCGGATGAGTATCTGCGTGATTATGTGGCCCGCAACTGGGACAGCATTCGCCACGCCGTTGGCGCCTACAAACTGGAAGAGGAAGGCGTGCGGCTGTTCGCCAGTATCGATGGTAGCTATTTTAATGTCTTGGGCCTGCCGCTGACTGAACTTATAAACTACCTTGGACTGCAGGGGATTATCGATCAATGAATGCCGTGAAGATACCTCTGGCCGGGGTCATTGGATGCCCGGTGGCCCATTCACGTTCGCCGCAGATCCAAAACCATTGGCTCCGCAGATACGGAATCGCCGGACATTATGTGCCGATGCACGTGGAACCGCAGGATCTTGAAACCGTGATCCGCGCGCTGCCAAAGGCCGGCTTTGTCGGGGCTAATGTGACCTTGCCACACAAGGAAACGGTGATGACAATCGCCGACAAGGTTACGGATCGTGCCACGCTTATGGGGGCGGCGAACACGCTGATCTTCCGCGAAGATGGATCGGTTCTGGCTGATAATACAGATGGTTACGGATTTATCACCAATCTGCATCAGGGTGCACCGGATTGGAAACCGGACGCAGGTCCTGCGGTGGTTCTGGGCGCCGGCGGCGCCTGCCGCGCGGTGGTTGCCTCGCTGATCGAGGCTGGCGTGACCGAGATCATGCTGACCAACCGAACCCGAGAACGTGCGGACAAGCTGCACAAGGAATTCGGCAAACGTATCAAGGTCGTGGATTGGGTTCTGGCCGGCAATATCGTCGAAGAAGCCGCGCTGGTGGTGAATACCACCTCACTCGGGATGGAAGGGAAGCCGCGCCTGAGGGTGCCGATGGACGGTTTGCGCCCGGGCTGCGTTGTGACCGATCTGGTCTATACCCCGCTGAAAACAGATATGTTGCAAGCCGCAGAGGACGCAGGTTGCACCGTTGTCGACGGTCTCGGCATGCTGCTGCACCAGGCTGTTCCGGGCTTTGAACGCTGGTTTGGCAAACGGCCCGAAGTGGATGAGGAAACACGGGCGGCAGCACTGGCATGACGTTTAAACTGGGTCTCACCGGCTCCATCGGAATGGGCAAAAGCACCACGGCAAAGATCTTTGCCGAACTGGGCTGCGCGGTCTGGGATGCGGATGCGGCGGTGCATCGTCTTTATGCGCCAGGCGGCGCTGCTGTCGCACCGATGCAGGCGCAATTCCCAGAGGCAATTGTCGACGGTGCGGTGGATCGGAGTGCGCTGAAGGATATCATTGCCCGCGATCCCTCTGCCCTGCCCCGGATCGAAAAGATCGTGCATCCGCTGGTCGGGGAAGATCGTGCCGAATTTCGCCGTACTGCTGCCAGCGATATCCTAGTCTTCGATATTCCGCTGTTGTTTGAAACCGGCGGTGAGGCTGCGATGGACGCGGTGGCCTGCGTCACCGTGGATGCGGAAACCCAGAAACAGCGGGTTCTGGACCGTGGCACAATGACGGTTGAGCAATTCGAGCAGATCCTGCAGAAACAGATGCCAATCGAAGAGAAACGCGCCCGCGCCGATTACGTGATCGAGACTGACACGCTGGAACACGCCCGCGCGCAGGTGGAACAGATCCTGGCCGAGATCAGGAGAAAGATGGCAGATGCGTGAGATCGTTCTGGATACCGAGACCACGGGGTTTGATCCGTTTTCCGGGGATCGGATCGTCGAAATCGGTGCGGTGGAACTCTATAATCACATGCCCACCGGCAGGACCTATCACGAATACATCAACCCCGAGCGCGACATGCCCGAAGAGGCATTTGGCGTGCACGGCATCGGTCCGGACCTGCTGAGCCCGCCGCAGACGCCGGCGCCGGGAGCGGTCACGCTGCGCGATAAACCGGTGTTCGCCAAGATCGGTCAGGGGTTTCTGGATTTCGTCGGTGATGCGCGGCTGGTGATCCACAATGCCAGCTTTGACATGAAGTTCCTGAACGCGGAACTGGGCTGGATGAACCTGCCGCAATTGCCGATGGAACAGGCGATCGACACGCTGGCCATGGCGCGTAAACGGTTTCCCGGCTCACCGGCAACACTGGATGCCCTGTGCCGCCGGTTCAGCATCGATAACTCCAACCGAACCCTGCACGGCGCGCTTCTCGACTCGGAAATCCTGGCCGAGGTCTATCTGGAGCTGATCGGTGGCCGTCAGCCCGATTTCGCTCTGTCCAGCAGCGCCAGCGGATCGGATACTGCATCGGTAGACAGCAATTGGCGCCCGGAACCACGGCCGACCCCCCTGCCCTCGCGCCTGACGGCCGAGGAAAAAGCTGCCCATGATGCCTTTGTGGAAAAACTGGGCGAAGACGCACTTTGGGTTTCGGCACAGTCCTGACATATTGTCCCGACAAATAAAAAACGCTGCCGGTCTGACCGACAGCGTTTGAATTTTCAAAGCAATAAAATGACTTATTGCGTCGGTTGGGCTTCGGCCTGACGGCGTGCCAGCTCGTTGCGGTAGATCGCAACGAAATCGATGTTATCGAGGTTCAGCGGCGGGAAGCCACCGTCGCGGGTCACGTCGGACACGATGCGGCGCAGGAACGGGAAGGTCATGCGCGGGCATTCGATCAGCAGGAAGGGGTGCAGCTGATCGTCCGGAACACCCTGGATGTTGAAGACGCCGACATATTCCAGCTCCAGAACGAACAGAACCTCGCCACCGTCCTTGTTCTTGGACTCGACGGTCAGCTTGGTCATAACTTCGTACTGGTGTTCCGCCGCGCGTTTCTTGGCGTCCAGATTGACCTGAACGTTCACGTCGGGCTGAACTTCACCGGCAGCACCCTTTTGCGCCATCACGTTTTCGAACGACATGTCGCGGATGAACTGACCCAGAATGTTCATCTGGACCTGGGGCTGCTGCGGGGCTGCTGCTGCGCCCTCTGGGGTGTCGTTTTCGGCCATGGAGATACTCCTGAAAATATATCTTTGCCGATTGCTTAGCAGCTTGGCGCGGGTATCTCAACGGTCTGTCCAACCGTGGCAAACAGCGTGGCGCAACAGGCTTTGACTGTGCCCTATTTGGGGCCGTCTTCCGGGCCTTTGACCCAGCCGGAGGGGCCATCCCCCGGGCGTCTGGGCGTCACATCTTCGTATTCGCCGTCTATCACATCGCCGGGCTGCCCCGGACGCCGTTGCCCGGGATGCTGCGCATGGCCATGGGGGCCGTGGGGCCCACCGGGCCGGGCCTGTCCAGGTCCCATTCCGGCGCCCATTTCAAACCGTGCGACGGTCACCCGTTTGCTGATGTAGCGGAACACCGCAAGCCGCACCGGCGGCATCAGCAGTGCAAAACCGACCGCATCGGTGAAAAAACCGGGCGTCAGGAGCAAGGCGCCGGCGAATAGGATCATCGCCCCATGCGCCAGCGGTTCAGCCGGGTCCGACAGGGTCTGGAACGAGGAACGCAACTGCCCCATGGCCAGCCGCCCCTGCGAGCGCACAAGCGAGGTTCCCAGAATGGCGGTCAGCACCACGATGGCCAGCGTCGGCCACAGTCCGATCATCCCGCCTACCTGTACAAACAGGGCGATTTCAACCAGTGGCACCATCAGAAAGGCCAGAAAAAGATACATTTTGGGGTCCTTGGATCTTGCGCTGAACGGTGGACTTGGCCCCACCCGTCACCTACATAAGAGCAGTCCGCTTTGGTTTCAAACAAGGCACCAATGCCTAGCACGAGGTTCACATGGAGTCGCCCTTGATTCAGATTTTGGTTTTGGCCGGCATCGCCGTCTTTCTGATCCTGCGCCTGAAAAACGTTCTGGGCACCCGTGAAGGGTTCGAAAAGCCCACTCAGCCGCAGCAGGCCCCGGCAGAGAAACGCCGCCCCGACTTCGAAGTGATCGAAGGCGGTCCGGATCTGGATATCACCGATTACGTCGCCGAAGGCTCGCCCCAGGCCGACGCGCTGGCCGCGATGAAGCGGGCAGAGCCGTCGTTCCAGGTGCAGGACTTCGTGCACGGTGCACGCGGTGCCTATGAGATGATCCTGATGGGCTTTGAAAACGGCGAACTCGACGATCTGGAGCCGCTGCTGGCTGGCGACGTCTACGAAAGCTTTGTCGATGCCGTGGCGCACCGCGAAGATCAGGGGCTGACCATCGAGGCCGAATTCATCGGGGTGCGTGAAACCACGCTTGCGGATGCGCGGTTCGATGAGAGCACCCGCACTGCCGAAATCACCATGCGGTTCGTGGCTGAATTGACCTCGGTTGTGCGCAACAGCGAAGGTGAAATCGTCGAAGGCGATCCCAAGGCCGTAAAACGCCAGAAGGACACCTGGGTCTTTGCCCGTTCGATGGGCACCGACGATCCGAACTGGCAACTGGTGGCCACGGACGCATGATTGGGGCGCTACGGGCGGCATTCCGGGCAGCAGCCATTATTGGTGCTGCCATGACCGCTTCAGGCGCATCCGGCGAGACTGCCTATTCCATATTGAATTTCTCACAGCTGGACGGCTGGGACAGGGACAACCACGCCGAGGCGCTTGAGGTGTTTCTGGGGACCTGTCCCGACCTTGACGACCCCGATTGGCAAAGCCTTTGCGCGCTGGCGCAATCGCAGACGCCTGCCGGGGCCAAGCAATTCTTCGAGCTGTTCTTTCGCCCTGTCCTGATCGAGGACGGCGCAGATCCCCTGTTCACCGGCTATTTCGAACCGGAATTGCAGGGGTCGCGTTATCGGACGGACCGGTTTCGCTATCCTGTCTACAAAATGCCAAACGAAGCGCGCCAGACCAACCTGTGGCTGCCGCGCCGCGATATCCTGACAAGTGGTGTCATGGACGGGCGCGGGCTGGAAATCGCCTGGGTCGATGACCCGGTTGAGCTGTTCTTTCTGCAAATTCAGGGGTCCGGCCGGATCAAGATGCCCGATGGTGCTTCGGTTCGCGTCGGCTATGGGGGGGCCAATGGGCACCCATATAAATCGGTTGGCGCTGAAATGGTCCGGCGCGGCATCTACAAGGCGCATCAGGTCAGCGCCCAGGTGATCAAGGCCTGGGTGCGGCGCAATCCCATGGCGGGTCATGAGCTGCTGATGCACAACCCGTCTTATGTGTTCTTCCGCGAGGTGAAAAAAGTGCACCCGTCGAAGGGGCCATTGGGGGCGATGAACCGTTCGGTTACGGCGATGCGCAGTATCGCGGTGGATCCGAAGTACACGCCGCTGGGGGCGCCGGTCTGGGTGGAAAAGGACGGCGCGGAGCCGATGCGCCGCCTGATGATCGCGCAGGATACCGGATCGGCGATCAAGGGTGCACAGCGGGCGGATATATTCTTTGGCACCGGGGATGGCGCCGGCGAGGCGGCCGGCCGTCTGCGGGATCCGGGGCGGATGATCGTTTTCCTGCCCATTCAACGCGCCTATGCGATGTTGCCGGAAGATTTCTGATGACCCGGCGCAAACTGACATCGGATGAAATCGACCTTTGGCACAAGGTCGTCAAACACGCGGAGCGTCTGCATCCGGGCAGTCATACGACGCCGCCTGATCTGCCGCTGCCCAAGCCAAAGCCGAAAAAGACACCGCATCCGCACTCCGAACCCCAGATCGAAGCCTTCCGCCTGGGTAGTCGGGCGCCGTCAAAGCCTGGCAAACACGATCTGAAGAAACCTGTGGCGCAATCGCTGTCTTCGGCGCCGGTGCAGATGGATGAAAAAGCGTTTCGACGGATGAAACGCGGCAAGCTGCGCCCCGAGGGCAAGCTGGACCTGCATGGCATGCGGGTGGATACGGCGCACCCCGCCCTGACCCGGTTCATTCTGTCGGCGCAGGCCTCGGGGAAGCGGCTGGTGCTGGTCGTGACCGGCAAGGGCAAGGATCGGGACGAGCCGGGACCAATCCCCACCCCGCGCGGCGTGCTGCGTCACCGGGTGCCGCAATGGCTGGCCTTGCCGCCGCTGTCGCAGGCGGTGTTGCAGGTGACGCCGGCCCATATCAGCCATGGCGGCGAGGGTGCCTATTACGTCTATCTGCGGCGCGGACGCTGATCGTCGCGCGGTTATCGCTGGCTGTCCGTGATATCGATGAGCGACAGATCCTGAATCTGCTTTTTCTCCACCATCGGTGGCGGCAGCACCCCATCAAAGATCAACCCTTTGCGTGAAAACGCTTGCGATGATTGCCGCGCCGAACTGAGGATCGCGAGGAGCGCGGGTGAGGTGCCAGCAACCAAATGGCCCGAGCTGGCGGAATCGGCGTAATCGGTGGTGTCGATGATGCTGATCGGCAAATCCTCCAGACCATCGGTCGATCCCAGATTACCCAGCCGCGCGCGGCTGGACGTGCCCCGCAGCCGTTGCGACAGGGTCAAAATCTTGTCCTTGCGGGAAATGAAAACCAGAAATGGCTGCGGAACCGGGTTGAGGCGGCTCATCTGGCTGCGAAAGACGTCCAGATCCAGATCCGGCGACATCAGCACCACGCCGTCAAGGTTCCTGTCAGACCAGCCGGGTGTGCGGATTTCAATCTGGCGCAATGTCTCCATCGCCAGCATCGACCCCATGGAATGCGCCACCAGAACGATCCGCCGCGCGTTGCTTTTGCTGAGTTGTTTCAGCAGCCGTTCCAGCCCGTCGCGGGCAAACATCACGCTGTCGGCATCATAAGCATAGCCAAGCGGACTGCCGAGGCTGGGCCAGGAATAGACCACGGTGGCACCGGGAACCTTGGTATCATGGGTCAGCTGCGCCGCGCGAAAGGCGGTTTCGGATTGGGTGGAATTGAACCCATGCACAAAGACGGTGATGTCACGCTCGTCCGGTTCAAATTTTGCCAGTTCACGGTTCAGTCGATCCATGAAAACTGCGGAAGTTTCGATCTTCCGCCGGGCGGCCATGGTAAACTCGGTCTTCGGGTCCGGTGTGTCATAGGCAAACAGCAGCTGCCCGGGCTGGTGGTTGGGCGGGATCGAAACGGTCAATTCCAGCAGGTGATAGTCTTCGGTCCTTCCATTGCCAAACCCGCCTTCGGGCAGCGGGTCACGGATCGTGGCGGCAAAGATCGTCTTTGCCGTTCCGATCTCCAGCGCTTCGGGGATGGTCGGTGTCGACGGCCGAATGCCACAGGCGGCAGCGGCAAAAAGGGATAGAAACAAAACCTTCCGGAAAAACAACATGCCAAATATCCAACCTGTTTCACGCCTTGGATATACCGGAAACCGCCCGGTTCCAACTGGCAGGACCAGCCGCAACCGGGCGGTGTTGTTTACAGGACGTAGCGGCTCAGATCGTTGGAGCCACCCAGCTCACCAAGGTTCTTGGAGACGAATTTGGCATCAACCACGACCGCCTCGCCGCCCCGGTCCGGCGCGGTAAAGGACAGCTCTTCGAACACCCGTTCCATCACCGTGTAAAGGCGCCGCGCGCCGATGTTTTCCACCGACTGGTTCACCTCGGCCGCGATTTTCGCCAGCGCCGCGATACCCTCTTCGGTAAAGGTGACCTCGACCTCCTCGGTGCCCATCAGGGCGGTGTACTGGCGGGTCAGCGCATTGTCTGTCTCGGTCAGGATGCGGATGAAATCCTGCTCGCTCAGAGCGCGCAGGTTCACCCGGATCGGCAGACGGCCTTGCAATTCCGGCAGCAGGTCTGACGGTTTTGCAATGTGGAAAGCACCGGAAGCGATGAACAGGATATGGTCCGTTTTGACCGGTCCGTGTTTGGTGCTGACGGTGGTGCCCTCGATCAGCGGCAGCAGATCGCGCTGCACGCCTTCGCGGCTGACGTCGCCACCACGGGCATCGGAGCGGGCGCAGACCTTGTCGATCTCATCCAGGAAAACGATGCCGTTCTGCTCCACCGATTCCAGGGCAACGCGGGTGACCGTCTCGTCGTCCAGCAGCTTGTCCGCCTCTTCCCCGATCAGCACGTCATAGCTTTCGGCGACGGTGAGGCGCTTCTTCACGGTGCGCCCGCCCATGGCTTTGCCGAACAGGTCGCCCAGGTTCATCATGCCGCCCATGGCCCCGCCGGGCTGGCCGGGAATATCGAACATGCCGCCCATCGGGTTCGAGGTATCGGTGACCTCCAGTTCGATGACGGTGTCGTCCAGCTCGCCGGATTTCAGTTTCTTGCGGAACACTTCGCGGGTGCTGTCGCGGGCCTCGGTGCCGGCGATGGCGGTGATGACGCGCTCCTCGGCGGCCTTGTGGGCCTTGGCCTTGACGTCTTCGCGCATGAATTCGCGGGTCTGCATGATCGCGGTGTCCACCAGATCGCGGATGATCTGTTCGACGTCACGGCCAACATAGCCGACCTCGGTGAACTTGGTGGCTTCGACCTTGATAAAGGGCGCGCGGGCGAGTTTCGCCAGACGGCGGCTGATCTCGGTCTTGCCGACGCCGGTGGGGCCAATCATCAGGATGTTCTTGGGGTAAACCTCGTCGCGCAGGTCATCGCCTAGCTGCTTGCGCCGCCAGCGGTTGCGCAGGGCGACGGCGACGGCGCGTTTGGCGTCTTTCTGGCCGATGATGAACCGGTCCAGTTCGGAAACGATTTCGCGGGGTGTCAGGTCAGTCATGGGATTTCCCGTATCAATGAGAGGGCGGCAGCCGGTGAAGCGGCACCAGCCCGGACAAGGGTGAAAGAAGCGCGGCGCGGATGCGGGTCCAGAAAGCCCCCAGCGCCACAAGGAACACGCCCAGAACCAGAATGGTCGATGCGGCGCCTTCGCCGTCGAACACCGTTCCGGCCAGGGTCACGCTATAGCCGATCGCGGCAATCAGGAATGACCGCCGGTCGATCACGATGGCAACAAAGGCAAAGGCCAACAGCACGGCCAGCAGCAGCAGATGCGCGCCGCTGCTGCCGTTTTCCAGCAGGCTGAGCGCGATGGTATTGACCAGCGCCGGGGCAGCGACCACGTGCAGCCAGAACCCCTGCGCCGAGCGCCGGGTGACCCGGTGCGGATCGCTCATGTCGAAGACCATCGCCACGACAAAGACCGCAAGGCCCACCAACAGCGTGATCCAGGCGAAGGGACCGCTGGCCGACAGTAGGAAGAAATCGCCGATATCGGCGGGGGTACCCATGCGGATCGCCCCCATCAGCAGTGCCAGTGCAAAAACGCCAAGCGCGATCAGGGCCATGGCAAAGGGCACCCGGAACCGCAGCCAGTAGATGGCGATGGCGACCGTGGTCAGCGCGAATGGCAGCTGCATGCTGGAATAATCGGTCTGGGCAATCATGAAGGGCTGGGAAAACTGCGCCGACAGCCCTGCCCCGGCATTCAGCGCCCAGAGGACAGACAGCGCAATGGCCGGCGCCACCATACGTCGGCGGCGGATGAAATATTCTGACAGCGCCCACAGAACCGCGGCGCCGATCACCGCGGCGGTGACCGTCTTGCTTTGATATCCGCCCAGGCTGCCCGCCAGCATTGCTGCCGTGACCGCCGCCCATCCGGAGGCGAGGATCAGCAGCCCGATGACGATGAAGATCTCGTTGAACCCCTTGAATAGCTCAAACGGTTCATCGCCTTCTGCCAGGTTTTCACGCGCGCCCCGGCGGCTGTCGGCCAGCGCCAGCAGCGAGGCAGCCTGCGCCTCGCTCAGCAGGCCCGATCCCACGGCGGCGCGCAGATCATCGCGGTCGATGCCGGACACCCTATTTCTCCGGGCTGATGGTTTCGACGGTCAGCCTGCCGTTGGTGTAAACGCAGATATCGGCGGCGATCGCCATGGATTCGCGGGCCACGGTTTCCGCCGATTTGTCACTGTCCATCATCGCGCGGGCCGCCGCGAGGGCGAAATTGCCGCCCGAACCGATGGCGGCTACGTCATGTTCCGGCTCCAGCACATCGCCGGCGCCAGTGATGACCAGAAGGTCCGTTCCATCGCTGACGATCAGCATCGCTTCGAGCTTTTGCAGGTATTTGTCGGTGCGCCAGTCCTTGGCCAGTTCGACGCTGGCGCGCGCCAGTTGGCCCGGCGTTGCTTCCAGCTTGGCCTCAAGCCGCTCCAGTAGGGTAAAGGCATCTGCGGTGGAGCCGGCAAAGCCCGCGACCACGTCATAGCCGCCGGGGGACAGGCGGCGAACCTTGCGGGCGCTGCCCTTGATCACGGTCTGGCCCAGCGACACCTGCCCATCACCGGCAATCACCACAAGCCCGTCTTTCTTGACACCGATAATGGTGGTCCCGTGCCAGCCGGGGAATTGATCGTCTGCCATGCATGCCTCCAGTGTTGTTGCAGCCATATATGGGCGTTGGGTCCTTATTGCTCAACCGGGTATCTGACCTGCGGCTGCCTTTGCCCAATCTATTGCCGTGCCTAGCCTTCAACTTGCGTTGATCCATCTGGCGGGCAGGGGGCTGTTGACGGGGTTCCTGACCCGAAAACTATGAGAGATGCAGGGCAAACCCATGCGTTATCAAATGATTGCAAGCCAGGCGATGAAACGGCAAAGCATGCCAAAGGATGGATCGGCGTTCGGCCCCGGGCAAATGTGCCGATCGGCGGCCGTTATCAAACCCGCTGATGCGCCCCTTGCACTGTATTAGAAGAGCGGATCACGGCGTTAACAAACTGATCATTTGTTATGCAATAGGCGCAGATCGGGACTGTCAAACGGGCAATTGTGAGACTCACCCGCCTCTCCTACATGGGCGATAACACCGGCATGGGGCCGGTTGTTTTGTTACAGGACCCATAAAATGGCCACAACAGCAAATATCCATGCACCCCTCGGTGCGGTTGCCGTCCTCCGCATCGTCGACACCGTTCTGAACGCAAAAGCTGCCTTCGCAGAAGCCCGTGAAGCCCGCATCACCCGCCGTGCGCTGTACCGTCTGTCCGACGTCCAGCTGGCCGATATCGGTCTGACCCGCGAAGACATCTCGAAGATCTGATAGGCAGACCTTCACATGACCTTATACAGCTAGCAAAGCCGTCCGAACCCGGACGGCTTTGTGCATTTCAGGGGGCTTTTATTCCGACCACCTGTAGCGTCCGGCCAGATCGGGCAGCCAGGCCTCGACCGCAGCCGTTGCGATGACATGCGGCGCCTTGCCATCCACACCCGCCACATCCAGCCCCCCGAAGACGGCCCGCACTTTTGCCCGGCCACGCGGCAGATCGGCGGCCAGCAGATCACAGTCCACCGCTTCGGGCTTTTGCACGGCAATAGTCACCTCAACCCGCATTTCGGAATGATCGATGCCCAGTTCGGAAAACAGGGTGATCGAGGAATGATGCAGCGCATCCTGCACCGCACGCCGGGCCGCCTTGGTGTAGTCCTGCCCATAAAGATCGTTGCCGGTGCCCATTTCCAGAATGATACGTTTCTCCGTCATCACACCGTCTCCATTTCAAAAGAGACAATGACGGCGGCATTGGCGATGACCGTCTTACCGCCACCCGGTTTGTCGATATCCAGACCACCTTTGGTGATGCGGATGTCGGGGCGGCCATAGGGAAAGATCTCCTTCAGCGCATCGGCATTCACGGAGCCCGGCTGCTGCACCCCGATTTCGGCGTCGATGATCATGGCTTCCTTCGGGAAATCGAACAGTTCGGCCATGTTGACCGAATTGTGCCACAGGGCATCCCTGATCGCGCGTTTTGCCGCTTCGGTGTAATCTGCGCGGCGCAGGGATGTGCCCATGCCGAATTCCACCAGTACCCGCGTTTTGGCCATGACGGTCCTCCTGTCTGTTTGCGGCCACTTTGACGGGGATCGGAGGCAAGGAAAAGGGGCGCCTTTCAGGGTCCGGTGCCTGCGGGAGCTGCAATTGCGACTCCATCCCGTCGCTGTGGCGCTAGAGCGAACCGCAGCATGCGGAGACAAGCTGGGCAACCGTCAGAGGAGGGCGCCGACATGACAGAACACACGCGTCTGAAAGATAGCCCCGAGTGGGATTATCTGCTGCGGGATTTCTATGAGTTCTACCGCCGCCTGCCTGCGGGCGGCAGCGTCAAGATCCGCAGCCATCAGCGCATGGTCCGTGAACGCATCAGCCGGGTTCTGAAATGCAATGCCGAGGTTCGCGCCGGTGCCAGCGTTGATAAACCCGTGACGGCGCACCTGCAGCGGGCGCTCGACAACGGACGGCAGGAACGCCACGGCGCCTTTATCCGCGCGATCGAGGCGGTGCGGCAGCATCTGGTCTGGCAATACGGCTATGAAAAGGTGCCGCGCGGGTTGGAGCGCAAATACGCCTATGCCGAACTGGCCGGTCCCACCGGCCCGGTAATGACCGACGAGGTGATCCTGGGTCTTGTCCTGTTCGCGCCGGGCTGCACCTATCCGGCCCATTCCCATGATGGCATCTCGGAGAGCTATATCTGTCTCTCTGGCGCCGTGTCGGAGAATGATCAGGGGGTCTATGCGCCGGGGTCGCTGATTTTCAACCCGCCGGGACAGCTGCACCGCATCACCGTGGCGGATCATAACCCGTCGCTGCTCTGCTACGCTTGGGTTGGCGATCAGGAGAAACTAGCCAACCAGAAGATGGTGTTCACGCGCGCACCCAAATAGGCGCAGATCACCGGACGGGTTTTATTGCAGGCCCACATGAAAAAGGGCGCCACCGGGGCGCCCTTCAAAAATTCTCGCTTCAGATCCAAGCGGATCAGATGCTTTCGTTGATCCAGCTTTGCAGCGCAGCCTTGGGTGCGGCGCCGGCGCGGTTGGAGACAACCTGACCGTCCTTGAAGATGAACAGCGCCGGGATACCGCGCACGCCCATGGCGGCAGCAGCGTTCGGGTTGCTGTCAACGTCGACCTTGGCGATCTTTACCTTGTCGCCGTATTCGGCTGCCAGCTCTTCCAGAGCGGGGCCGATCTGCTTGCAGGGGCCGCACCATTCGGCCCAGAAGTCTACGACAACGGGAACGGAGGAGTTCTTGACTTCGGCGTCAAAGGTTTCGTCGGTGACGGCTACGGTGGACATGGAAATGTCTCCTGAGATGAGTGGCAACTGGATGCTGAACCTAGGTAGGGCTTAAGGACTCGTCAAGGTTCCCCGTGACGCTGGAAGGTCGGCGTCACAACTTCGTGCGGCAGGGGCATCAGGGTTGCATTGCGAGTCCATATCAGCGCCGTTTCGATGGTTTTGCCGGGGTAGATGCGCCCAAGCGCCAGCGCATAGGCGCCCATTTGCCGCAGCAGCCCGTCGGGACAGTCGGTGGCCGATTGCGGAACGGTTGCGTTTGATTTGAAATCCACCGCCAGAACCCGGTCAGATTCCACGATCAGCCGGTCGATCACCCCGTGCAGGCGGATGCCATCCAGATCGGCCGTCACGGCCACTTCGGACAGGGTGCCGGGGGCAAAGACATGCGCGAGATCGGGATTGCGCAATACAGCGCTTGCCTCCTCCAACAGTTCCCCTTGGTCCTCGCATCCCGCCAGCAGCGCCCGGGCCAGATCCGGCCAGCGGTCCTCTGGCTGTGCGGGCAGATGTTCCAGCAGCAAGTGCAGGTTGGTGCCGCGCGCCTTGGCCGCCTCCTCGTCCAGACCCTGATCGCCAGGCAGCGCCTTGGCGCCGCCCAGATCCGATGGGCTGAGCGTCGGTTCCGGCGCGACATAGGCCGGGGCAGGCTGTGTAAAGACCTGTGGCAGTGTCACTTTCTTTGGCTCGGGGGCGTCGTGGGCGACAAACTCCAGCCCGTCCCAATCGCCATGCTGCAGCCGTAGGCCCGGCCCACCGGGCAGGTCCGTTGCGGCGCCGCCGTCATTCAGAGCCCGTTCGACCATCTGGTACCAGCTGTCACCCTCTTTCGACAGCTCCCCGGCACTGGCGACGATCAGCCACTTCTCTGCCCGCGTTAGTGCCACATACAATAGGCGCAGTCTTTCGTTCTGCTGTTTCTCCTGCGCGGCCTCGCGCGCGGTGAGCATGGCGGCGGGCATCTGATCCTTGGGCACGCGCCACAGCGGCGCGCCTTCGGCCACGATGATCTCGGCATCGCTTGGCGGCTTGCGTTTGGCGGTATCTGGCAGGATCACGATCGGCGCCTCCAGCCCCTTGGAGCCATGCACCGACATCACCCGGATCATATCCCCGGCGGCGCCCATCTGGCGCTTGATCTCAAGATCGTCGGTCTGCATCCAGACAAGAAACCCGGTAAGGCTGGGAATATCGGTGCGTTCATAGGCCAGCGCTTGGGACAGGAGCGCGTTGATTCCGTCCTCTGCCTCTGGGCCAAGGCGGCCCAGCAGGCGCTGGCGGCCCCTGTGACGGGTCAGGATCCGCTCGATCAGATCATAGGGGCGCAGGAAATCGGTCTGGCTGCGCAGATCGTCGATCATTTCCATCGTTTCGGGATATTCCGTGGCCCGATCACGCAGCGCTGCCCACAGATGGCTACCGCCTTTGCGCCGGTGGGCAAGGTCGAACAGCATCTGTTCCGACCAGCCAAAAAGCGGTGATTTGAGCGCGGCGGCCAGCGACAGGCTATCCTCGGGCGTCGCCAGAAACGACAGCAGCGCGGCGATATCCTTGACCGCCAGTTCGGCGCCGACCTTCAGCCGGTCGGCACCCGCGATGGGCAGGCGGGCGGCCTTGCAGGCGCGGATGATTTCGGAAAACAGCTCGGACCGGCGCTGCACCAGGATCAGGAAATCCCCGGCATGTACCGGGCGGCGCTGAAAGGTGCCGCGGGTCGGGCCGTCCTCGGGGATTGTGACCTTGTCGTCGATCATCCGCTTGATCTCGCGGGCGATACGTTCGGCCAGGATCACCGTATGATGACGGGCGCCCGGCCGGTCCACCGGATCGGTCCAGTCGCGGTCTTCCTCCTCATCCAGCTTTTCCACCGCAGGCCAGAGGTCCACGCGCCCCGGCAGATCGGATTTGAAAGCGCGGTGCAACGCGTCCTTGTGAAAGCCGGCGCGGGGGCTGTCCTTGAACACCAGATCGACCAGCCGCAAGATCGCCGCAGAGGAGCGGAAGGAAAATTCCAGCGCCGCATTCTGAAGCGCCGCGCCGGTTTCGGCCAGACGGCGGCCGAATTCTTCCTGCATGCGGTCAAAGGCATCGGGGTCGGCGCCCTGAAAGGAATAGATCGATTGTTTCTTGTCGCCGACCACAAAGATCGTACGCTCCACATCCGATCGCGCGCCGATCCCTGATGTGAACTCCTGCGCCAGTTTTTCGATCACGTCCCATTGTACCGGGCTGGTGTCCTGCGCTTCATCCACCAGGATGTGATCGATGCCACCATCCAGCCGGTAGAGAACCCAGGCCGCCACCGCCGGATCGTTCAGCAGCAGCCGCGCCTTGAGGATCAGATCATCAAAGTCGAGCCAGCCGCGCAGCTGTTTGCGCCGCTCGTATTCCGGCAGGAACACGGCAGCAAAGGCGTGCAGGTCCTCGGATTTCTGCGCCGCTGCCAGCGCCAGCCGTTTGGCACGGGCGTCCTCGACCCGCAGCATGAAAGGCTCCAGCCGATCCATCAGATCGGGGTTGTCCTTTTGCAGCTTCTTGGTCGGAAAGCTGCCGACCTTGGCCGTAAAGGGCGCCTTGGCGCCGGCGCCGGTCAGAAAAACCGACTCTAACACGGGCAGATCGGCCATCTTCGGTGTGGCGATCCCGGCGAGTTTCGCGGCAGCTTTCTGATCGTTGGTGCCGCCGGTTGCCAGCATATCGCGGGTGCGGCTCAGCAGCTCATCTTCTCCACCAAGGAACACCAACGCCTCCAGCGCGGCAGCGTCAAACCCTTCGGTCAGGTCGAACAGTTTCAGCAGGCCCGCGCGGTCCAGCGGCCGGGCAAATTCGGCGCGGCGTTGGCAGATGGCAGCGGTCAGATCGTCGAAATCGCTGCCTGCAACATGCCGGGCCAGCGCCTCGACCAGATGCGCCTCGGGGCCGTTGGCGATGTCCTCGACGATTTCAGCGCGCAAAAGGGTGGCGGCGCGGTCTTCCATTTCGGCGAATTGCGGGCTGACGCCAGCCTCCAGCGGGAAACGGCGCAACAGCGAGGAACAGAAGGAGTGGATCGTCTGGATCTTGAGGCCACCGGGCGTTTCAATCGCGCGGGCAAAGAGCGTGCGCGCCTGCGCCAGTCCCTCGCCCCGGGCCACGTCGCCGGCGCCCAGATCGTCCAGCGCCGCGCTGAGCCTGTCATCGCCCAGCATCGCCCATTCGCCCAGCCGCTGGAACAACCGGTTCTGCATCTCGCTGGCGGCGGCCTTGGTATAGGTCAGGCACAGGATGTGCTGCGGCTGTACGCCTTTCAGCAAGAGCCGCGCCACCCGGTCGGTCAACACCTTGGTCTTGCCCGATCCGGCATTGGCCGCCAGCCAAGTCGAGGCATCGGGCCGCGCGGCGCGAAACTGCGCCTCAGATGCTGCATCGCGGGGGGCGGTCATGTCAGATCCTCCGGCTTTGGCATATCGCTGCGGTCCCATTCGCCAAAGCGCGCCAGATGATCGTAGTCGCCGGCAAAATCGTCCCGGTGAACCATGCGACGGCTGCTATAGCCCTGTTCGGGGTCGAAATAGGCTTCGATCAGTTTCTTCAGCTCAGCCCAGACCTTGGCCGGGGGTTCATCCGCCAGCGGCGCGGGCACTTCCTTGATCGGGGATTTCAGGCCGATGAAGGTCGCGCGCTCGACCCGCGCGGCGCCGTAGTCTTCAAAGGCGCCCTGTTCGGCCATGGCGGCCTCGATCAGCAGCTGTTTGTCAAAGGCGCGCTGTTGTTTGTCGGTCGGTGGATCGCCGGTCTTGTAGTCAAAGATATGCAGGCAACCGCGTTCATCGACGTCGATCCGGTCGGCCTGTCCGGTGATCTGGAAATCGAGCGGCGCAAGGCGAACTCCTCCGCTGATTTCGAACCCCGAAGGGCGCGCAGCGGCGCGGCGGGTCTGCTCACCCGCGACAAAGCTTTCGGCGATACGGGCGATCCTCGCCAGCCACAGGCTGCGGGCAACGGGCCAGGGGACCTCTGCCTGCAACTGGCTGCGGGTGCGCGCGATCAGCTCTTCCGGGGTCAGCAGCTCCGGGTTGTCGCGGCTATCGCGGATATAATCCTCAAACACCTTGTGCACCACGATCCCGCGCAACAGCGCATCGGGTTCCCGCATCAACGGGTTCAGCGGTTTCAGGCGCAGCACATGTTTGGCGTAAACCGCATAAGGATCGCGGATCAGGCGCGGGATTTCCGTGACTGACAGCTGTCGCGGACGGGCGGCAACTGGCGGGCGCGGGGCAGGGCGGCTGGCAGGTTCGCTTGGCAGCGGGACCTCCAGCGCCGTTGACCAATCCAGCCATGTCTGCCCGCGTGCGCGCATTGCCTCCAGCGCGGCGCGCCCGCCTTGTTCCGGCAGGCCGCGCAACAGGTTCATCATCCGGTTGAGCCAGCGCGAGGGTACGGTATCTGCCTCTTCCGAGCGTTTGGCACGGGTCAACCAGACCTCAGGCGCGGCCACGGCCTGCTGGAAGTCATGCGCAGAGAGACCGATGCGGCGTTCGGGCAGCAACAGCCCGGCCTGATTGCGCAACTGGCGGTTCAGCCAGGGATCGGGGCTGGCGGCCTCGGGCCAGCTACCCTCGTTGAGGCCGGCCAGAATGACCAGATCGGCGCCTTGAACACGGGCCTCTAGCGTACCCCAGATCATGATCGACCCATAAGGCGCGTCGCGGTCGCGCACCTCTTCCTGCGCCAGCAGCGCGCCCAGAAGATCGGCAAAGTCGCGGGCGCTCATCTCGCCGCCGAATTGCGCGTTCTCTTCCAGATCGGTGATCACCTTCAACGCCTTCTGGCCGGCTTTCTTGTCCCAGAGCGTGCCGCTGCCGCCCAGCTGACTGCCAGAGGCAATGCCTTCGGCGCGGGCGCGCAGGCGGGTGATCCAATCCGTCAGGGACAGGTTGCCCGGGGTGACCTGATCGGCAAATTGTGTCGTCAGCCAGTCGACCCAGCCGGGGATCAGATCGCGCGTGGTGCCAAAGGCGGCAAAACTGTCTGCATCGGGGAAGGGCGGGCCATTGCGGCGCAGCTCGAGTTCGAAATCGCGGGTATGGCGCAGGTGTTCGCCGCGCGCAGCCTCTGGCCCGTCATGGGTCAGCGGGTGTTTCAGCAGCGTCAGCAGCATGTCCGGCGTCAGCACGTGGCAGAACAGCTCGGCCACGTGGCGCAGGAAACGGCCCGGCGGAGACAGTTGCAGCGGCTGACCGGCGGAATCATCCGGCAGGATGTCCCAGCGGTCCAGCGCCGCCGACACCTGCCGCGTCAGCATCCGGTCGGGGGTGATCAGCGCCGCGGTCTGGCCATCCTCGGCGGCCTGCCGCAGACGCAAAGCGATGGTGAGCGCCTCGGATCTGGGGCTTGGCGCTTCGACAAGGGTGATGGTCTCGGCAGCGCGGTCGATATCGGTCAGCTGCGGTCCTTCGCTCATCCAGGCGTCGGTGACGGGGGCAGGGCGCAGCGCCAGCGACACCAGCCGGTTGCGGGCCGGAAACGGTGGGGTTTCATCTGTCCAGGGTTCAACATCACGCGGCGTGAGCTCCAGATCCTTCATCAGCCGGTAGAACCGGTATTGCGGGTGGTCTTCGGAGATCAGCGGATCATCAAGGCCGGACCAGACGTGATCGGGCTGGTCGAAATCGAACCCCGGCAGGATCACCGCGCCCTGCGGCAGGCGGGCGATGGCTTCCATCAGCATCAGCGTGGTACCGCGCGAGCCGGTGGAGCCGGCCAGGATCACCGGGTGTTGCGGCGGTGCGCTCTGCCACTGGTCGATCAGGTTCAGAACCACCTGCCGCTGGCGGGCTTCCTTGTCCATGGCATCGTCGTGGCGGTCGACAAAATCATCTGCGATCCCGATGAAGGCCTGCGCGCGCGCCCAATGCCCGGACATGTCCGAGACATCAAGATTGCGGATGGTGTCGGTGCTGACGCCTTCGCCCTGCATTTCGTCGATCAACGCCGCCAGACTGTCGGAGAGATCGAAAAGCGAGGCCCGCGCGGCAAGATCCGGCTGCGCGTCCAGCAGTTTCGCGATCAGCTGCGACAGCTCCAACCGGCGCCTGAGCGAGGGCAGAGCAGGTGGCAGGCCGTGCAGGGTGGCGCGCTGTGCCAGATCGGTCAGCAGCGACAGGCGTGGCAGCAGCAGGGTGGGACCTGCGTCAAACAGATCGCGCACCCGGCGCTGCATGCGGGCGGTGTTGACGATCACCTCGGCGCGGGCCAGCGCCTCGGGCGGGAGGCCAGCGCTGCGCGCGATTAGGCCGTTCACTAGCGCCCGCGGGAAATCGACACCGCAGGGCAGGGCGAACAGGCGCGGTTTGTCCTGTGGTTCAAACATCGTCATGTGCCAGCAATTGCTCCGCCAGGGTGATGCCTTCGGGGTGGCCCACATCGCACCAGTGGCCGGGATATTCGAGGGCGTACAGCCGTTTTTCCTCGATCATCGGGTTCCATAGCAGGCGGGTGGAAAAGGCGGCCTCGTTGATGCTCTGCAATCCGTCTGTCTTGAGGATCTGCACACCGCCCCAGACCAGATCGCCGCCCCATGAAATGCGCCCCGCCGCGTCGGCCGAGAAATCACCGCCGCCCTTCCGCCCCACAGCGCGCGCCAGCGGTACGCAGAGCATGAGGCCGTCCATCTGCGCGGGATCCCAAGCCGCGCGCAGCATTTCAAAGGGGTTCGGCCCAGCCCAGATCGCATCGGAGTTTGAGGTGTAAACGGGACCATCACCCAGAAGGGGCAGCGCATGGCGCAGACCGCCGCCGGTATCCAGGATCTCCGGCTGTTCGTTGCTGATCAGAACGCCCTGCGATTTCAGGTGCTCCTGCAGGATCTCTGCCTTGTAATGGGTGTTGACCACGATCCGCGCGGGCTGCACCGCGTGGGCCAGATCCAGCGTGTGGTCGATCAGGGGCCGCCCGGCAACCGGGATCATCGGTTTCGGCAGATTCCGGGTCAGCGCCTTCATCCGGGTGCCAAAGCCGGCCGCGTAGATCATTACTGCTTCGGGGGATAGCGCCGCCATTATCGCAGCCTGTCCAGGTTTTCGGGGCTGGGTGGGGGTAGATCACTGCGCAGCCAATCCGCCAGAGGCGCAAGGGCGGGGTGCTCCAACCCGCGCATGACATGGCCCCAGACGCGCGGGATCAGATCCAGATACTGCGGCTTGCCGCCTTCCTGCGACAGCCGCGCAAAAATGCCTAGGATACGCAGGTTTCGCTGCACGCCGATCACCGTATAGGCGGTGCGGAACCCGGAGGGATCGACACCGGTGACCTCAATGTAGTGATCGATCATCTGCATCTCGACCCCGGCGGGCACATCGCGGCGGGCGTCCTGCAGGAGCGAGACCAGATCATAGGCCGGATGACCGGTGCGGGCGTCCTGAAAATCGATGATGCCGACGCGGGCGATCCCGTCCCGATCCGGCAGCCACAGCAGGTTCTGGGCATGAAAATCCCGGTGCACAAAGACGGCGTCGCCCTTGACGCTGTGGCGCAGGATGTCTTCGAACTGATCTTCGAACCGGTTGGTCAGCACGCTGTCCTCCTGCCCGGTGATGCCGCTTCGGTAGGTTGTCATCACAAGGCTGGCCATTTCCGCCATGACACGCGGACCAAGCGGCTCCAGATCGGGCAGCGGCGCCTGATGCAGCGCAATCAGAAGATCGGTTGCGGCCCGGTAGAGGGACATTTCCTGACTGGGATCCTGTTCGATCACGCTGCTGAACAGCCCGTCGCCGAGGTCCTCAATCAGCAGGAAGCCGTGTTCTGAGTCCTCAGCCAGAATTTCGGGCGCGCTCACGCCCTGTTCGTGCAGGTATTCGGCGATCTGAACGAAGGGGCGGATATCCTCGCCCTTTTCTGCCGGGGCATCCATCAGCACCGCAGAGCCGCCGTGTGGGCCGATCAGCCGTTCATAGCGGCGCATCGAGGCATCGCCGGCCAACGGGCGGCGTTCCCAGCTGCCGTATCCGGCGCCCGACAAAAAGGCGGAGATCAGCTCTGTTCGGTCTGTCATGAAAAAACTTGCTCCATCAGGGGCTGCCATCTGTCATCGCTCCACCGCAGGGTCAGCAGACGAGCATCTTCGCTATCGGGGTCCAGTGCAAACGTCAGGTGCAATGCGTGCTGCGGCGCCAGCTCCTCCAGTCGGTCGGGCCATTCGACCAGGGTGATCGCGGTGTCAAAGGCGGCGAGCAGCCCCAGTTCTTCGACCTCATCAAGCGACGACAGGCGGTAAAGATCCGCATGCCACAGCTCACCCGCCGGGACCTCGTAGGTCTGGACCAGCGTGAAGGTGGGAGAGGGGACATCTTCGGGGATGTCCTGCAACGACTGGATCAGGTGGCGGGCGAAATGCGTCTTGCCGGCGCCGATGGGACCTTCCAGAAGCAGGCAATCGCCCGGGCAGAGGGCCCCGGCGATTTTTTGTGCCAGATCGGCGGTATTTTCGGCCGAAGCCAGAGTGCAGGAATGAGGACTTTTGATCATGGCGCCACAATGGCGTCAGGCGTCATGCGCTGCAAGCGGGATTGCCCTTGGGGGTGCCCGGCTTGCAGTCCTGCTCAGCTGTGATCAGAGATGGCAAAGCGTTCCTGTTCGGCGCAGGGCAGGCTGGTCTGCGGATTGCAGAAGCTGACCATGGTGGCGCCGTTCTGGATGCCGGTGACCTTGCACATCAGCGGCGTGCCGTCGCGCAGTTTCACATTTGCCCACCAGGGGTCGCGCGCATCGCTGGCTGCGACGAAATCGCGGATCTCTCCCCAAGCCGGTGTCGGGGCGCAGGTGTCCTGCCAGACGCGGCTGGCATCCATGATCGACACTTTGGCAAAGCTGGCGTCTGGGTCCATTTTCCACATCTGATGATAGGCGGCGTTGGAGAAAGTCATGCTGCCATCATTTGCAAAGACGGCGATGGCTTCGTCCATCTGGTCCATGATCGACTGCCCCATTTCCAGCTCCGAGCGGAACTGACGCGTCAGGGTCACTTCGGCGGTGATGTCCTCGAACAGGAAGGCAATGGCACCATCGGGATGCGGGCGGCCAGAGACAGAATAGACCGAACCCGAGGGCAGCGACCATGTTTCCTTGTACCGGCCTTCAGCAGCGGCCTCGAGCAGGTCTTCGAACTGGTGGCGCCAGCTGGAGTAATTCTTGGGCTCGGGCATCATGCGCTGGTCGCGCAGACGGTCGAAAAAGCTCATCAGGTTGGGACGGGAGCTGAGGAAATCGGGCGGCAGCGCGGTCAGGTCGATCAGCACCGGGTTGAACAGGACCAGCTGACGGTTGCGATCAAAGATGGCCAGACCAATGGACAGCTGGGCAAAGGTTTTTGCCAGAGTCTGCACAAAGTTGCGCTGGGCGATTTCAGCATCCACCACCGCATTCACATCGACAGCGTGACACAGCCAGCCGGCTTCGGTTTCGGTGGTCGAAATGTTGTACCACAGCTGCTTGTTGCTGTCGGGCAGCGGGATGGAAATCCGTTCCGGTTTGCCGCTGGATTTGGGTTCGTCAAGATCGGTGAACAGCGGCTCGGAGCTATCGACATCACGTCCACGGATTTTATGGGTAAGGTTGTCATAGGCCAGGTTGGACCAGGTGATCGCGCCTTCATC
Source organism: Pseudophaeobacter sp. 1A09344 (assembly GCF_041008745.1). NCBI lineage: Bacteria > Pseudomonadati > Pseudomonadota > Alphaproteobacteria > Rhodobacterales > Roseobacteraceae > Pseudophaeobacter > Pseudophaeobacter sp. 1A09344. The sequence goes on from NZ_JAXGFS010000006.1 coordinate 306,473, forward strand.
CGATTGCAGCCAGACCGGATAAGGGGCCTGATGCACGGCGGCGCGCAGGGTGGTCAGTTCCTGATCCTGCGATCTGTTCTGCTCTTCCAGGGTCGAGCGGCGCAGCTGCACGCGGGTGATACCGTCGATCCATTCACAATGCGCTTCGCGGCTTTCGGCGGATTCGGTGCCCGACAGGACAAGGGGACCGACATCTTTCAGAAATCCGGGCGATTGCGGCAGGCCGGGGTAATTGCGCGCCAGCTGGTCGCGCAGCATGTTCCAGCTGAACGCCTCGGCGTGTTCGCCAATGAATTTGCGTGCGCCCGAGGACCAGCCGATCAGGTTGGTGTCGTCAAACAGGAAGACCGCATCAGTACGCCCGTCGCTGGACAGCAGATCCTGCTCCAGCGATTTGGAGCGCGCGCCGGGAGACAGCCACCACACAGCGGCCGCGGCTGTGGCGGCGCAGAGGGTTGCCAAGATTAGCCATTCGATTGAAACGATGTTCTGCATGTTGTCCTGCCTTGCTCGCGTATCGCTTTATCAATGGTTGCTTAAAAATGGTTAAATGAAGTTTAATTGGTTGCTAAAAAGTGAACAGTTAAATTTCAATTCTCTGGTTTTTCCCGGTTGGAACGGCATTTTCGCCCTTGAGCGCGTCGACTTTGTCACGCGGCCAGGAGACTTCGACGATGGCACCCCGGCGTTCTTTTGGCAGTATTAGTCCGGGAAGCGGGGCCGATCCATTGGTAAACCGCAGGTTGGCGCCGCTGCGTTCCAGCAGGGTTTTGGCGATGAACAGGCCCAGCCCCATGCCTTCGTAACCGGGGCGTTTGCGCCGATCAGATCCGCTGCGCCGTCGTTTCATGAAGGGATCGCCGATCCGGCCCAGCATCTGAGAGGGGAACCCGCGCCCGTCGTCGCTGATCCGAACCTCGATTTTTTCGTCGTCCCAGGCGGCGTCGATCCAGACGGTGCTGCCCGCGAAATCCACCGCGTTCTGTACCAGATTGCGCAGTCCGTGGATGATCTCGGGTTTGCGCAGGATGGTGGGTTGCTGCAGGCTGCCGTCCTCCAGCGGGGCTTCGTGAAAAACGACCGTCGTGCCGCGGTCCATATGCGGTTCGGCTGCCTCGTGGATGACGGTCGAGAGCGGCGCCTGGCGCAGATGCAAGTCGTCCTTGCCGGCCCGGCCCATGCTGCGCAGGATATCGCGGCAGCGGTCCGCCTGTTCCCGGATCAGGGCGGCGTCTTCGCGCAGGTCGGGGCGGTCGTCCAATTCATCCAACAGTTCGGCACTGGCCAGTTTTATGGTGGCCAGCGGTGTGCCAAGTTCATGCGCGGCGGCAGCGACCACGCCGCCAAGGTCGGTCAGCTTTTGCTCACGCGACAGGGCCAGCTGGGTGGCAGAAAGCGCGTCCGACATGCTGCGGATCTCGGTGCTGATCCGGAAGGAGTAGAACCCGATGAACAGGATGGCGATGACGATGGCGGTCCAGTTGCCAAAGACAAAGACATCCGGAACCCGCAGCAGGAACCCCTGTTCGGTGCGCAGGGGAATATGAAATTCGGCCATCAGTGTTACCAGCATGATGGCAGTACCGCCAATGATCAGGGTTGAGCGCAGCCCCATCATGGCAGCGGAAATCGTCACCGGCGCCAGAACCAGCAGGGCAAAGGGATTGTGCAGACCGCCGGTCAGGCTCAACAAAAACGCCAGCTGCATCAGATCGAACAGTACCATCAGGAAGTTTTCGAATTCCGATAGGCGCTTGTTCTCGGGGAACATCAGGGTGGCGACAAGATTTCCGGTGACCGCGATGCCGACCGCCAGAAAACATAGCGGCAGCACCAGTTGCAGATTGTACATGTACTGCGCCACCAGGATCGCAATGATCTGCCCGGCGATGGCCACCCAGCGCAGCAGGATCAGGGTCCGCAAACGGATCCAGTGGCTGCGTTCCTGGCCATGCATCAGGCCGAATTGGGTCTCGCTCATCTGGGCCTCCTGATCTGCGGCGCATTATCACGTTCCCGCGCCGATCGGCGGTGTGACGCCGTGTGCAGTTGCATCGGCTGAGTTTCTTGATAGGTCTCGCGCCCGAAACGATCAACAACCCTTCCCGTTCGCAAAGTGTGATCACATGACCCGCCTATATGCCCTTCTTGCTGCCCTGTTCATTGCTGCTCTTGCCGGCGGCACCTGGTTCCTGACCCGCCCAGGGGACAGCGATGACAAATTCGCCCAGTGCCGCAGCAGTAAGATTGCCGGTGGCGCCGATACCATTGGCGGGCCGTTCGAACTGGTCAATTCCAAGGGTGAGACGGTTACCGACAAGGATGTCATTACCGAACCATCGCTGCTGTACTTTGGCTATACCTTCTGCCCCGACGTCTGCCCGCTGGATGTGTCCCGCAACGCCGAGGCCATCGATGTGCTGGATGAACGCGGTTACAGCGTGACACCGGTGTTCATCTCGATCGACCCGGACCGCGACACCCCCGAGGTGGTTGGCGATTTTGCCTACAACATGCATGAAAAGATGATCGGTCTCACCGGATCGGCCGAGCAGGTCAAGGCGGCCAGCCAGGCCTACAAGACCTATTACAAGAAACAGGACGGGGATGAGGACTATTATCTGGTCGATCATTCCACCTTTGCCTATCTGGTGCTGCCTGAGGACGGTTTCGTCGAATTCTTCCGCCGCGATGAGACGCCCGAGCAGGTGGCAGACAAGATCGGCTGTTTCATTGATAACATGTAACGGTGTCTGGCATTTGACCTTTGCCACCCGGCGTTTAATATCCAAAACAAGAATTTGCTGAACGAACGCGGAGGAGCGGGCATGGTCGAAGCGACGCAAAGGGACATCGGACCCGACAAATCGCTCTTGTTGGTCGATGATGATGAACCGTTTCTGCGCCGCCTGGCCAAAGCGATGGAAAAGCGCGGTTTCGAGATTGAGACCGCCGGATCTGTCGCCGCTGGCAGCGCCATCGCCACCGCCCGGCCCCCAGCCTATGCGGTTGTCGATCTGCGGCTGGAGGATGGCAACGGTCTGGATGTGGTCGAGGTGATCCGAGAAAAACGTCCCGACAGCCGGGTTGTGGTGCTGACCGGATATGGCGCCATTGCCACCGCCGTTGCTGCGGTGAAGATCGGCGCCACCGATTACCTGTCGAAACCGGCGGATGCGACCGATATCACCAATGCGCTCTTGGCCTCGGCGGATGAACTGCCGCCGCCACCGGAAAACCCGATGAGCGCGGACCGCGTGCGCTGGGAGCATATTCAGCGCATCTATGAACTCTGCGACCGCAACGTGTCCGAAACCGCTCGGCGGCTGAACATGCACCGGCGGACCTTGCAGCGGATCCTCGCCAAACGCAGCCCCAAGTAAAGGCAACCCCCAGGCGAGGACCACACATGACAGAGCATGGCGCCGGACCCGAAGATCAGCCGTTGCCCGACGGGGGCTGGTCCGAGGAGATTGAGACCCTGCGCGGTGCCTGCGTGATCCCGCCGGTCGACAGTGCGCTGGTGCAAAAGGCCGGCGTGTTGACTGCCTCTGGTGATTACTGCGCCAAGGCCGCGCTCTGGCGCAAATACCGCCCGATCACCGTGCAGCCCGACCCGCCGAGTGAGGTCAACGCAACCCTGCCGGGGCGCTGGCTCTGGGGCGGGGTGCTCTGGGCGCATTTCGGGCATTTCCTGGTGGAAAGCTCGTCCCGGCTCTGGGCGCTGCCACATCTGGATCAGCCGGTGGACGGCATCCTGTTCATCCCCAAACGCCCGGCTGTGGGCGATGAAACGCGCGGCTTTCAGCGCGAGTTCATCAATCTCTTTGCGCCGGGCCTGCCAATCCGGGTTGCGGCTGAACCGACCCGGGTTGAGGAACTGGTGGTGCCAGGGCAGGGGTTTGGCCTTGGCCATATCACTCGTGGCACCCGCAAGTTCCGCAATGCGGTGCACAGCCGCTTTGCCCGGGATGTGACCCCTGAAGGCCCTGAAAAGCTCTATATCTCCCGTTCGAAACTGGGCCTCAGCAAGGGCGGTCTTCTGGGCGAAGAGCAGATGGAAGAGCTGCTTCAGGCCGAAGGCTACGAGATCTTCCACCCGCAGGAGCACAGCCTGACCGAGCAACTGGCGCGCTACAAGGCGGCGAAACGGGTGATCGCGGCGGATGGCTCGGCGCTGCATCTCTTTGCCATGGTAGGAAGGCCGGATCAGAAGGTCGCGATGGTCCTGCGGCGCCAATCCGGCGCCAATAATCTGCTGGCGATGAATGTAGCGCATTTCTGCAAATGCAATCCGTTGGTGATTGGCGCGCTTCGCACTGAATGGGTGCCGGTCAACAAGCCAAAGTCGAGCCGCAACAGCTTTGGCGAGATCGACCATTCGGTGATCGGCCGGGCTCTTGCCACGCATGGATTCATTTCTGCTGATGCGCAATGGCCGGTGCTGAGCGACGATCAGCGGCAACAGATCCTTGTCGAAAAGGGGCTTGGCGGCAGCGACCGTTTCGTGGAATCGCCCGAATTCAAACAGCAGCGGATCCGCGAAATGCGCCGCGCCCGTCGGGCCAGGCGGGCGGCCAAAACCGCCAACGCCTGAGGTAGTGGCCTAAAGCTGCGCCAGCAACTCTGCGTGGCGGCTGACAAAATCACGGCGCACCTCGACCGGCGGGCGCAGGTCGATAGACAGATCGCCCGTGATCTGCGGGTCGATGCTGCCAAAGAACTTGTTGGCCTCCGTCTCCGAAAACCCGGCGATCTGCACCGCCTCCATCCATGCGCTGATTTTGTCGGCGCGCTTGATCTTGGACTTGATGGTTTTTGGCAGGGCGGCGGGCAGGCCGAAACGGACATGGATGGCCGTAGTCAGCCGCTGATCCAGATCCTCATACCCGGGACCGACTGCTGCCTTCACCGGGGATATCATGTCGCCGATGACATATTCCGGGGCATCGTGCAGCAGCGCGGCCAGGCGCCATTTCACGGGCGCCTTGGGGTAAAGACGGGCGAACAAGCTCTCGACCAGCAGCGAATGTTCGGCTACCGAATAGGCGAAATCACCCTTGGTTTGCCCGTTCCAGCGCGCCACAAAGGCCAGCCCGTGGGCGATATCCTCGATTTCAATGTCGACGGGCGTGGGATCCAGAAGATCCAGTCGGCGCCCTGACAGCATGCGTTGCCAGGCGCGGGCAGGTTTTGGAGGCATCGGTCGGGTCCGGCTCTTACAGAGGTTCTACCTGTGCCTAGCCGCTTGGCACCCAGCGTGCAAATCCTGAATTGCGTGGCATTTGGTCCGGGGCAACCCTCTGCTCTGGGTGGTTTCATTGCTTGTAAAGCGTTGCGGTGTTAAGTGCGTGGCCAAGTTGAGGCTGAGCCAGAATGGAGTTGCCAATG